>CAZXCC010000197.1:0-5601 GCA_964638945.1 uncultured Veillonellaceae bacterium | reverse complement strand
GTGTCTGTCTCAAATAACAGTGCTCGCAGTCATAACGCCGTCCAACTATATTGCAGTATGAGCTGCCAATCAAGTGAACCGGATTACGCATACCCGCGAAGCTAAGACCTGCCTGATTTACTTCTAAAATAGTCAAATTTTCATCCATCACAAACAGCCCATCGGTAATGGCGTCAAAAACAGCAGCAAGTTCATTGGATTTGCGGATCAAAGCCAATTCCGAAACACGTAACTGACTTGACTTGAGTCCCAGTTCCCGCTCCAGGTTCGTAGTTATACTGCGCATATCACTATAAGTCTGGGCGTTGAGAACTGCGATGGCCATTTGATTCGAAATCATCTGCAACAGCATCAGATGTCTATCTCCAAAACGCAGCGGTTCTTTTTGGAACAGAGCCAATACACCAACAAGTCTTTGTCCCGCATAAAGCGGGTATAAAATAAACGATTCAAAACACAACGCATGATAGATCTCCGGAATCCAATCCGGATGTTCGCTATATGCAGAGACCAAAACAGGAGAACGGTGGCGCAGACAATTTTTAATAATACCATGCCGAAAGTCAACCATATAAAATAGAGCACGTTGAGACTCACTCATATTCCATGTGGCAAAAACACCAATTTCATTTTTCGTGACATTATACAGCAGACTTCGTTCGGCACCGACCAGTTCGGCGGCTTTTCGCGTAACATCAACGCAAATTGACTGAAAATCCAGGTTCGAGTTGATACTTGCAGAAATCTCATAAACTTTTCGCAATTGTGCCGTCTGAAGAACAGGAGTATCTGTTTCTCCTTCTGCTTGAGCAGAAACGCAATCATCCAAAATTTGACCATCGAAAAAAATCTGATTGAACACGCAATTAGTATCGGTAACCCAGTTTGCACGTCCGGAAAATATTTTTTTCTCGCCGTTGGCTCCGGTGACAGGCAATTGTCCTGCCCATCGATAGTTAAACGCTTGCTTCTCGATGGACTGATAAAGCTGCGATGTGCCAAATACTCTCCTCACAACGCTTTTTTCGCCCTTTTCGGGAAGTCCCAATGTAGACTGCGCCGCTTCATTCGCCCAAACCAATCGATTATTGCCGTCAATTATCAGATTTAACATCATATCGCACCTCAATAATTACCATAGCACAACAGTTCGGCACAAAAAAAACACTTCCTGCCAATGCATTCAGGCTATCCACAACGGAACGACATTTCCGCAGCGGATAGCCCGATGTTTTACACATAAAGGATACGATCAGTCCTTCTTGATCCGTTTGCAGGGCCATCCATCCATGAACCAGTTATGGTATAGCATCACGACGATCCAGAGTATGACCGGCGCCATCGGAAACTGCTGTGGATGGGAATATCCGGGTTGCGTCCCTAGTAACGGCGGGCTGACTTGATAATATATCCAATTGAACAAAAATGTTCCTGCCACGACAATCATGGTCCTTACTGCCAGATTTACTTCTGTCGAATACTTTTTGGGCCAGTTGTCGAAATAAAAGTACAGAATTAAAGCCGGCATCAACATCATGACAGCCAGTTCGCCGGAATGCAGATAACGCCAGTCCGGAGCATACAGTCGCTTGCCGCCTTCATATGCCGGTCCCCATGCAAGATCCTGCATCAGGTTGAACGTGTTAAACATGAGGAGTGCGATGAACAGAACCCAGGCAAAACCGGCCAACCCTCTCAAAGGTTGTTTTTTAACGAGGCGGAATGGATAACGTTCCCAAATTGTCTCAACGAGCCAAACCGCAATCGTTCCACACATGATCCACCCGACATTGTAATTGCCGGATAGAGTTTTGGCCGACTCGTACCACCAGGGCATTGCCGCAGCAAACTTTTGCCAGGGATAGAACAGCACCATGTAATGCGGATGCATAAAAAAGAAATAAATAAAAATCGTGAATAAACTTGTGATACAAAATACTGTAAATCCTTTGGCAGGTTGCGCTAATTTATGCCACGGGTAATTTTCGAATGCCATCGGCCAGATCGGAGCCAGCCAGGAAGCAATGGCAGCTACCATTAAAACTGCAAGGCCTGCATACTCTCTGGCAAAGAAATCGGTCATGCCGGCTTTGTGCAGCTCCGGCCAACTGAAATAAGGGATGGAGTATTTGCCAATAAGCCAAAAAAATCCAACCCATACCAATAATCCGGTAATCGCCCAGTTGATTCCGATAAATATTGGACCCTTGACAAGAGGATGCGTTTCTTCCACCCATTTTTGCTTAAAAGGCCAGAAATTGAATATATATGCTTGCCAGATGGCAACAATGAGAAGCCATCTGATATACATATAACCGTACATTGGCGTATACCACTGCAAAACTCCGCGCGGATCCATAAAAACATACCAAATCGCCATGAAAAAACCAAAAGTAAGCATAAATCCCAAGATTCCACGGAGCGGCTGGCTCAGGGAATTAGACAGGCTTCTTTCCTCCAACCACAAAGTATCCAATTCTTCATAATGCCCCTCAGTATCCTGCGCCGGTACGGGTATCGATTCATCAAAAGATTTTGTTGTCATAATCATCCCCTCCTTCCTTACACTGCCAGAGTATCGCCATTGCCAAGATATATATTGCGTTTTGTCATATTTTTCATGCTTCCAGTCACTATTGGAAGTTTAGCGGCAATCATTTTTTCTACAGCAATAAATCCTGTACAGTGGTTTGCACCGATTTTCTGAATACCGTATTTGTTCAGCGCCAAAACCAAATCGTCATATTGGGGGTCCCAATCTTCAAACGGTGAAATATGGAGGCCGCCTTGGACCGCATAAACCTTGTCGCCGCCCTTGATTTTTTTACGTACCGTTTCCAAATACGTTATGATTCCCATATGACAACAACCTGTCACCAATACGAGGCCCTTATCTTTTACATTAAAAACAAATGCCTGTTCTCCAAACACCCGGCAAATGATCGGCATGTCAAAAGTCATCAGTGCTGCACCCGGGAATAAAGGGTTGACTTTGCTGGAATCCATGACGTTTACTTTACCTTTGTGTGGATAGTCATTTTTTACCTGAGCTTTAGGAAACGCTTTCCCTTTTAACAAATCAAACCCTTCCTGATAAAATCCCTTTGGTACATATACATCCTGATTGGGATTATATTTCAACGTTGCTTCTAAACCCCAATAATGGTCAAAATGCTCATGGCTGACAACCCAGTAATCAATCTGCTTTTTTGCCAGTTTTTCTGCGACTCCCTCTTCGATAAATCGTTTCTCCATCCAAGCCGGATTCCATCCGGTATCCAGCAATATTCTTTTGGTACTTCCGTCCAGAAGATCAGCTTCGATATATGTGGCGAACCCACCAGCGTTGTTACCGTTATATCCGGCCGCAACCCCATTGGAAGTCCACGGGATGATGTACTGGTTAACCAATAATCCTCCCGCCCCTTTTAGGTCGTTAAGGAGAACATTGTTATCGTACCAGCTGGTTTCCGATACCACTTTCATGCGCAGAGCCTTAATCTCCCCTATATCAACCTGATTGAGTTTTTCTTGCGGCAGTACCTGTTTATACAACGCTGTGGAAGATAGTCCCGCCGCCGCAAAATACCCAGCGGCTACTCCAATACTGGCACCTTTAATAAATGAGCGCCGGGAAAAATCTTCTGCCATTGCCCCATTCCTCCCTTCTGTTTGTTTAAATCGGTCTCTGTGCGATCAGTAGCTGCATCGTTACCCAAAACAGCAAACCTCCAACGATCAATCCTGTCAAAAGCCCAGTCATATAGCCGGAACCTCCTGACGCTTTATTTTCCATTAAATTTCACCTCCTTCCAAAAAATAATTCATTTTGCAGCAAGTCAGACGTCGCCGGATGGATGGACTCACCACAGAATCTAATTTTTGTCCGTCGCTAATAAAGGAAATGCCGGGAAATTGCTCTACCACCTCTTCCATCCTGTCATAGCCAAAATGTTCCTTCCAGCCTGAAGAAAAACGTTGGGAGAAGTAATCCGTCAACATCCATCCAGGAAAATCGCGATCCACATCTCCTTTACGAAGGACTTTCAATTTTGCTCCATCCGCATCCGATATGTAGTAATTTTCCGTCATTTTAACCTGCCAGCTGTCCTGGCTTTCCCATACAAATTCGCTGCCATACCCGCTGCGATGAAAAAGTTCCATTTGCCCGGCCAGGAAAAAATCTTCCGGAATCTCTGCCACACTCAAAATATTGGGAACTCCTGTTCCTGCCTGCAGATCTGCAAAACGTGCGCCATGATGATGAACACCGCCATGGCAGACGCAACCGGTTTCACCCTCATTCCACTGAGCGGGCCTGGTATTGAAAATTTCACTCATCCGGCAAATCTGTTCCAGTACGGATAACCCTTGAAAAACATCTTCCTGTGGATGGGGGTAATACTTGATTCGGAATAAAGCATGCCAGTCCCAGCAACCATCCATGGTGGAACAGTCCAGCAGGCACAATTTGAAAACACCTGGCAATTCAGTAAACCATAGATACCAATAGGGGCACTCGTCCCGCATTTGACTGATATATTTCAGTCCCAATCGCAGTTTTTTTTGTTCATCAGCAAAACAACTCGACCAGAAATGATTAACCGTTCCTTCTCCTTCCACCATCCGGTCACTGTCATCCATCAGATTCATCCTCCATCCTTTTCACCGGTAAACAGTTCCCGTACTATATCCATCTTGCTGCGACCCTCAAACGGAATCCCTCTTTTTTGTGCTTCATCGGCCAGCATCTCCCAGGGCATCTCGGACAAAAGCGCATAACTATAGAGCGGAGAAGAGAAATAGTCTTGCATGACAACACGTTCCCCGTCGACTGGGGTAGCATTACTATGTCCTACTGGCTCTGAAAGCTTCTCCGATAAGGTTTTAGATATAATTTCCATTGGAATAGCTTTGTTCCATACTTGCCCAAGTACTTTTCTGGAAAAGAACTCCCTGCGGCTGATTTGTTCCAAAGTAATCCTCCGTTTGCAACAATTTCGTTCTGTTCTCTAGTATTAGCAATATTCGTGCCAAGCGCGAAACCCCTTATTGTATAAGTGATTTCCAGAATCTCCAGCATCATTTTTGTATGCATATGACTACAATTAATGCCCAACAAATTACTATGTGTAGTATTTTTACAACACACAAATCTTATTGTTTCCGTGCATCTGCATATTCATATATTCTTGACAAGCATAGGCAGTAATATAAAATTTATCCATAGACAAAAATAATCAACAGGGATAAGGGAGACGCAATGTCCGCAAAGATTTCGCCTCTGGGGGATTTGCTTGCAAGCAATAGTAAAAATTGCATATTGGTGAAAAACCCGCCTGGGTCAAATTCCAGTCAGTATGTCTTTTTCCCGGGGTGCCAGCTTTCCGGTACAGCTCCCCACCTTGTTTTCAAGACATATGCCGATTTGCGCAAGCACTTGCCTGAAGTGGGAATCCTCCTTTTTTGCTGCGGCACGCCGGCGCAATGGAGCAACCAGCCCGAACTTTTCCAGGGCGGCGTACAAAAGTTCAGGAGAATTTGGATGGAGTTGGGAAAACCGGTTATGATTACAGCCTGCTCTACGTGCTACCAAATGTT
>CAZXCC010000196.1:0-5647 GCA_964638945.1 uncultured Veillonellaceae bacterium | reverse complement strand
CGGCAGCCGGCTGAACAAAAACACCACCGGTTACTGCCTTGAGCAGTTAATCATGGGCTCCGAAGGCACACTCGGCATCATCACGCAGGCAACACTGAAATTAAAACCTCTGCCCAAACATGTCATCGACCTGTTAGCGGTATTTCCCGACGTGGAACAAGCAATCGCAATTGTCAATGATATCCTGAGGGCGGGACTCATCCCCACTTGCATCGAATTCATGGACAATTCGACCGTTCGCAGCGTGGAACGGTATCTGAAAGAAAAACTTCCGCACAGTGATGTTGGAAGTTATGTCATTATTCAAATGGAAGCAGAAAATGAGGATGACTTGGAAAACAAAACTGTTCAGCTTGACGAATTATGTAGTCAGGCAGGGGCTATTGCGGTACTGGTTGCTGATTCGGCAAAAATTTGGAATGCCCGCAAGATGTTCACTGAAGCGACCCGAAGCGATAGCCTCATTCAGTCTTATGAAGATGTTGTGGTACCAGTTGACCAGATTCCCAAAGCATCAAAAGTAATCAGCCAACTTTCCAAAAAATATGGACTTGCCTTTGGAATGGTCAGTCATGCCGGTGACGGCAACATTCACCTGAATATCCTGAAATGCGACCTGACGGATGAGCAATGGGATGAAAAACTCGGCGCTTTTCAAGATGACCTGTATAAAATCACTTATGAAATCGGCGGCCGATTGTCTGGAGAACACGGCATCGGGTATAAACGAAAAAACTTGATGCAAAAATTTACTGATCCAGTGGAACTTGATATGATGCGCCGCATAAAAAAAGCACTGGATCCCAATCTCATTTTGAACCCAGGCAAAATTTTCGATGTGGAATAAACATTGGACCCCGGTACAGAATCGTACCGGGGTCCAATGTTTATTCAAACCAGATATTATTCTAATACATTTTGGTCACAATCTTACGAAAGAAAATTCGTTTGGAGTTCATCGAATTGATCCTGAAGTTGGCGGAAAGCTTCAATAATCACCGGATCAAAATGCTTTCCGCTCTCTTCGAACAGTATCTTACAGGTCTCAGCCTGTGAAAGCGCCGGTTTGTATACTCGTTTGGTCCGAAGAGCGTCATAAACATCCGCCACTGCCATAATCCGGGCGGCCAATGAAATCTGTTCGCCCGCAAGTTTATCAGGATATCCGCTGCCATCCCATTTTTCATGATGTGATCTCGCAATTTCAACTCCCATATTGATGAAGCTGTTCTGCGGGTGCATATGTTGCACTGCCGTCAAAGTCTCAGCCCCAATAAGGGTATGTTTTTTCATAACTTCGAATTCATCTTCCTTTAGTTCGCCTGGCTTCAATAAGATGGAGTCAGGTATACCCACCTTGCCTATATCATGCAAAGGGCTGGCATAGAAAATATTATCAATGAACTCCTTTGATATCAGCTCCTTGTACGGAGAATGTTCCTGCAACCATTTCGCCAGTAGCCCGCAGTTTTTGCGAACCCTTTCCAGATGTTTTCCTGTCTCGTCATCCCGGCCTTCAGCGAGCTTTGCCAGAGCAAAAATGGTTGTCAGCTGAGATTCTGTTATTTCTTGAACCTGTTCCTGAACCAGTTTGTTTAAGCGTAGGTTGCGCTGTTGGAGTTCCTTTTGCAGGAACCTCAGTTTCAGATGGGTATTGACACGAGCTTGTACTTCAGTCGCTTGGAAAGGTTTGGTAATATAGTCGACCCCACCAGCAGCAAAAGCTTTAACTTTGTCATCCATATCAGAAAGAGCGCTGATAAAAATGACAGGAATATCTTTGAGCGACGGACTTGCTTTCAGCTCCGCACACACTTCGTATCCATTCATCTCCGGCATGGTTATATCCAACAGAATTAAGTCAGGCGGCTTGCAACGAGCTATTTTCAACGCCAATCTGCCGCCCGTGACAGGGCGCACCTTATATAGTTCGCTACTTAATATCCCTGCCAGCAGCTGCAGGTTTTCCGGCATGTCGTCAATCACCAGAATTTCCGGCAACAACTGCGGAGAAGCAGATGTCAGCTTCTTGGGCACGACTGCATTTCCAATAATTTTAATGCACAGTTCATAATCGAAATGAAGCAATAGGTCGCGCAAATAGGCTCCTAACAGCGGAGAACCGACGTCTAGTTTGTCTATCTGCTTCATCAATTCAAAATAATCGGCGCTCTCGGCATGGATTAGAAGCTGCTCAAGGATTTCGGCCGAAACTTTACCAAGCTCTTCCTCAAGAAACAATTTGTCCATCACAATACTGGAAGGCAAGGTAGTTGGCTCCGCGTAGAGATATTGCACTGGCAGGTGCTCCGCAATAATATGCAACAAATACTGTGCCTTGAACGGTTTTGCAACAAATGCGTCCATTCCGCTATTCAATGCATTTTTCCGATCCTCTTCAAAAACACCGGCAGATATGCCGATTACAGGCACTGTTTTATCCTGCGACAGGGATTTAATACGTCGAGTGGCTTCATATCCATCCATTTTCGGCATTTGCACATCCATCAAAACCAAGTCAGGAAACCACTCGGAAAACAAGGCAACCGCTTGTTCGCCATCCACCGCCAACCGCGTTTCAAACCCCGCCCGTTCCATAATTTTGCTAAGCAGCAGCCGATTTACCTCTTCGTCATCAACAATCAGGGTGCGCCATACCTTCTGATCTGGTGCCAACCTGGTCACTTCTCTGATGCAAGCGGGTTCTGTTCTATCGTTACTGCCTTGCTCGGCTAGAATTTCTACATGAAAGCAGCTGCCCTTGCCTTGCTGGCTGGTTACAGAAATATCGCCTCCCAAAAGGCGGGCAAAGCTCCGGCTGATGGTTAGACCTAATCCTGTGCCTCCCTCAGCGGCACCCATTTCCGTCTGTGAAAATACGCGAAATAATTTTTCAAAGTCTTCCACAGGGATGCCAGGCCCTGTGTCTTCCACATCAACGAATACATGGAGAAAACCCGGTTTTTCAGAGATAGGCCGAGTCCATGCCTTGACGGTCACTTTTCCCTCTTTAGTGAATTTTACGGCATTGCCTATGAGATTAATGAGAATCTGACGGAACTTCTGTTTGTCAGTCACAATGGAAACAGGGACAGTAGGTTCCGCTTCTATGGAAAACTGCAATGATTTCTCGTCCGCCTTCACACGGAACATGCTTGCCAAATCACGGAGCACGAGGCGGACATCAAATTCTGTCGGATTGGATGTGCTGCGCCCTGCTTCGATCTTGGACATTTCCAGCACATCATTAATCAGCTCCAATAGGTGCGATCCACTTTGACTAACGGTTTCAAGGTGCTCCCGTTGTTGGTCTGTCAACGATGTATCTCGAAGCAAAATCTCGGTAAAACCCATAATTGCATTCATGGGAGTTCTGATTTCATGGGAAATGTTCGCCACAAAAGCACTTTTCATGCGATTGGCGCTTTCAGCCGCTTCTTTTGCCATCTCCAATGCATGCTGGTTTCGCTTGGATTCTGTGATATCCTCCATAATAGCCAGAAAGTGGGTGATGGTTCCTTGTTCCGTCAAAATAGGATTGATGATGGATTTTTCCCAATATCGCACACCGTTCTTTTTTTTATTGATAAATTCACCGTGCCATACGCCACCTGCTTTGATAGTGCGCCAAAGTTCGGCAAAAACTTCTGGAGGAGTTTCATCCGTTTTGAGAAAGCGCGGATTTTGTCCGATGACTTCATCGTATCCATAGCCGCTGACTTCCACAAAATGTCGGTTCACATAGGTAATATTTCCATCCGGGTCAGTGATCAAGACACTTGCCGGGCTTTGTTCAACCGCCAGAGACAGTTTGCGCAACTGTTCCTGTTGCCGAAGGTTCTTGATAGCGATTCCAGCCCAATGAGAAGCATCCAAAACCATCTTCATGTCTTCGGTGGATGGCTCAGTTGGCTTGGCAAAATAAATTGCAAGCGTCCCAAGCACTTCACCCTCGTCGGTCAAAATCGGTTCCGACCAGCAAGAGCCAATTCCGGCTTCTTTTGCTAATTTCAAAAATTTATCATTGTACGGACCGACCTGAATATCTTTGTCAATAACTCTGTCTTTTATTAGAGCCGCCCGGTTGCAGGGTCCGACATCCGGTTCAAGTTCATTTCCATCGATTGCCTGAATATAAAACGAGGGCAGTTTTGTACTTGCAGTGTGATACAAATGTTGCTTCCGTTCATCCAACAACCATACCGACACAATCGATCCGAAAATATCCTCCTCCACCCCATCAATCAATACTTGAAGGATAGTCTGCAAAGAAGCGCCCTGCGCCAGAAGTTCCAGCATTTTGCGCTGTCGTTGTTGACGTATTTCCTCTTTCTTCTGTTCGGTGATATCTCTGCTAATCCCAACCACGCCGATCACTTCGCCACTGGCGTTATGAAAAGGCACTTTGCTTGCAAGTAGCGTAATCATTTTCCCCGAGGGGTGCATGGTCGGCTCTTCGTAGTTGTATCGCGGTTGGTTATTTTCCATCACGCTCTGATCGTCGCCAAAATGGCGATCGGACACTGAGGCCGGCCGGAAATCATAGTCGGTCTTCCCCAACACCTCGGCTTGCGAACTTGCTCCCAGCGCCTTCAGATGAGCGCTGTTATTGATGATGAAACGGGATTTTCGGTCTTTAATGTGAACTCGGTCCGGCATGGAATTGATCAATGTCAGGAGAAGGTTTCTTTCTTCCGCCAACTTCTTTTCTGCTTTCCTAGCTCGCGTAACACCAACCAACAGTATCGCAAAAAAAAGTATAATCAATAGGCTCAAGGATCCACATACCCAATAATAAGCGGCAATACGCGAATTCAATTCCCTGAAAGCCTGCGTCTCGGTCACTCCCAGCGATACTACCAGCGGATATTCCGGCAAAGCACGATAGCTGAAGAATCTTTTGATATGATCAACCAAACTGACTGCAACAAAATTTCCTGCATCGCTCTCCAGCATTTCATTTTGCATTCTTTGGCGAAAATCCATCCCCATTTGAACTTCTTGACCGACTTTCCTCACGCGAACAAACCCATCTCGGCCAATTACCGCGATGGAAGAATTTTCGCCCAAATCAATTTTATTGAGGAATTCGATGAAATAGAATGGATCCATGGATACCAGCACAACGCCGCCGAATGAGCCATCCATCTTATTAATGCGTCGGGTCAATTGGATAAACCATTTTCCAGATTCTTGATCCTGCATTGACTTGCTGATGAACAGTCTCCCATCGTCCGTTGCTTTGTGCATTTGAAAATGTTCACGATTCACCAAATTGGTTTTCCCTGACGGAGCTATATTTGCAGAGATCAGCTCGCCATTTTCATTTATCACCCCTAACTGCAGGTAGGGCTGACCTTCAAACATCTTCTCGCGGATAAATCTCGGAATGTCGATGATGGCAGTTTCATGTTCAACTCGATATTTCAGAAACAATAGCACCTGATCGAGGCCTTTGATTGTTCGGGCTGTATTTTCTTCGAGCAGGCGGGCATAATTTGCCGTATCATTTATTGTATTGCCGATTTCAAGCTTTCGCTCGCTTTGAATTTTAAAATAAAGCCCTGCCCAAATTGAACAAAGCATTACCGCACCAAACAAAATTATCAATGTTTTTATATTGCGAATTGCAAGCCAACCTTTTGAG
>CAZXCC010000195.1:0-5647 GCA_964638945.1 uncultured Veillonellaceae bacterium | reverse complement strand
CCGCAGGATGCGGTCCCATCGGAGCAAAACGCGAAACCTTACGGATTTGAGGACGTTGAAGGGTTTGAGTCCGGATGGATCGGAACGGACGAGTCCGGCAAAGGTGATGTGTTCGGTCCGCTGGTGGCTGCGGCGGTTGCGGTGGATATGAAACTTGTCGCTGCGCTGGAGGCGGCAGGCGTGAAAGATTGCAAACAACTGACAGACAAAAAAGTGCAGGCTCTGGCAGCAGAAATCCGTCGGCTTTGTGCAGGACGGTTTCGCGAACTGATTCTGCTCCCCGCTCGTTACAACAGTCTGTACGCTTCCATGAAGTCGGAAGGAAAAAACCTGAACCATCTGCTGGCCTGGGCGCATGCCCGGGTGATTGAAGATACGCTGGAACTGATCCCTTGTGGTTTTGCCCTTACAGATAAATTTGCCGACGTGCGGTTCGTGGAGTCGAAATTGATGGCCCGGGGCAGGGCCATTGTTCTTGTGCAGAAGCCTTACGCAGAACGCAATATCGCCGTGGCGGCCGCGTCTGTGTTGGCTCGTGACAGCTTTCTTGCCGGGTTGGACGGGTTATCCAGACGATATGGCTTGGATTTTCCCAAAGGTGCCGGTCCGCTTGTGGAAAAGACGATACGGCAGTTTGTCGGATTGCATGGAAAAGCAGCGCTGTCCGAGGTGGGCAAGCTGCACTTCAGAACTTTTGAGGGGGTGCTGAAAGGTTGAAAGCGGTAGTATTGTTGTCGGGCGGACTGGATTCGACAATTTGCATGGCTGTTGCCAAACATCAGGGATTCGAGTTGTATCCGATCAGTTTCGACTATCAGCAGCGCCACCAGCGGGAAGTGGAATGCGCCCGCAAGGTCGCGGAACATTATGCCGTGGAAAGGCACCTGGTAATCAATACCAATATGGCGGCGATAGGCGGCAGCGCCCTGACGGATGTTGAATTAAGTGTTCCGGCTGGGGATGCGGCGCGGCATGACATCCCGGTCACCTACGTTCCGGCGCGGAACCTGATTTTTCTGAGTTACGCGCTGGGATACGCCGAAGTCATCGGTGCAGACCACATTTTTATCGGCGTCAACGCATTGGATTATTCCGGTTATCCGGATTGCCGCCCGGAGTTTATCCGGCTGTTCCAGGAGCTGGCGGATTATTCGACCAAGGCTGCGGTGGCTGACGGCAGGCATATCAAAGTGGAAACGCCCCTCATCCAGCTTTCAAAAAGTGAAATCGTCCAGCTTGGTACGAAGCTGGGAGCGCCGCTGGAACTGACGACAAGCTGCTACCGGGGCGGCGCGGCTGCCTGCGGCACATGCGACAGCTGTGTGTTGCGTCTCAAGGGTTTTACGGAGGCGGGGCTGATTGATCCGATTGCTTATGAAAATGGTGGTGGAAAGGCATGAGGGATGTTCAGAGTCTGGCGGATGAGCGGGGCATTCCGATTCAAAAAGTCGGTGTCAATGATGTGCATCTGCCCTTCCAGATCAAGACGAAAGCCGGCTCGTTCCAGTCGGTGCTGGCCCTGATCCGTCTGACTGTCGATTTGCCGCAGGAATATAAAGGTACCCATATGAGCCGTTTTATCGAAGTGCTGAGCGACTGGAGCCAAAAACCGGTTGCCAACCGCGAGATGGAGGCGATGCTCAGGGATATCATGCAGCGCCTGGGAGCCAGGCGGGCACACATTGAAATCAAGTTCAAGTATTTCATCGAAAAAAAGGCGCCTGTGAGTGGTCTGGCCAGTTTGTTGGATTACGACTGCATTTTTGAAGGCAATCTGGAAGAAGGAAAGCCGCTTGATTTTATTTTGGGACTGGCGGTTCCCTTCACGTCGCTTTGTCCATGCAGCCGTGAGATTTCCGAGTATGGAGCGCACAATCAGCGCGGCACCATGAGAGTGAAATTGAAATATCCGCCTGGACGGTTTATCTGGATCGAGGACCTGGTGCGGCTCATGGAGGTCCAGGGCAGCAGTCCTGTTTATCCCTTGCTGAAAAGAGAGGATGAAAAATTCGTCACGGAATGTGCGTACGACAATCCGAAATTTGTGGAAGATGTGCTGCGGGATCTGGTGCTGGCACTGCGCGGCCTCGATGGGGTTGCCTGGTTTGAGGTCGAATGCGAGACTTTTGAATCGATTCACAATCACAGCGCCTATGCTTTTCACGTGGAAGACGTCAAGAATCCGGCATGAAACGGCTGATTGTCAATGCGGATGACTTTGGAATCCATGCTGCGGTAAACCGTGGAATCGCCGCAGGATATAACGTGGGCATCATCACAAGCACCTCGCTGATGGCCGGCGGAGCTGCTTTTGCTGATGCAGTCCGGGTGGTCGGCGAATGTCCCGGTTTGGGCGTTGGTGTGCATCTTACGTTGGTTGGCGGCGGATATCCGGTTCTATCAACGCAGTCCGTTCCGAGTCTGCTGGACGAAACGGGGCGATTTCTACCGAGCCATCCGGTGTTTATCGCCAGATATCTGGCAGGCAAAATCAACTTGGCGGAAGTGGAAAGGGAACTGACGGCCCAGGTGGAGAAAATATGCGATGCGGGCATAGTTCCGACTCATTTTGACAGTCATCAGCATCTGCACGTGCTGCCCGGTATTTTTGCAGTGGTGACAAAGCTGGCTGCGCGCTTTGACATCCGCGCGATTCGTAAACCGGCAGAACCGATATGTTTTTTTGGCGGCATGCTGCCGTCTCCGGGGCGCGTAGCCGGTCGGTGCGCGCTGAGCCTGCTTGCTGCCTGGTCGATGCGCAATGCAAAACTTGCCGGACTGGCTGTAGCAGACCATTTTTATGGCATGCTGGCAGGCGGACAGCTGAATGAGAATCGGTTGCAGGCGCTGATCGACTCCTTGCCTGAAGGCGCAAGCGAGATCATGACGCACCCCGGTCTGGGCGGGGAGGAACTGACTCAGATCTTTCCATGGGGATATCATTGGGAAGAGGAACTGAAAGCGCTGCTTTCTCCCAAGGTTCGGGAACGGATACGAAATGGGAATGTTCAGCTGATCTCGTTCCGGGAGCTGTGACATGGAAATATCGCAACGTCGTATTGCGGCCCTTGTTGCGCTGATTGTCGCCGTTTCCTGTTTTGTGCTGTATTGGACGGTCGACATGGGTACATTATCAAAACTGTCTGACTTTCGTCCTGTGTTTATACCCGCCGTTGTGCTGGTGATTTCGGCAGGGATGTATTTTGACGCGCTGCGGTTGATCAGGCTGAGCAGCATTTCCGGAGACTCGGTGACGCTGCATGAGGCACTGCGGGTCGTGTTCGGCAATTATTTCATGGCGCTCCTGACGCCTGGCGCTGCCGGTGGCGCGGTAATCCAGGTGTTATTTTTGAAAAAGGCCGGAATGCCGACAGGGAAAGCAACCATTGTCGTATTGATACGGACGATATTATCCATTTTTTTTCTAATTTGTTGCCTGCCGGTGGTATTCTTTTTTGATCCGCATATCTTGCCCTGGTTTGAGCAGGGGGGAATTGTCAAAGGTGCCGGTTTGCTTTTGGCATTGACAATTTTGGCGATGCTGGCGCTACGGACCAGCCTTGCGGACCGGATGGCGGTGGTCATGGTGAAGCGGCTTCCGTCCAGATACCGTTTGCGACTGATGAAGGTATACCGCGACATGCGGGGCGCCATGGCGCTGATGGCAGAATCCCCGGCAGCGGTCCTGTGGGCTTTTGTCGAGTCGGCGCTCAGTCTGCTCTTTCTCTACGCGATGGTTCCCCTGCTGTTTTTGGGACTTGGGGTGGACGTGGACTGGCTTCAGGTGATGGGGCGGATGATTTTCCTAAATCTGCTTCTTTACTTTGCACCGACACCTGGCGGAGCCGGTGTGGCGGAAGGACTGTTTCTCAGTAGTTTCAGCCCGTTCCTGCCGATAGGGACAGTGGGAATAGCTGCAGTTGCGTGGAGAATTTTAGCCGAATATATACCGGCTTGCATCGGCGGTTATTTTACGGTCAGGATTTTTGGCGCAAAAATACCCCCAAAATAGTATCGAAAAGGACTACAAAGGAGCTATGTCATGAAAATATTGGTGAGCGGCGGCGCCGGGTTTATCGGTTCGCACAGTGTGGATAAACTCGTGGCTGCGGGCCATCAGGTGTTTGTTCTGGATGATCTTTCCTCCGGTTCTGTGGCAAACCTGAATGAAGAAGCAGCTTTTATCCGGATGAACGTATTGGATGAGGCGATATTCGAGCTGTTTGAGCGGGAACGGTTCGATGCAGTCCTGCATTTGGCGGCGCAGACTGTAGTATCCTCTTCCCTGGCCCGGCCTGATGTCGATGCGAACGTGAATGTGCTTGGGACGCTACAGATTTTGGAGGGGTGCCGGCGCACGGATGTGGGACGCATCGTTTTTGCTTCCAGCGCGGCAGTATATGGGGATGTGGCGGAGCTTCCAGTGCAGGAAACATCAGCAGGCAGGCCTACCTCTTTTTATGGCCTGAGTAAACTGACTGCCGAACAATACATTCAGATGTATCGTGCCTTGCATGGGTTGCATTATGTGGTTCTGCGCTATGCCAACGTCTACGGCGACCGTCAGGGAGACCGCGGCGAGGGAGGCGTTGTGAGTATTTTTACCCGGAACATGATAAACTGTAATCAGGTGACGATATTTGGCGATGGGTGCCAAACAAGAGATTTCGTATATGTAGGCGATATCGCGGATGCCAACTATCAGGCGCTTACTTGTCGGGAAACGGACAGGACCATGAACATCGGATCGCAGACAGAAACTACGGTAAACCAGCTTGCTGCCACGCTGGCGGAACTGACCGGCTATAAATTGCCGGTGGAATATCTTCCGGCACGTTCGGGAGATATTGTGCGCTCCATGCTGTGTAATGCAGAAGCGAGGCGGTTTCTTCGATGGGATCCGGTAACCGGATTATCCGCAGGGCTGGAGAAAACCTGCCGGTATTTGATGAGCAGCAAGGAATGATAGCAGGGAGGGAAGAAACTTGAGACGTTATGGCGCCGGTTTGTGGCTGACACTGATTGTGACCGTCTTTATCATGTTTTTTCAGCTGGGGAGCACTCCTCTGCTTGATCCGGACGAGCCGGTCTATGCGCAGACTCCCCGGGAAATGCTGGCGGCCGGTGACTTGCTTTCGCCCAGAATCTACGGCGATTATTGGTATGACAAACCACCGATGTATTATTGGCTGGTGGCGCTTGCTTCTTTGCTCTTCGGCGAAGGCGAATTTGCAGCCCGCTTTCCGTCGGCCTTTTTTGCTGTTGGCGGTGCAGTATTTCTGTATTTTTCCGTATCCAGGCTGTTCAGTGTACGTGTAGGGCTGATCAGCGCCCTGATCATGGCTACCTGCGTCGAGTATTTTTATCTGGGCAAAGCAGCAGTCACGGATATGACGCTCACGTTTTTCCTGATGGCTTCACTGCTTTCCTTCATAGAAAAAAAGTATCTGCTGTTTTATTTCTTTTCAGCTCTTGCAGTAGTGACGAAAGGCCCGATCGGCCTGTTTTTCCCTGGTGCGATTGCCTTCTTTTACATGCTGGCAACCAATCGATGGAAAGAATTGCCGCGCATGTCGATATTGCCTGGTATTATCCTGTTTTCTGTGGTGGCCTTGCCGTGGTATCTGCTGATGGCGCATTATCATGG
>CAZXCC010000194.1:0-5672 GCA_964638945.1 uncultured Veillonellaceae bacterium | reverse complement strand
TCGCAGCCTTTTCCGAAAAATAAGAAAACCCGGCTTGCGCCGAGCCTCTGGCGACGGAGGAAGTCGTGGGTTTCTTATGTCTCCAGAAGTTAACCTTTCTGGTAGACTAAAGAAAAGGCAGACTGAATTTCTCCAATCTGCCTGTCCTACGGCTTCTGTTCGTCATTGCGAGTCACCCATTTTGTCCGGCAAACCTTCCCATATCGATCATTCCTATGCCCACAAACTCTATCGCTGCATCAATCATGTCATCCACATCAATATTTTGTTGCTGCAAAACTCCCATTCGATTGGAAACAAAAATCCCTTCGGCGACAGAATACAAGTAAACAGCCAGCCGGGCCGGGTCAACCGGTCGTAGCTCCTGAAGCGAAACGCCTTCCCGGATGATCTCCTCCATGAGTTTGACCAAAACCATTCCTTTCTGCAGCAAAGCTTCCGTCAGGTGCCTGGGCAGGCCGATGCCGGACATGGGGTCTGTCGCCAGATGCATCATCGCAAAAAGCTGCGGCTCCCGGTAATAAAATGCCTTATACGCTAAAAAAATATTTCGCAGCCGGTCGCCGGCAGCCCCCTCCTGGGAAATACAGCGAAAATCAGCTTCCAGACGGTCAAATGCCTCGCTGCAAATATGAAAGAATACTTCCGCCTTGTCACGGAAGTGAAAATAAAGCGGTCCCGTCGAAATCCCCGCCGCTTCGGCAATATTTCGCATCGTCGTCTTATGGTACCCAAGTTCCAGAAAGATCTCCCGGGCCTTTACCAATATAACGCTGCGGGTATCAGCCTGATCCAGGGTGCCCATCATTTCAGCACCCCTTTTCATTGAATCGTATGTAATCCCGAATCATATATTCCGTCATTTTGGGCCCGTACAGCTCTTTACGGACCGCAGGGAACTTCGCCATCACTCCCAGAAAGATATTTCGCATCCTGGAAACATAATCATGATGCGGGAAATCGTACACCCCATGTTGTTTGTAATACTGATGATCGGCGACAAACGGAAATCGCAGGGGGCCCCAGATTTCATCCCGAAAAATCTTGATCCCGCCTACCCCGAGAAAAGTCTTCGGTTTTTGATAGTTGCATTCCGCATAGTCCAGGCTGCGTATGGCCAGTTCCTGAAGCGCAGAATCCGTCTCGCAGGATTCGTTCTTTTCATCGGTGACAATTCCTGCCAGATTTGCTTTCTGATGCTCCGCATACGCCTCCAGTATCTGCCTGAGGTTCGGTAACTGCCGCAACGGGCCGCTCACTAAAAAAGCAAGCTGTTTTCCTGCAAAGGACGGCATATGGGTGTTGAAAAAAGCACGATCGAAGAACGTTTTCCATAACGAAGACAGATACCGGTCATGGATCGCTCCGGCAAAAATCAGGATATCCGCGGTTTTTAGCCTGTTGTACATTTCAATGAACCCATCGCGCCCCGTATAAACGCAGTGATTGTCATAGCCGCAACGTATGCAGCCCAGGCAGCTGCCTTTGATATCGATCTGGTGCAAGTTGACCACTTCGGGCTGCTCCGCAAACAGGGAGGAAAAGCGGTCGATCATTCTCCGGAGGTTGACCTGGTTTTCCTCCGCATCAGTAACAAGGATGATTTTGCGCTTATGTGCAATGGAGCTGTCGGAGGCCGCACCCGGAACGTACTCCGGAATATCATAGACCAACGGAGCATACAGCTTGGCGCAGGGAGCTTTTCTCCGTATCACGCTGAGAAAGCCTTCGAAAAAAATCAACAGGTTTTTTCTTTCCCCTTCTTGAAACAAGTCACGCATGCCGGCTGAGAAGGAATCAAAAAAATTCATATTCAGGTCGTCACAAATCCCCCGCATATATTGATGCGCGGTATGGTCGAAAAAATGAATCGAAGTCGTCAGCACTGCGGTATATTTACCATGGAATACATCCGAAACGCATCTTTCATGAATGAGTTCAATAAATCGCTTGTATTGCGAATGAACCAAAAAAACATAAAGTGGGAAAGCCCATAGCAAACCATCGGCATTTTTGATTTCCGTCAGTATGTCGCCGAATTTTTCCTCATCCTGTTCGATTTGCCTGATCTGTTGAGCGATATGCAGAATTTTGAATGTATGTGCGGGATGCATTTTTTGTAGAAACGCAACATATTGCATCGTAATGCTGCGATCTCCCTTGGGGCTGCCATTGAGCACAAGAATTTTCATCGGGTTTCCCTCGCTTTCATGATGGATATAAGATATGTATACTGACGACTTTCACCACAAATATAACAGTGTTATACTTCAGCCATGAATATAACACCGTTATATCTTTCTGTCAACCATCTGGTTGCATTTTGAGGAAAGGGAATTTTAAGCTCCTATATATCAGACTGCATTCTCTCGTATAATCGCAAATGGAAGAGATATCAGCCGTAATACTTCGAAAATATTTTTTTATTCGAAGATTATCGCATTATTTCACGGAATTCTTGCCATTTTTGCCTATATTCATGTATACTAATTGAAGCAAAAGTTATAATACATAATTTTTAGGAGGAAGATGGATACATGAGTGCAAACGACAAACAACACATGAAGATTTCGGTGGCAAATCCTACAGGACTCGGGCTCTTTGGTCTGGCCATGGTGACTTTTGTCGCTGCGTCCCAGAAGCTCGGCATTACCACTGGATTATCGTTTGTCATCGTATATGCTATTTTTTTGGGTGCCACAGCGCAGCTCATCGCTTCAATTTTTGACTTCTTGCATGAAAACATCTGGGGTGCCACCGTTTTTGGTGCATATGCCTTCTTCTGGTATGCTGTGGCCACTTGCTGGATGATGAAAATGGGCGTATTCGGCCCAGTCCTGGCTGCTGCAGCGGATATCAACCAACTCGGCTTCGCTTTCCTCGGGTATTTCATTTTTTCCGTCTTTATGACAATCGGCGCCATGGAAGTCAATAAAATGATCTTTACCATCATGGTCGTCATCGACATTCTGCTTGCCGCCCTGTCCCTCAACGCATTCGGCGTAGCCGCCCACACTACCCACCTGATCGGCGCCTGTGCCGAAATGACCTGTGCAATCCTGTCTTTCTATGCCGCCTCCGCGGTCGTATTAAATACTCATTTCGGCAAACCGTTCCTTCCTATGGGTAAACCATTCGGCATTTTCAAATAGTTGATTCATTGACCAAAAATCGCATGCAATCAATAAAAAGTATATAAAAATAGTCGCAACTGGATTCGATATCTGAATCGTGATGGTTGCGACTATTTTTTCCCACCAATTTACTTTTTTCGATGCGTAATTGCATCGTTTTGAAAGATATTGCATCATAACGAAAAAGCCCGCAGTGAAAGCGTTTAATAATTATTTCGATTATTTCGATGCAAATATGCATCAAAATAATACGAAAAGTTTACTAAAACCTTACTATTTCGACAATTTTCTTGTTGGCGCAATACTTGCATTAGCTTTTTACTCAGACCCAAAAAATAAGAAAGGCGGGCAAGTAATGACCCAGACACGAAATCGTTGGATGATATTAATCAGTATGTTCGTCATCAATCTCTGCGTAGGATCGGCTTATGCCTGGAGCGTATTCCAGAAACCGCTGATCACCCTGTTCAAATGGTCAACCAGTGATACCTCCCTGGCTTTTTCCATTTCGCTGTTCATGATCCCTATCGCAATGATTCTCGGCGGACGTCTCCAACCAACTCGCGGGCCAAAGTTTCTCATGTTTACCGGCGGCATCATTTTCAGCACAGGAATCATAACCGCCGGCTTTACAACGTCGTTAACTTCGCTGTATCTGACTTACGGCCTGCTGGGCGGCTTTGGAATCGGTTTTATCTATGGAACCGGAATTTCAAATGCCGTCAAATGGTTCCCTGACAAACGAGGTCTTGCCGCCGGCCTGGTTGCGGCCGGATTTGCGCTGGGCGCAGTCATCAACGCCCCCATAGCCAACGGATTGGTGCAGGACTATGGCGTCCTGAAAACATTCCAGTTCCTCGGGGCCGCATATCTGGTCATCACCTGCATTGCCGCCCAGTTTGTCACAGCTCCCCCTCCCGGTTATGTTCCGGAAGGATGGCAGCCTGCCGTTGTTGGCACTTCAGGTTCTGCCCATGATAAAAGCTGGAAGGAAATGCTTGGCTCCTTTCAATTCTATGTGATCTGGGCGATGTATACGATCGCCTGCGTTTCCGGCCTGATGATCATCGGACATGCCGCCCCCATCGGGCAGGAAGTGATCCATCTCGACGCCAAGACCGCAGCGTTGGCAGTCAGCCTGATGGCGTTGGCAAACACGGCCGGCCGCGTTCTCTGGGGATGGGTCTCCGATAGAATGGGACCATATCCCACATTGGTCATCATGTTTATTCTCTCCGCCGCAATGATGGGAGTATTAAAATTTGCAGGATCATTTACTCCTTTCGTGATCGTGATATCTGTTATCGCAGCCTGCTTTGGCGGATTTTTTGCCATCTTCCCGTCCATAACCGCAGATCTCTTCGGCGCAAAAAACCTGAGCATGAACTACGGCATCCTGTTCACCTCCTACGGTGTCGCAGCGTTCATCGGCCCCCGCCTGGCGGCACGAGTCAAAGAACTGAACAATGGCGACTATTCGACCGCATTTTTTGCCGCCGCCATCATGTGCTCCTTTGCCATCGTCCTGACGCTCTTCGCCCGGAAACGGGCCTTGCGTTAGCCATATCCCCCAGGACAGATTCTTTGCTCGATATGAAGGAGGATGGATGATGCGAATTCTGGAAGAAATGCTGTCGTTCAATCATGAGTTCGTCAAAAAGACAGCCAAACGGTTTGCTCATAATTTACCAAGCAAGATCCCCAGCCGGGAATTGGCGATTTTCACCTGTATGGATACACGTCTGGTAAATTTTCTCTTGCCGGCCATTGGCGTAAAACGGGGTGAGGCCAAAGTCATACAAAATGCCGGAAACACTCTTTCGGGCCCCCTCTGCGCCACAATACGGAGCTTTATCGTAAGCATCTTCGAGCTGGGCGTGAAAGAAATCGTCGTGATCGGGCACCTTGATTGCGGTCTCTCCAAGCTCACCTATCCGCATCTTGTGGAAAAAATGATTTCGCGGGGAATTTCGCCTCACGCACTCAAGATGGTGGAAAAAGAACTGGCCGATTGGGTCGACCAGTTTCAGGATCCAGTTCACAATGTAATTGAAGTGGTGGAAAAAATCCGCAACCATCCGCTCATCCCCAAAGACGTTTCGGTCCACGGGCTGATGTTCAATCCATACACAGGACAGCTCGGCGTCGTGATTGACGGATATGACGCGGTCACAGACATCGAGGTCGTAAACGGTTAGTAGAAAATCCGACACGCGCCAAGCCTCTGGCGGCGAAGAAAAATGGGACTGTGGATTTTTTCCACAGCCCCATTTTTACATTATTTTGCCCCAAAGACTGCAACCGTTTCAGATTATTGTCTTGTTCCCAGAAGATAACGTAAAATTAATTGCGCACATTTGAAAAAGTTGCCACGGATGGACTTCCCGTGTATGTTGAAGGTGCTAGCCAAAACAACAACACGAAAGGAAGGAACATCCGTGACTGACACCATTATAACTCTCAATGAACAAACGTTGAAGAACCATCTGGGAGAATTAGTCCGTGGAACTGTGGAAGAAACCCTGAATAAGTTGCTTG
>CAZXCC010000193.1:0-5690 GCA_964638945.1 uncultured Veillonellaceae bacterium | reverse complement strand
ACCTGCGGCCTCCTGGTCCCGAACCAGGCGCGCTACCAAACTGCGCTACGCCCCGAATGTTCACAGTTGTAAATTATACACACCATGAAAGAGAATGTCAATAAAATCTGCCTGAAAAATCCGTAAACCACTTGCGTCTTTGAACATTTTACATCAAGGACAAAAGAAGGAATCTCTAAGAACCTGTCGAAATGTTATCAAGTGAAATTTGCAAAGCAGAGGTGAGTCATGAAACAATACTATCATATTGGAAATCGATTTTTTGTGGTTTGTGCATTGATGTTTGGGTTGTTAAGCTTTTCTGCCGTCCCGGTGGCTGCTGAACCCGCCAGTCCGGATATGCCTGTGAAACGCGGCATGGTTGGGGATGAAGTCTCGAAACTGCAAAATAAGCTTAAAGAATATGGTTATTATAAAGACCCCGTGGATGGGAGATATGGTGCCAATACACTGAGTGCAGTCGTGCAGTTTCAGATGGATGCAGGGCTGGAAGCCGATGGAGTGGTTGGCTTGGGTACATGGGAAGCCTTGAAAAACTTCCGTGGCGCCAGTTCAATCAGCCGCGGCCGCGGCGACTCGCGTAAGGCACAGATTCTGCTGAGCATGGCCCGACAACAATTAGGGACACCCTATGTGTGGGCGGGCAGATCGCCAGGTGGTTTTGATTGTTCGGGATTTGTTTTTTATCTTTTTGACCAGATGGGATATGGATTGCCTCGTATGGCAGATGGTCAGTTTGAAGTAGGTGTTCCTGTATCACGAAAAGATCTTCAGGCTGGCGACCTCGTTTTTTTCAGTACGTACGAACCGGGCCCTTCCCATGTGGGAATTTATTTGGGTAATGATCAGTTTATTCATGCGAGTTCAGGCGCCGGTTATGTTACGGTGACTTCGTTGAGTACAGCGTACTACCGTGACCGCTATTTAGGAGCACGTCGTATAATGAAATAAGTAATGAAGCCGGGTGTTACCCGGCTTCATTACTTATCAGGGGAAAATTTTGGCAGGCAGTAGCTGGGCTTTGACAGAAATTTCAAAAGTGCGGTCCCAGGGAAGGGATGTGTGCAAATTCCAACCAGCTATAGCTAAACGGGGATACTCGGCATGGGGAAGTGTCAAAACAGCGTTTCTCCAGCCCCAAAAAATGAGTTCCAGATAGGCATTGTCCATTTGATGTGATATTCTATTGGTTATTGGTTGCCGAAAATGATGCAATGCATAAGGATCGATCCCTTTCGATAGGAGAAATTCATTTAGAGCAGGGCGATACACCTTTTGATAGTACCAGTCATCCAACAAACGGGAGGCAATGAAGGCGACGCGTGAAGATTCTCTGGTAATAACGGATTCCGGATCAGTTGTCTTGCGCCCGCGCAAAACCAGCGCTGCCTGTGTGATTGCTGTGCCGGTAGAGTTACTCGCAGTATTCCAACCGGCATATGCAAGTAAGTTATAGACGGGCGTATTATTTTGTCGCAAATAGGGTAATAATGTCTGATCTGCGCGAAAATCTTTGGCAAGATCGATCACAGCCACTGCGAAACCTTCGTTCAGCCATGATTTGACAAGAGTGGCTTGTTTGGCAAGATTCCCAGACTGGCTCTTTGCATCTCCAGCATGTACCACGAGAATAAAATCAGCAGACTCCGGTGAAGAAACCTGCTCAATCGCAGCAAGGTCAATTTTCTCGGCAACTGTCCGTAACATAGGTCCGGGCATGTAGGGCATAATAGTATCAGCGGCACGGTTTTCCGTATAATGAACATAAACTTTTTGACGAGGGCTTTCCGTACCTTTGCTTATTTGCCCAAGCAAAGTAAGAGCCACTTCATCGGTGCCGCGAGTAACAAATACTTTTTTTTGTAGTAGTGGATCTTTGGCTGTTTCATTTTCAATGCGGCGGCGTTCCAGATTGCCCAACCCGAATGGTGTACTATCATCCTGACCAACTACGAGTGCGGTCAAAGTGCCGTTTCTTGTCAATTCTATCAACCGTCGGTTAAGCTCACTGTTGTTGCTGTACAATTTGCGATAACGTTCACGGATTTGAAAGGGTATCTGGTTTTCAAGTTTTTGAAGTTTGCCAATGTCAACCGGATTTTCAAATAACGCCACAGTATCCTGGAGTGTGGACCATTCGGCCATAGATTGTTTATATTTTTCTGTTGTAGGGTTGTCAGCTATAAAAAGTCGCGGTATTATGCTAAAGGCGTAAATTTTTGCATCTGGTTTCCTTGCGTGCAGTTCGAGGACAAGCTGCAGTGAAGCTTCGGTTTCGTATTCTGTGTCTGTTGCCTGACGTGAAGCGAGCAAACCGCCATGGATCAACATGTCCATCGAAAGAATGACACTATCGGTTTGAGCGATGTTTTGCAAAGCCCAGCTTCGAATGGCCGCAATATCTCCCGGTTTGCGGTAATCATCCAAGATTTCTCGCGGCGGCATGATGACATTCATTCCAGCCATTCCGGCTATGCTTTTCACATAATCGGTGCAAGGCGGACGGCTGTCCAACGGAATAAGCATCACTGTCGGATTTGTAGCCGCAGTAGAAACGGGTACGGGTGCAGCGAAAAAACAAAGCCCAAAGACGAACGCCAATGCCAGGGTTGTGCAAATAAATATCGAGATTAGCCCAAGATGAATAAAAAATCTTCGAATCATGCTTCCTCCCAGCAGGAAAGTGTTTTCATCCAGTCATATTTCAGGTAAGATATACCTGTTGATATTTTATCATGAATTGTTTGGTGCGTGATTGCGTGCGGATTATTTCCGGAGATGCGAAAGGGACAAGGTTAAAAACCCCCAAGGGGATGAAAACACGGCCTACAGCGGATCGTGTCAAAGAGTCGGTGTTTGGTATCCTTGGTGGAAAAATTGAAGATTCCGTTGTTCTGGACCTGTTTTCAGGTAGTGGGGCATTGGGATTGGAAGCCTTGAGCAGGGGCGCCGCAATAGCGACCCTTGTTGATAAAAGTGCCGAGAGTGTCAAGATTATTAAAGAAAATGCCGAACTGACTAAAATGGATTCAGTTGCGAAGATTTGTCGTGAAGATGTGTTTCAGGCCGTGAAACGTTTGGCAAATGACAAAGCGGTCTTTGACCTTATTTTTTGTGATCCGCCTTATAACCTTGGGTTGGCGCCAAAAGCTGTGCAAGCTTTGGATGCTTGTGATTTACTGAGCGAACGCGGCGTATTGGTGTTGGAACATTCGCGTCATGAAAATCTTCCTGGGGAATTAAAGAGGATTGCGGCGTATCGTAGCGAATTTTATGGAGAAACCGTTGTGAGTTTCTTTAGGAAACAGGAGGGAATCTAAGGTGAGGATTGCTGTGTGTCCTGGGAGTTTTGATCCGGTTACGCGAGGCCACCTCGATATTTTCGAAAGAGCGTCATTAATGTTTGATAAGGTTATTGTGGCTGTGTTCCATAATCCCGGCAAACGTCCGTCTTTTTCCATGGAAGAACGAGTGCAAATGCTGCAGGATGCGGCAGGTCACATTCCCAATCTCAAATTTGACTCTTTTTCCGGCTTGCTGAACGAATATGTGCGCAGCTGCGATACCAACATCATTGTCAGGGGACTGCGGGCCTTGTCGGATTTTGAATATGAATTTCAAAGGGCGTTGTTGATAAAACACGTTGATCCGGAAATTGAAACCGTTTTTATGATGACGCGTAGCGAGTACGCCTTTGTCAGTTCATCAGGAATAAAGGAATTGGCTAAATTTGGCGGGTCGATTCAGGGCCTGGTTCCATCGTCCGTGGAAGAGCAAATACTTCGACGGCTGAATGATCGGGCGTAAGAAAGGATGTGGCGTGCATGAAAGTTGAAGAAATTCTCGAAGAAATGGAAAATATCCTGCTGGAATCAGGTCGGGTTCCTTTCACGAACAAGAGATTGGTTGAAGAAGACGATTTGGCCCGGTTGATTGACGACTTGCGGGATGCCATGCCATCCCAGTTAGTGGAAGCCGGTCGCATCGTTAGCGATAGACAGCGTATTCTGGAAGAGGCACAACAAAAATCGGATGAAATCGTTCAACAGGCAAAAGCCTATCACAGCAAACTCACAGATGAGAGCCTGATTACGAGGCAAGCTCAGGAACAGGCGACGGAGATCGTGAATCAAGCCAGACGAGATTCAGAACAAATGATGCGTGAAGCAGAAGAAAAAGCTACGGAAATGATGGAAATGGCGCAGAAAAATGCGCAGGAACTGGCAATGGGTGCAATGGATTATGCGGAACAGGTTTTCGGATTTGTTGAATCGAACCTGTCACAGTCTTTGGAGACAGTTCGCCGGGGTCATGATGAACTGAAACAGCAGTTCCGCAAATAACTCTTTTGCTTTGCATAGTAACCAAAATGCCTGCCATTTCTGGCAGGCATTTTGGTTTCAGGTTTTTTCAACATAAATTGCAGAATTTATGAAATCAAGTCCGCCAATCCGCTTGGCGGGATTTGGTAAACATAGGGAGAACATGTCGGTGGCAGTAATATCAAAGGCCAGCATGGACTGCAGCGGCGTCAGCGCTCCTTCGCGCAGAGTGCGGGAATTCAGGAATTTTGAGGTTTTATTGATGAGGGGAATCGTTGCATGCCGGGAAAGATTGCGCAGAGCTGTACGGCCCTGTTTGTTGAATGCAAGAACGCGGGCATAAAGAGGCCCTGCATTATCAAATTCTTCAAGCTGTAACTTGGAAGTTCCAAGCAATAAATGGGCAATGATTCTTTGTAGTCGTGAATAAGGATAGCGTCTGGATTTACAATGTTCAAGCAGTGCCGAAACGGTGCCGGAATGGGCTGCGCTTTTAATCAGCCGGTTTTCCAGCCCTTCGGAGCATTCCGGCAGCAAACGGAGTTGATGGTTGTTCATCCCCCGTAATGTAGCCAAAACATAGGCGTCAATTTTGGTGGAATCTGCTGGCGCAGATCCTTCGGCAAGCATTCTGGATAGAATCGCAACAGCGGTTGGTGGAATAGAGCTTGCTGTAACAGGGTCAATTGAAGCGCTGGAAAGTAAATTCCGACGAATTGCCGTGGCACTGGAAATGCAACTGCTGATTCCTGTGGAATGGTAATCGCTACCTACGCGGCCTATTGGCAGAGGCTGCAATTCGGGAGCGTATTTGTGAATTGCCCGTACGTATTCAACCCCAAGGATATTATTTGGCGAAGTGATAAAATTACTGCAGGTATGGCCGCAAACCGTAAGTGCTGCAGATAGTGCTGCTGCGTAGGTTTTGCCTTCAGCCAGGCTGTCTTTTAATGTCTGTATCACTTCGGGATCCGACAGGCCGGAGGCAGCATTTGCAAGTGATGGAAGATCCGCGGTTTCAGCACCAAAAGACAAGTGATTGACGATGCCAAGTGATGCAAGCAAACGCACTCCTCCGACGGCAAAGTGTTGAGCGCTGCGTGCGGCAAAGACAGCAGGCAGCTCAAAAACCAAATCAACACCGGATGCAACGGCGGAAGCTGCCCGGCTCCATTTGTCAAAAAGGGCAATTTCACCACGCTGCGTGATATGACCACTCATCACGGCAACGATAATGTCGTCTTTTCCGATATTTCTGGCTTCTGCCGCCTGGTAGGCGTGTCCGTTGTGAAAAGGGTTATATTCGGCGATAATGCCTGTTGCATGCATTGTTTGTTTGTTCCTTTTGTAATATAATTACTTCGAAAT
>CAZXCC010000192.1:0-5729 GCA_964638945.1 uncultured Veillonellaceae bacterium | reverse complement strand
CTCTTCCGATCTCCTGCGGCACAGCCACACTGTCACGCTGACGGATCATTTCGTACAGAATGATGGCGCTCGCAACCGATGCATTCAGTGACTGAACTTTCCCCTTCATTGGAATCCTCACAAGCGAGTCACAGCGTTCTTTCGTCAGTCGCGCCATTCCTTCCCCTTCATCGCCGATTACGATGACAATAGGGCCGGTAAGGTCCACTTCGTGATACGACGTACCGCGCTCCGGATCGGCTCCGACCACCCAGAAACCCTGTTTTTTCAAATCTTCCAAGGTTTTGGCGACATTACCGATCTGGGCCACTTTGACATATTCAATCGCACCGGCCGATGCTTTGGCCACCGCTGCCGAAAGCTGGCAACTCCTGCGTTGCGGGATGAGTATTCCATGCGCCCCTGCAGCATCCGCGGTTCGCAATACCGCTCCCAGGTTTTGCGGATCTTTCAGCTGATCAAGCAGGATCAGGCATGGTTTTTCCTCTTTGCTGTCTGCCAAAGCGATGATTTCATCGATTGAGGAATAGGCAACCGGAGAAACCATCGCCACCACACCCTGATTTCTCACACCAAGGCTCATGGCATCCAGTCTGGCGCCTTCCGCAATCTGGACAGGAATCCCTTTCTCTTTTGCCATCGCGATAATTTCACGAATCGAACCCTGATGTTCCCCTGCTGCAATGTACATTTTACTGATCGGGCGTCCGCTGCGCAGCGCTTCCATCACGGGATTCCGACCGGATAAAAAATCCGTCTCTCTGGGTACTTCTGCCGTCCGAACCGGTCTTGCGCCGCCCGGGCCAAATGACCTCTCCTGTTTCACCGCCGGCAGCTTACCGGTCGCAGGGCGTCCCGACACGGGCCGGTTTCTTTCCGGTTTCCCGAAGGATGTTTTTCCTGTTGCAGGTTTTCCGCTGCCTGCTCTCGTCGGAGCACTTGTCCTGGGTTTTTCGGTAGATGATGAGGAGTTCCTTTTTGTCGGACCTGTGGCCGGGCGAGTTTTGTCTGTCCGGGTACTCATTTTTCGGTCTTTGATTTCGCCTTTGCCTTCATTGTTTCGAGTCGTCCGCAACTTAAATCCCCCTCTCTGCAATATCCGCCGCTTATACATGTCGGGCCCGCCTTGCCAAAGAGAAGAGGGGAAACTTCCCGCACTTCCTTCAGCATCAGCTCAGCCATTTTTCGTATCTCCCACTGGGCCCTTGAACAACAGCGCAGTTCAAAGAAGTTAAGCAACGCGCGCACATTCATTGTAACAAGGATTTTGGTTTCTGTGGCATTCGCCAGACAATACCGGGCATCTTCCTGATGGACACCCATTTCCGTCAGTTCCCCGTACACGGTGCGGATTTCTTCCATCAAGCCGTGAAACCTCGCCAGAGCCGACGGATTGGACGCGACGGAAGGCGGCACGATATATTCAAAATCATGTTCTTTTACATAGCGCTGCGACTGCTGGGAATACGAGGCGATGCGATGGCGGACGAGCTGATGTGTCAAAACGCGCGATACGCCTTCGATTGCAAAAGTGAAGCTGGCATGCTCCAATGTGGAAAAATGACCCATCTCCAGAATTTTTTCCACCAACTTTTGTACCTGGCTGTCTGACAGGCGTTCTTCCAGTTCCGCTGCGCCAATCGAGGAATAGCAAAGTCTTGCGGCCATCGCCACTTTGCGTTCCGGTTCCGGTGTATATGAAACAAGTTTAACGTTCATTCCTGCAACCCTCCTTCTGTTCCGACGCCATCTCCGTGCACATTGTTTTGACGATCTGCGTCAGAATTTGCTGCAGTCTTTCTTCCCTGCGACAAAGAAACAAATAGCCAAGCAGTGCTTCCAGCGCCGTACTTGACCGATACTCCGCAATGGATGCGTTACGCGGCACTCTGGACTTGGCATTGCGGCCCCGCCGCACCACGGCAAGCTCTGATTCGTCCAGACCTGCTTCCAGCTCCCGAAGCGCTCTTGCCTGAAGCGGAGCAGAAGCCATCCGCGCCAGCAACGTGTGCAAAATCTGCACCCGGTTTGATTCCGCGGACAACATGACCGTTCTCGCATGAAGAGAAAAAACGGCGTCGCCAATGTATGCCAGAACCAGTGCGGGCAATTGAGCCGGGTCTTTCATGGAAGGAGCGGAACCCGTCTTTTGTTCGCTCAATAAAATTACATCCTGCAAGCGGGCCTGAAAATCTACAAATTTCAAATGCGCTTCCAACTGGCGCCCTGGGGTGAATCCTCAACGGCGATGCCAGCCTCCTGCAAACTTTTTCGAATCGCGTCGGAGGTCGCCCAGTCTTTGCGGTCCCTTGCAGATTGTCTCAATCCCATCAGAATGTCCATCAGCGCTCCGACCAATTTTTCATCCTGTCCAGTGATTACGGGATCATTCTTCAAAGACAGCCCCAAAATATCCGTCATTTCGACGAGAGCTTCCACCGCTGCAGTGACCCCCGGCACATCCAGTGATGCATCGCCGCGAACCGCGCCCTGGCAGGCTCCATTCAGAGTTCTGGCCAGAGGGAACAGACTGCTGATTGCCAATGCGGTGTTAAAATCGTCGGACATCGCTTCGTCAAACTCGCTGCGGGCTGTCGCAACAGCCTGGGCCAACTCCGGCAATCTGGCCCCGCTATCTTTTATATCGGCACGGTCAAGGATTTGCCGTGCGCCCTGAATCGCAGACGCAATGCGCGTCCAAGCCTTTTCTGCTTCCGTCAGCCGTTCATCGCTGAAATCGAGCGGGCTCCGGTAATGGGTCGACAAAATGAAAAACCGAAGCACAACCGGTCGGAAATGTTCCAGTATATCTTTCACCAGAAAGAAATTGCCCAGAGATTTGCTCATTTTCTCGGCATTTACCGTGACAAAGCCGTTATGCACCCAATACCTGACAAAGGGGGAGCAGGCAGTAAACGCTTCCGACTGGGCCACTTCATTTTCATGATGGGGAAAAATCAGATCGCTTCCGCCTCCGTGAAAGTCAAAACCGCAACCCAGATATTTGTATGACATGGCACTGCATTCTATATGCCATCCCGGCCGACCTGCGCCCCAGGGACTTTCCCACGAAGGTTCTCCCGGCTTTGCGCTCTTCCACAACGCAAAATCCATGGGATGACGTTTGCGGTCATCGACTTCCACACGGGCTCCTGCCTTCATGTCCTCCAGCGAACGTCCGCTCAGGTGTCCATAAGTGTCAAAACTCTGGACGCTGAAATACACATCGCCCTCCACAACATAGGCATGACCGTTTTCAACCAGTTTTTGGACCATATCGATGATTTCCTGCATATGGCCGGAAACACGGGGATAAAGGTCCGCACGTCTTATATTCAGGCTATCCATGACCTCAAAATACGCATCAATGTATTTTCCGGCCAGCTTGTCCCAGGAGATGCCCGCCTTCGCAGCAGCATCGATAATTTTGTCGTCCACATCCGTGAAATTTTGAATATGAGTGACTTCCAACCCCTGACGCTCCAGGTACCGGCGAATCACATCCCAGATGATAAACGGCCGGGCGTTGCCTATATGGGGATGATTGTAAGGTGTCACACCACAGACATAAATTTTCACCTTGCCCGGCGTTGCCGGAACAAAGGGTTCTTTTTCTTTGGTCAGGGTATTATACACGCGCAGATTCACAGACAAACCTCCTCCTTAGCCATACAAAGTCCGACTATTTTGCCATACCAAGAGAGCGTCTGATTCTCTCCGCAGTGCGAACATTGCCCAGCAATGGGATCAACGTGATTAATTCCGGGCCATGCATCTTTCCTGTCAATGCCACACGTATCGGCATGAAAACTTTTTTTCCGCCCAGTTTCAGCTCTTTGCCTATGGCTTTCAATGTTGCCTGCACCTGTTCGCCGGTTATTCCATCCATCGTTGCGATTCGGGACAAAAATTCATCCATAACCCGGGGAATGTCCGGGTCCTGCAAAATTGCAGCAGTTTCTTCATTTTCCATAACCACTTCATCTTGAAAGAAAACCGCAGCGTGTTCGGGGATTTGTGCAGCAAAACTCACATACTCGCGCACGGCATCGACGACTTTTCTGACCCACGCCAGGTTTTCGGCAGAAAGCTCTTCTTTCACCAAACCTGCTTCCCGCAAATGCGGCAGGGCCATCTCTGTCAATGTTTCAACATCCAGTTTTTTCATATAGTGCGAATTAATCCAGTTTAGTTTATCAATATCAAACACTGCCGGATTTTTCGCAACATGCTCCAGCGAGAAAAGCTCAACCAGTTCTTGGCTGGAGAATATTTCCTGTTCTCCCGGGGGTGCCCATCCCAAGAGGGCCAAAAAATTCACCACCGCTTCCGGAAGATACCCCAGAGCCTTATATTGCTCGACTGCGGTTGCGCCATGGCGCTTGCTCATCTTGCTGCGGTCCTTGCCGAGAATCAGGGAGATATGTCCAAATTCCGGCAATGGCAACCCCAGTGCTTCATAGAGGAGTATCTGACGGGGAGTGTTGGAAAGATGCTCTTCCGCCCGGATGACGTGAGTGATATGCATCAGTGCGTCATCCAGCACCACTGCATAATTATATACAGGCAATCCGTCAGATTTTACGATGACGAAATCACCGATCCCATTCGAATCAAAACTTACCGTTCCACGCACTGCATCATGAAAAGTAATCGCCTGATTTTCGGGCACCCGAAAGCGAACAGTCGCTTTGCGCCCTTCCGCTACAAGTTTTGCTTCTTCTGCGGCGCTCAGGTTATGACATTTCCCCATGTATCGCGGCATCTGTCCTTTTGCCATCAGCTCCTGCCGTTCGGCTTCCAGCTCTTCGTCCGTGCAATAACAGTGATATGCCTTGCCGCTCGCCAAAAGGCGTTCCGTATATTCCGCATAGATTGGCAGGCGTTCTGTCTGCCTGTACGGCCCAAATTCTCCGCCTACGTCAATCCCTTCATCCCAGTCGATCCCCAGCCATCGCAGCGCACTTTTGATATTTTCCTCCGACTCGCGGCTGGAACGTTCACGGTCCGTATCCTCGATTCGAAGCACAAACTGACCACCGGTTTTCCTCGCCAGCAGCCAGTTAAAAAGAGCCGAACGGGCTCCCCCAATATGAAACGGCCCCGTAGGGCTCGGAGCAAACCGCACCCTCATTTTTTCACCAGACATTTGTACTCACCCAACCTTTTCGGTTATTCTCCCGGATTACGCAGAAAAAGCCCTTAGCCTGCATGAACAAAAGGACCAACCATGACAACCGCTTCGGATGCAATCCCTTCCTTGCGCCCGACAAACCCGAGTTTTTCTGTCGTTGTTGCCTTGACATTCACTCTTTCCACAGGAATACTCAATACTGACGCAATCTTTTCATTCATGCGCCCGATAAAAGAAGCCAGTTTCGGAGCCTCAGCCTGTACCACCGCGTCGACGTTGATGGTTTCGAACCCCGCTGCGGCTAATTTGTCACGGACTTCGCGCAGCAGGATCAAGCTCGAAATGCCCTTGTACTGCGGATCCGTATCCGGAAAATGCTGTCCGATATCTCCCATACCTGCGGCTCCGAGCAACGCATCCGCAATGGAGTGAACGAGCACATCCGCGTCCGAATGTCCTTCCAGCCCTTTTTCATAAGGAACCTCCACTCCGCCAAGCAGGAGAGGACGCCCTTCAATAAAACGATGCACATCATAGCCGATTCCGACACGCTGCAACCCGCCAAGTCTCCTCTTTGCGGCTACCGCCTCTGCAA
>CAZXCC010000191.1:0-5741 GCA_964638945.1 uncultured Veillonellaceae bacterium | reverse complement strand
CGTTGGCAGAAAATATCGCAGGAAGCTTCCCAACAGTGCGGTAGGGGCGTAGTACCGGAGGTAGGTCCCTTCCTGTCACTGCCAGAAATGTTTGACCGTATGGCGCCGGGTACACGTGTTCTGACATTATACGAAGGAACCGGGCGTGAAGGGCTGCGGTCCATTCTGACGAATGATTTTTGCGGTGCGTGGGTATTGGTTGTGGGGCCGGAAGGCGGTTTCAGCGAGGCAGAGGCTTCTTATTGCCGTGACAGAGGCGCCAGACTCGCCGGACTGGGCCCGCGAATACTTCGGACGGAAACTGCAGGTTTGGCTGCGTTATCGGCTATTCTCTATGAGTGTGGCGACCTGGGAGGTTTTTGATGCCAACGGTCTCTTTTATTACAATGGGCTGTAAAGTGAATCATACAGAAACGGAAAGTATGGCCGGGTTGTTCAGGCAACGCGGCTATATTATCGTTGATCCGATGGAGCTTGCTGATGTATATGTGATCAACACCTGTTCGGTTACTCATCTGGGGGAAAGAAAATCCCGCCAGATGGTCAGGCGCTCTGTCAGGAAAAATCCGGAAGCTGTCGTTGCGGTTACAGGCTGCTTTGCACAGATTTCTCCGCAGGAGGCGTCAAAAATTTCCGGTGTCGACGTGATTGTCGGAACAACAGACCGGAAGCAGATTGTGGATTTTGTCGAAAAAGCAGCCAGGGAAAAAAAACCGGTGCTCGCAGTGAAAAATATTATGGATACGCATGAATTCGAAGAGATTCCGATGCCTGATACTCTTGGGCGGACAAGAGCATTTCTTAAAATTCAGGATGGCTGTGACAATTACTGCTCTTACTGCATTATTCCATATGCCAGAGGCCATCTGCGTTCCAGGTCAATCGACAGTATACGCCGAGAAAGCGCACATTTGGCGAATATGGGGTTCAAGGAAATCGTACTGACGGGGATAAACCTGGGAGCGTATGGCCGTGAAACCGGTGAATTATCTTTGGCTGACGCAGTTCGTGCCGTATTGGAAGAAAAGAGGATTGCACGGGTTCGTCTCAGCTCCACTGATTCCCTGGAAGTTTCCGCAGCGCTCATTGAATTGTTTGAATCAGATATGCGCCTGTGTCCTCATTTGCATTTGCCGCTCCAGTCCGGTGAGGATTCAGTTCTTTCCGCCATGAAGCGTCCATATTCGACGCATGAATTTGCCCGCTTGGTAGCCGAAATCCGTTGCAGGATCCCTGATCTGGCTTTGACTACGGATATCATTGTTGGATTTCCGGGAGAAACACCGGATTCTTTTGCCCGTACGCTCGATTTCGCTGCAACGATGAATTTTGCCAAGATTCATGTATTTCCATATTCGCGTCGAATGGGAACTCCGGCTGCATCACTGGATCATCAGGTCAGTGATGGAGAAAAAAAGCAGCGTGTTGCAGAACTGATAGCCCTTGGGGAGCGCAGCGGCGATGCTTTCCGGCGTCGGTTCCTGGGCCGTGTGATGCCGTTGCTTGTTGAAACGGTCAAGGATGGAGTGTCCGAAGGACTGACGCCGAATTATCAGCGAGTTTGGCTGCGTGGGGAAGTGCCTGAAGGAGAAATCGTCGAAGTTGAATTGCAAAAGGTTACTAAAGCAGGATATTGGGGCAAATTAATTTGAAGTTCACGGTGGTCGAAGATTTTACTTTGACCACTTGTTTTTTTTGCAGGAAAAATGCCTGTCTCGACAGAAAATCAAAACACAGGAAGAAGTACCAATAAGGGAAAAGAGGCTTGAAAAAATGGCAGAAGAATGTATATTTTGTAAAATCGCACTGGGTGAGATTCCGGTAAAACCTGTTTATGAAGATGAACAGATTGTGGCTTTTCCGGATATTAACCCGGTTGCACCCCAGCATGTCTTGGTGATTCCACGCAAGCACTTTGAAAATCTGGCGGCAGTGGGCAAGGAAGATGCTGCCCTGTTGTCTCATGTCATGCTTTCGTTGCCAAAAATTGCAGCAATCATGGGAGTTGAAGAATCCGGTTTCCGCGTCGTGGTCAACACTGGAAAAGAAGGTGGGCAGAGTGTGATGCATTTGCACTGGCACCTCATGGGCGGACGTTTCATGTCATGGCCCCCAGGTTGAGAAAGTGAAGCCTGCCTGATTCGAAATGCTTAGAAACGTCAATAATATAGATTGAAGGAGGCGCAGTTATGAATCTACGAAACAAGATGCTGCTTTACATCTCTATTCCAGTGATCATTACAATGGCGGCTCTATCATTCCTTGCGTATTATCAGGCAAGCAGCGCTATGAATCAGGAAATACGCCAGACGGCAAAATACACGACGGCATATTACGGGAGCCAGCTGCAAAACAGTTTGTCGGACAAGGAGAGCCTGGTAAATTCCCTGGCGGTTCAACTAGCAAACACTATGCCGGTTGATGCGGAATTGTTCAAGATGATTCAGGCTCTCAACAAAAACACGCCGGGGCTGTTGGATATCTATGTAGCCTTTCCCAACAAGCGATTTATTGATGCAACAGGATGGATTCCTCCGGCTGACTATGACCCGACGGTGCGGCCCTGGTACAAACAGGCTGCCGAAGCACAAGAGGCGGTTTATTCTGCAGTATATATTGATGCTATAACCAAGAAGCCTGTAGTAAGCATCAGCAAGGCTGTTCGTTCAGGATCTTCCGTGGTAGCCATCGTGGGCGTGGATCTTGATCTGGCACCCATCACCGAGATTGCGAAGAACATCAAAGTCGCCAAAACCGGCACGGCTTTCGTCCTGAACAAGGAAGGAAACTATGTTTATCATCCGACTCTGAAACTGGAGCAAAACATTCTTACGTTGGAAGGCGGCAAATACGCCGAATTCGGCAAGGCTTTTCTTTCAGGCAATGAAGTTTTTCGGGAGTTTAGTTTTGGCGGAGTGGAGAATTTTTACGCGGCGGTGCCGGTAGGGAAAACAGGTTGGTCATTAGTGATCCGTTTCCCAAAAACAGAAGTGTTTGAGAGCATTTCTGCCTTGGGAAAAGGTTCGGCGATGGTCAGTATTGTTGCGTTAGTTTTGATCATGATTGTCGTATTTTTTATTGCCCGCTCCATTGCCAAACCGGTGGCTGAAATGGCTGCGGCAGCCCAGCAGGTTGCAGCAGGCGACTTGACTACCTGCATAGATGAAAGCAAGGCTGGTCAGGATGAAGTTGGAAAGCTTGCCCGAAGTTTTGCTACAATGATTGCGAATCTGCGGAACATGGTGAGGCAGACTTCAAACTCTGCCGAACAATTGGCGGCATCTTCGCAGGAAATGACGGCCAGCGCTTCCCAGTCAGCAGAGGCGGCAAACAGTGTTGCGATCGCAATTACTTCCGTAGCATCCGGAACCGAAAGGCAAGTGAAAGCCGTTGACGAGACAACGGCAGCGATCGGGGATATTTCTACGACGATTCAGTCCGTATCCAGCAAGGCCGGAGATGTTGCCAAAATGACAAAGCAAACGGCAGAAGCCGGTCAGGCGGGGCGACAGGCGCTCGAGAGGGTTACGGGACAAATGAATGCGATCAGTACCAGTTCGGCGTCTGTAGCGAAAGCAGTGAATGAATTGGCGTCGAGTTCGAAACAAATTGTCGAGATTGTAGGGTTGATTTCCGGTATTGCCGGGCAGACAAATTTGCTGGCTCTGAATGCGGCTATCGAAGCAGCAAGGGCAGGTGAGCAGGGACGAGGTTTTGCAGTTGTTGCGGAAGAAGTGCGAAAACTGGCTGAGCAATCGGAAGAAGCCGCAAAACAAATCACGCAGTTGATTTCCCGCAATGTGAAAGATATCGATGATGCGGTGAAAGCAATGGCGCTGGGCGAAGAAAATGTCCAGTCCGGAACCCGTCTGATGCAGGATGCAGGGCAATCCTTCAATACGATTGCCGGTCTCATCGATCAGGTATCTGTACATGTAGGGGAAATGAACGACTCCATTTCCGATGTGGCAAAGCTGAGCCAGCTTATTGTCCAATCTTCGAATGAAATTGAATCCATTTCGAAGGATTCAGCGTTGCAGACGCAGAATGTATCTGCTGCAACAGAAGAACAATCCGCTTCCATGCAAGAAATCGCCTCTGCCAGCCAGACTCTGGCAAAACTTGCGCAGGAACTGCAGACGCTGGTCAGCCGTTTCCGGGTATAGCCTGTTTTTTGCAGGCAGTGAAGTTGCTTTGGAATCTTATTGCTGTATGTCGAAGAAAAGGTTTTTTCCATGGATAATCGAATACAATAGGAATTCAACAAATTAGTATTTGCATAATGAGGGGGGACTCTTGTATGGCACAAGATGTACAACTGGTAATTTTCAAACTCGCAAACGAGGATTATGGACTTCCTATTCAAAAAGTACAGGAAATTAACCGTATTGTTCCAGTGACCCGTTTGCCTCAGACTCCGGACTTCATGGAGGGGATAATCAATTTGCGCGGCAGGGTGATTCCTGTGGTCGATTTGCGTAAACGATTCGGTCTTACAGCCAAACCGCATGAAGATGACACACGAATCATGATTGTCGATATCGGCGGACAGACAGTGGGTATCATCGTCGATGCAGTCAACGAAGTAGTTCAGATGCCGGGCAGTTCCATTGAACCACCCCCGCCGACCTTTATTCTGGATGCCAGATATATTGAAGGTGTGGGCAAATTGGAAAACCGCCTGATTATTTTGCTGAACATCGATCAGGTGCTGACAAGCCAAGAGGCCATCGCGCTGAAAGAATCCGCTGCGATGGTGTAAGAGGGTACGAAAAAAGCCTCCGGCAAATGCCGGAGGCAATATTCTTTTCTGAAGGGAGTTAGAACCGAGGACCACCCATCATGCCGCGTCCGCCAGGCCCGCCACCGGACCCGGGGCCGCCACAGGGGCCACCGCGCCCTGGCCCGGAGAAACCTTTATCCGAGATGTCGTTCAATCGTTCCTGCATGTTCTGAATTCTGGCATCTGCCTGGGCTTGTGTAATTTGTCCTGCAGATACCAAGCGGGACATGTTTTCTTTTTGCAGGGCCAGTCTTTGCTCAGCTATTTTCTTCATATCCGCTTTTTGTTCTTCCGTCAGCGATCCCTGGAGCCTGGCGCCGGGAGCTACAAGGTTGTTTTTCATACGGAAAGCCTGGTTGCTTTCCATCATTTTCATTTTGGCATCCGCCTGTTCGCTCGTCAGGTAACCGGATTTAGCCATCAATTGGATTCTTTCTTTTTTTAGCTGGAAGTTTTTTTCCTGAAAGGTTTTCCATTCAGCCTGTTGAGAGTCTGTAAGCTGAAGCGGTTGCATTCCCGGTCCAAAACCTCCACCCGGTCCGCGTCCCATCATGCCGCCTCCCCACATCGGCGATGCCATTGATACCCCGGCTACCATAAGTACCAATGCCGCCACACTGGCAATCAAAATTGTTTTTTTGCTCATTGTTATTTCCCCTTTCTTCAAGTGCGGATCTCTCCGCCTTCAATTATGATTATAGAAGGGGAATATTACGAAACGATGACGAAAATGTGACGGAATTGTGAAATGTGATCCTGTTTTCACTGTTGAAGTATTGAAGCTGACATGTAAAAATATATGATATATCCGATGTTGCAGGAGGGAGATTGTTGGAAAATTTGTTAACAGTTGGACACATGAATTTTATCAAGGCCTTATCGCTGGCTTTGGATCTGACTTCAAACGGATTATCTGAGCATCACTTCCGCTCGGCCATCATTTCGTATCACATCGCGC
>CAZXCC010000190.1:0-5752 GCA_964638945.1 uncultured Veillonellaceae bacterium | reverse complement strand
AAAAGCCTCCCGGAGCTCGCTCGCGACCGGCATACTCGGCTACCACCGTGGTCATATCTGCTTTCCGTGCATACCCATAGCCAAGGTACATTGTCGTCAGTATCGCCAGCGGCAGCGTCATGTACAGCAGCGGCAAATCAAAGCCGATATATGGCATATCGATCCCCCCGCCAATGATCATGACAACAATATTCACCGGCGGAGCAATCATGCCATAAACAGCCGCCATCGCAACGATCGCACCGACCGTTTCCTTCGGCATGTTCATCCGAAGCAGCACCGGCACCATCATCACGCCGGTCGATAGCACCGAAGAAGTGCAGGAGCCGGTAATCATTCCAGGAAACATGATGATGAGGGTAATCGCCGTCAGCATGGTGAGCGGCGAACCGCTGAACTTCGACAGCAAATCGCAGGTCAGCGCATCCAAAAGTCCGTTTTTTTCTATCACCTTCATGAAGATCATTGCGGTGATAAGCACGAGAGATACATCGAGATAACCGAACATTCCTTCGACCAAATGCCGAAGTGGTACGCCATGGCCATCCGCTACCGCCAAAGCCGCGCTTGTCAACGCAAGGGACAACCCTACCGGCCACTTCAGGCCGGTTACAAGCCCCAGGAAAACGACAAGCATCAGACCCAACATCCAGGTTTCTTGAGACATTCTCCTTGATCCCTTTCTTACCTTACTTAAATGCGGCTTTCAGGAAACGGCCCGCATCCCCAACCGTGTCAGCCAAGTCATAGGCTACTCCGTTGCCGGCGCCGGAGATAAAGCCATCCTTGTTTCCATCGGCCACAATAATCATATATTGCGAAGATGGAGCCGCAATCGTGACAAAACGGTCCGTCAGGTCACCACGTCGCGCTTCGCCGCCGACATGCATAAACAGCACCTTTGTTCCCGACTCTTTCGCTGCAGCAAGCAACGCTTTTGCACGGCTTTCTTCCTGTTCCTGATTAATTCCGGCAGCTCCAAGGCCTTTTGAGCTGCCTCCCACAACAAGAATCAAAGTCTTATAGTTCGCAACCGCAGATGACGGCGCCAACGAATCATATTCGTAGCTAATGCCTACACGGTCTGCCAGCACTTTCACCAATTGACCGTCAGCGCTTTGTCCGACCGAAGTAATCAGCACCGGTCCTTCGAATATCGGTTCTGAAATTCCAGCCGATACCACTGCGCCTCCCAACACCAACATCACCGCCAAAGTCAAAAACACCCGAAAAAGCTTCTTTGTCATAACGATTTCCTGCTCCTCTCACTCCACATACATTTTTATCTGTATTATAGAAAATTCCAACATATTTGCATTTTTCCTGCCTGAAACAAAAAGAAAACTCCGGAGGCACCTGTTATGACAACAAGTACTCCCGGAGAATACCAAGACATCGGCCTCTTCCTTAGTCTATCTTGTGAATCACCATGCCGTCCCGCAGTTTGGGTTCAAACCAGGTCGATTTCGGCGGCATGATTTCTCCTGCATCCGCAACAGCCATCAACTCTTCGACAGATGTCGGATACAGTGAAAATGCAACAACGGCGCGACCGCAATCCACCAGCCCTCTCAATTCAGACATGCCCCGAATTCCGCCGACAAAGCCGATCCGCTTATCAGTACGGGGATCACCGATGCCCAGTATCGGACCCAGCAAATTATTTTGGAGAATATTCACATCCAGGCGCGCCAGCCGGTCCTCTTCATTATAACTCCCGGCTTTTGGCTTCAGTTGATGCCAGACTCCGGACAAATACATGCCAAAAACATGTGGCTCCAATGGTTTTCCCGTGGAATCGCCCCGTTCCGTCGCCGGTGCAAGATCAAAATTTTTCTTGACCTGCTTCAGAAAATCGACGCGAGATACCGGTCCCCAGTCATATATCACCCGATTGTAGTCCAAAATGTGAACTTCATCGTCCGGGAACAACACTGCGAGAAAATCGCCGGCATTTTTGCCTTGACTGAGACGGCTCGCTCTTGCTGCAGCTGCAGCCCGATGATGACCATCCGCTATATAGAGCCGTTCCACACCTGAAAAGGCTTGCATTACCGCCCCTATAGCCCCTGCATCGTCCATCACCCAGAGAGTGTGTCGGATTCCGTCTTCGGCCACAAAATCATAGGTTGGCGGTTTTGCCGTAACGACCGCTACCTGAGCCGCAATCTCGTTGTTGCGGCGATACGTCAGGAAAACCGGTCCGGTCTGTGCACCAGTAGTTACAATATGATCGACCCGGTCCTGCTCCTTGTCCGGTCGAGTCAGTTCATGCTTGCGGATCATGCCTGCCTCATATTCAGCTACGGGGCAAACGGCCGCAATCCCTGTCTGAACAAAACCCTTCATCTGTTGTCGGTATACATAGTAACAGGAAACCGAATCCTGCCGTAACGTACCATCTGAACCATATTCGTCCAGACGGACTTTTGCACTCTCATAAACAGCCGGTGCATGCGGATCGATTTCCTCGGGCAAGCCCGCTTCCGCCCTTGTCACCCGCAGAAAGCTGTGCGGGTTGCGGGAAATCATCTCTCTTGCTTCCGCTGTATCCATCACATCGTAGGGAAGGGACGCGAACCCTGCAACAATCTCCGCTGCCGGTCGCAGAGCCCGAAATGGTTTAACTGTGGCCATATCTTTATCCTCCTCGTATTCAGACCTGCAGCGATTCAAAATTTACCATCGTGGCACCAACAATACCATCCACTGCTTTCAACTGTTCCAGCACCGGCGAGGGAATTGCCGACTCCACGCTAAGAACCATCATTTGGTTCCCGGCTTTCTCGGACCGGCCCACCTGCATGCTGGCAATGTTGATGCCATGCGATCCAAGAATCGTTCCCACCTTGCCGATGATGCCGGGGCGATCAATATGCGGCCCGATCATCAGCCAACCCTGCGGAACAAAATCAACGCGGTAATCATTGATCATCACAATACGGCCCTCTTTGCCGAACAAAGTTCCCTTCACACAGCAATAATCCTTGTCCGTCGTAACCCGAACCTTGATCAGATTCGCAAAATTATCGGTTTCCTTGAATTTGACTTCTTTCACTTTGATGCCGCGGCTCTTGGCCATGCCAGGAGCATTTACATAGTTGATCGATTCTTGCAGGAAAGGGCTCATCGCGCCTTTAATCACGGCAACAGTAAGCATTTTTGTGTCCACATCGCTGATATTCCCCGAGTATTCCACATCAATCGACTGAATCCGGCCCGGCGCCAACGTCGCCGACAGGCAGCCCATACGCTCCGCCAGATTGAAATAGGGACGGATGACTTCCAGAACATGAGCCGGAATCGGCGCCATATTTACCGCCGTAGTCACCGGTTCACCGCGCAGAGCCGACAAGATTCCATACGCGACATCTACAGCCACGCCCACCTGTGCTTCCGCGGTCGACGCACCAAGATGGGGAGTTGCTATCACTTTTGACGATTTCAGCAGAGGATTTGCCGGGTCGACCGGCTCTTTTTCAAACACATCGATTGCCGCTCCCGCAACAATTCCCGCCTCGATCGCCTCTGCCAGGTCTGATTCGTCGATAACGCCGCCACGGGCCACATTAATAATGCGGATTCCTTTTTTCATTTTCGCGAAAGCCGCTTTGTTAATCAGTTTTTTTGTATCAGCAGTCAGAGGCAGATGCAAGGTTATAAAATCAGCCTTTGCAAAAATCTCGTCCAGTTCGCCGATCTCCACGCCCAGCGCTTCCGCCTGTTCGGACCGGATGAACGGATCATAGGCAATGATTTTCATTTCCAGGGCCAGTGCCCGTTTGGCAACGCCGCTGCCAATGCGGCCCAGCCCAAGAATCCCCAGAGTTTTGCCCCTGACTTCGACTCCGGTGAACTTTGACCGTTCCCACAGCCCGTTTTGCAGTGAATAGTACGCCTGCGGCACATTGCGGGCCAGTGCCAGCATCATTGCCATAGTATGCTCCGTGGCGGCTATCGTATTTCCCTCCGGTGCATTGAGCACAATAATGCCCCGCTGCGTCGCCGCTTCAACGTCAATATTGTCCACGCCGACACCGGCACGCCCAATTACCTTCAAGTTTTTTGCCGCTGCAATGACCTCTTTTGTCACTTTGGTTTCACTTCGCACTACCAGCGCGTCATACTCGGGAATGATTGCAATCAACTCTTCCGGTGTCAGTTTTTGCCGGCTGTCCACCGGAAAAACCTTCGCCAGAATATCCACTCCGGCTTGTGCCACCGGATCGCTCACCAATATCTTCGGCATGATTCAGTCCCTCCAAAATTATAGTTTATGCGTTTTCCTTTTGAAATCGGACCATCAGTTTTTGCAGCGCCTGACAAGCTTCCAAAGGTACCGCATTGTACGCGGACGCCCGGCAGCCGCCAACCGATCGATGTCCTGCGAGACCGACGAATCCTGCCTGTTTCGCTTCGGCCAGGAACTTTTTCTCCAACTCTTCACTCGGCAACCGGAAGGTGATGTTCATCAGGGAGCGGGCGTTCTGAACCGCGTGCCCCCGGTAAAATCCGGCACTGGCATCGATCACATCGTAAATCAGCGCCGCCTTTTCTTCGTTGCGTTTGGTAATCGCCGCCATGCCTCCTTGTTCTTTGACCCAGGCCAACACAAGGCCCATCAGATAGATGCTGAACGTCGGTGGTGTGTTATACAGGGAATTCTCCTTGGCAAAAGTGCCGTATCGCAGCATCGTTGGGATGGCCGCGCTGGCCTTGGCCAGAAAATCACGCTTGATGATGACAACTGTAACTCCGGATGGTCCAAGGTTTTTCTGCGCTCCGGCATATATCATGCTGAACTTGCTCACATCAAACGGCCGGGACAAAATGTCGCTGGACATATCTCCAATCAGCGGTACATTCCCGGTATCAGGAAATTCTCGCCACTGCGTGCCGTATATCGTATTGTTGGAAGTAACGTGCAGATAGGCTGAGGCGGCATCATATCGCAATTCATCAGAGGCAGGAATGCTGCAGTATTTTCCCTCTTTCGAACTGGCGGCTTCATAGGCCGTTCCCAGCCTTTTCGCCTCATCATACGCTTTTTCCGCCCACACGCCGGTCAGCACATAACCGGCCTTGCCGCCCACCGGCAAAAAATTCATTGGAATCATGGCAAACTGCAGACTGGCTCCTCCCTGCAAAAATAACACATCATAATCATCCGGTACGGACAACAGTTCTTTCAGCAAGGTGATGGCCCGGTTGTGCACCGCTTCGTATTCTTTCCCGCGATGACTCATCTCCAGAATCGACATGCCTGCCCCCTGAAAATCCAGCAGTTCAGCCTGTGCCTGTTGCAATACCGGCAAAGGGAGAGCGGAGGGACCGGCATTAAAATTGAATGCCCTGTTCATACTTGTTGACAAAATAATCACTCCTGCATTTGTTCTAAAATAAAAAAACCTCACGTCCCCAAACAGGGACGAGAGGTATAGGTTCTCCCGCGGTGCCACCCAAGTTGCCGAAAAATCCGGCCTACTCTGTCCGCTGTATCGGGCGGACCCGTCTTGATTCATCACCAGCTGTTCACGGGTGGACCTGTCTGTCCGGATTACCGCCTCACACCAACCGGCGGCTCTCTGAAATCCAGCAACAAGCAGTATCCCGTTCATCACATTGTGCTTGCTAAATTTATAACTGATTATACTGCATGCTTTTAATTAACGCAAGTGTCTTTTTAGGGAATACATTTTCTATTCGCAGCATAAAACAAGAGGATTTTTCATGAAAAACGCCAATAATATTT
>CAZXCC010000189.1:0-5752 GCA_964638945.1 uncultured Veillonellaceae bacterium | reverse complement strand
TGCGATGTTTGGCGTGGCAACCGGTGTTTATTCTTTTACAGCCCTGAAAATCGGGAGCATCGGTCAACCGGGGCCAGGACTGTTTCCTTTGATATGTGGGTTTGGTATTGTTCTTCTATGCCTGATCTGGTTGTTTCAGCACCGAAACGATGTTTGTGGTTCTGAGCCTCTTTGGTTTGAAGGAAACTGGCATGGACCTCTGACTGCGGTCGTCATCATGGTGGTTTATACCGCTTTGATGGAAGAATTGGGATATGTGTTGTCCACATTATTGTTTCTAATCGCCTGGCAGATGATCATTGAACGGGAGAAATGGCGCAAAACGGCATTGATTGCTGTCGTCGGCACTTTATCCATGTATTTGCTTTTCGTGTATCTGTTGAAAGTTGCGTTGCCTGAAGGAATATTCGGCATATAAAGGTGGTAAATGTATGGACGTTTTTCAGGGATTGCTCAATGGGTTTTCCATCGCGTCGACAGGTAGTAATTTATTGTATTGTTTTTTGGGTTCTCTTCTCGGAACCGCTGTAGGCGTTTTGCCAGGGCTTGGGCCGGCTGCGACGATCTCATTGTTGCTCCCGGTTGTTTATGCGATGAATTCGCCTGCCACATCCATCATATTTTTGGCGGGAATCTATTATGGAGCAATGTATGGAGGCTCTACGACCTCGATCCTGATGCGGATTCCCGGTGAGGCCGCTTCGGTGGTAACTTGCATAGACGGATATGAAATGGCTCAAAAAGGGCGGGCCGGAGCTGCTCTCAGCATAGCCGCAATCGGCTCTTTTATCGCAGGAACGGTGGGGATCATTGGATTGACTTTTTTGGCTCCGCCTCTTTCTGCTTTCGCATTGAAGTTTGGTGCGCCCGAATACTTTGCCCTGATGTTGTTCGGTTTGCTTTTAGCCGTATTTTTATCCGGCGATTCCCCGATAAAAGGCTCGATCATGCTTATGACCGGCATTATTCTTGCTAATGTGGGACTTGATCCGATATCCGGACAGGAACGCTTTACTTTCGGCTTTATCGCACTACAGGGTGGATTCGATTTCGTGACTTTGGCCATGGGCTTGTTTGGGCTCAGCGAAATTCTGCTGACACTGGAATCAAAGGAAACGGCGGAATTCGTCAGTAAAAGCATCGGGTCGCTCTTTCCATCAGCAAAGGAGTGGGCGGACAGCAAGTGGCCGATTGTCCGCGGTTCTGTGGTCGGCTTTTTTGCCGGGATTATTCCCGGTGGAGGCGCGGTCGTGGCTTCTCTTGTTTCTTATGCCGTCGAAAAGAAATATTCCGACCATCCTGAAGAATTCGGCAAAGGAGCCATCGCGGGACTGGCCGGACCGGAATCCGCCAACAATGGAGCATCCAGTTCATCGTTCATTCCGCTATTGACACTGGGCATTCCCTGTAACGCATCCATCGCGATGATATTTGCAGCACTTTTGATTCAGGGTGTTACGCCAGGTCCATTTCTGATTACCGAACATCCGGATGTCTTTTGGGGTGTTATTGCCTCCATGTATATCGGCAATGTGATTTTAATCATTCTAAACCTGCCGATGGTCGGTATTTGGGTGCAGCTGCTGAAAGTGCCGTTCGGCATTTTGGGGCCGGTAATTATCATGTTTACTACAGTCGGTTGTTATAGCCTGGCGAATGAAACGTTCAGCATTTACGTGTTTATTGCTTTCGGAGTTATGGGTTATATCCTGCGAAAACTGAAATTTGAACCGGGTCCGATGATCATGTCTTTTATTCTGGCTCCATTGATCGAAAACTCATTTCGGCAAGCTTTGCTCATGTCAGGCGGCAGTATGTCAATTTTCGTGACTCGGCCTATTTCCGGAACTTTGATGGCATTATTTGCCATGGTATTGATTGGCCAATTTTATTCGAGCTATCGGCGACGAAACATGAAAAAATCTTTGAATGGAGGCGATGCGGGGTAACAGAATACATTATCAGTCATAATAAAAAAGGGGGTACAACATGTTGAAAAAGTATTTAAAAAAATGCCTGTTGGTCATGGTTGCAGTGATGGTATTGGTAGCGCTTGCCGGATGCGGCAGCAAACCCGCAGCGGAGAAGCCGGCGGAGAAAAAACCTGCAGCGCAGGCATTTAAACCGGATAAACCGATAACTTTGATCGTACCGATGGCAGCCGGCGGTTCTACGGATATGCTCGCGCGTGCCGTAGAAAAAGTATGGAGCAAGCATTGTCCGCAGCCTCTACAGGTTGTCAACAAACCGGGCGGCGGCGGAATTGAAGGCGCAACATTTACTTCGCGCGCCAAACCGGATGGTTATACACTTACTTTGGGATACGGCTCCGGACATGATTTGGTCATGCCGCACATTCAGAAAGTAGAATATGATCCTTTCCGTGATCTGGTGCCGATTGCCAGGTTGTCCATTCATTCCGTGGCGGTTCTGGTGCCTGAGAATTCGGCATTTAAGTCAATGAAAGATGTAGTAGAATGGGCGAAAAAGGAAAACAAGCCGGTGACGGCTTCTGTTTCCGTAACTGCCGGTGCGGTGGATATCGTCATGCGCGGTATCGGTAAATCAGCAGGTATTACGGTTACTCCCATTCCGCATGCCGGTGGAAGCCAAGCCCTGACAACATTGATGGGTGGACAGACTATGATTGGCGGAGGGCATCCTTCCGAAATCATTCCGCAGATGAAAGCGAACCGGGTTCGTGCAATTGCTATCGCAACACCGGACCGCGACCCTGCATTGCCGAATGTTCCAACACTGAAAGAACAGGGAATCAATTTCTACACCTGGGGTTCAGTCAAGGGAATTGCGGCGCCAAAAGGAACGTCACCGGAAATCGTAGCCTATTATTCCGATCTGTTCAAAAAAATAACCGATGACCCGGATTTCAAAAAGATTATGGCCGATTTGGTTCAACCGGTTCAATACCAAAACTCCGCAGACTTTGCCGCTTTCATGAAGCAGGCGTATGGAGATTATGGAACACTGGTCAAGGAACTCGGACTGGAGAAAAAATAGAGGAATGGGCAGGAGTCACACTATGTATGAGAACGAAAAACAAGATGGCGTGACAGGAGCTCCGGTCATTGTTGACATGCAGGTCATTCCGGTTGCGGGGCATGACTGTATGCTACTTAACTTGAGCGGGGCCCACGGCCCTTTCTTCACCCGTACTGTAGTCATTATGAAAGATAATGCGGGTCACACAGGAGTCGGTGAAGTGCCTGGCGGAGAACTTATCCGAAAGACGCTGGAAGACGCAAGAGCATTGGTGCTGGGAAGAACCGTAGGCAATTACAACAACATTCTCAATACGGTACGGAAACAGTTTGCCGATCGGGATGCAGGCGGCCGGGGCTTACAGACGTTTGACCTGCGGATCGCGATTCATGCTGTGACTGCATTGGAAGCGGCAATGTTGGATTTGCTCGGACAATTTCTCGGAGTTCCGGTTGCAGCGCTTCTGGGCGAAGGCCAACAGCGCACCGAGGTGGAAATGCTTGGCTATCTGTTTTATGTGGGAGATCGCAGGAAAACAGATTTGCCGTATCTCAGCGAACCGGCTGCAAAGGATGAATGGCTGCGCCTGCGACACGAAGAAGCGCTTACTTCTGATTCTGTCGTCAGGCTTGCCGAGGCGGCGCACGCAAGATACGGATTTAATGATTTCAAACTGAAGGGCGGCGTGCTCAGCGGTGAGGATGAGATAGAAGCAGTTACGGCTCTGGCTCAGCGATTTCCGCAGGCTCGCATCACGATTGATCCCAATGGGGGCTGGTCTCTGGAAGAAGCGATCCGCCTGTGCCGTAACAAAGGGAATGTGCTGGCCTATGCGGAAGATCCCTGCGGCGCGGAAAACGGATATTCCGGCAGAGAGGTCATGGCTGAATTCCGGCGGGCCACCGGTTTGCCGACGGCGACCAATATGATTGCCACGGACTGGCGCCAAATGGGGCACGCGATTCAGTTGAACGCAGTCGACATCCCATTAGCTGATCCGCATTTCTGGACGATGCAGGGTTCGGTCCGTGTTGCCCAGATGTGTCATGAATGGGGAAGAACCTGGGGATCCCACTCGAACAATCATTTCGATATTTCCCTGGCGATGTTCACACATGTTGCCGCCGCGGCTCCGGGAAAAATCACTGCCATCGATACCCACTGGATCTGGCAGGAAAATCAGGAACGTCTGACCAAGGAACCTTTTCAGATCGTCGGCGGGATGGTAAAAGTACCGGAAAGAGCGGGGCTTGGTGTGGAAATTGACATGGACCAGATTGAAAAAGCCCATCAACTTTATAACAATATGGGTCTCGGTGCGCGCAACGATGCAGTGGCCATGCAATATCTGATCCCTGGCTGGCAGTTCGACAATAAACGCCCTTGTCTGGTACGGTAAGAGCAAGTGATTGATAACTTTCTGAAAAATGTGCCTGTGCCTCGTATGATAAAAGTCCGGCAGCATTTTGACAGAACTCTGATTGCTGATGTGGGAAGTGCTTTGCGTACAGCTCTGAGTCAATGCCCGGCTCTGAAAGAAATCAGGAAAGGACATCGTGTTGCCATTACGGCAGGAAGCCGTGGGATCAGCAATATTGTAGAAGTTTTGCAAACTCTAGTCCAAGTGGTAAGGGAAAATGGAGCAGAGCCTTTTATCATCCCTACCATGGGCAGTCACGGTGGAGCGACGGACAAAGGGCAGCTGGCAGTGCTGGCTTCGCTGGGGATTACTGAGGAAAGCATGGGGGCTCCGATTCGTTCCAGCATGGAAACCGTGACAGTATCTGTAACATTGGATGGGATTCCTGTTTGTTTGGATCGACTGGCCGCTTTGGAAGCGGATGCAACGATTGTCGTCAACAGGGTGAAAGCCCATACTTCATTTCGCGGCCTTTATGAAAGCGGACTGGCCAAGATGATCGCTATCGGACTGGGCAAGCAGCAAGGCGCGGAAGCTTGCCATGCCACCGGTCTTGGGAAAATGTCGAAACGTATTGAAATGATTGCCAAATCTGCATTGGCAAACAGCAATATTGTGATGGGGATTGCACTGGTGGAAAATGCGTATGATGATACCTGCCATGTGGAAGCGTTGGCGGCGGCAGACATTATGACCAACGAACCCCGGTTGCTGGATATGGCGAATGTGAATATGCCGAGGATACTGCTTTCGCATTTTGATGTACTGATAGTGGATGAAATGGGAAAAAATATCAGCGGTACGGGTATGGATGCCAATATTCTTGGCCGCTTTACTTCGGATGGGATTGTGGACAAACGGTATATGCAACGCATTGCTGTTTTGGATCTGACGGAAGAGTCACATGGCAACGGGCATGGTATGGGTCTTGCGGATGTATGCACCAGACGGTTGTTTGAGAAACTGGACCTGGAGCAAACCTATCCCAATCCATTAACAGCCAGGGTGCCGTTGTCAGCGAAAATTCCTATGATCATGAAAAATGATCTCCAGGCGATTCAGGCGGCTATCAAGACTTGTTGGGATGTTCCGGAAGAAACAGTGCGAATGGTTCGAATCAAGAACACTCTGCAAATGGAAGAGATTCTGGTTTCCGAATCCCTGCTGAGCGAGGTCGAGAATCATCCGCAAATGGAAATTGTTGAATATGCAAAACCGATGGCCTTCGATGGAGGCGGAAATCTGTTTTAAGCCTTTACGGATAAGGGGGAAAACAAATGAGCAAAAAAATCGGGTTTATCGGACTGGGGATCATGGGGAAGCCCATGAGCA
>CAZXCC010000188.1:0-5773 GCA_964638945.1 uncultured Veillonellaceae bacterium | reverse complement strand
CATGGTGTTTGAGGCCTACACAACCGGCTTGGGGTATCCCATCTGCGGCGGCGGGCGCTATGACAGAATGGCCGGCGCGTTTGGCCGCGAGCAACCGGCGACCGGATTTGCACTAGGTATCGAGCGGGTGCTGATGGCGCTGGAACGGCAGGGCATTGAGACATCTCCGCTACCGCAAAGCATTTATGTAGGCTGGGCCGCGGATAAGCTGGCTGCCGCTATCGAAGCGGTGCAACAATTGCGCGCTGCCGGCGAACAGGTAGAACTGGCCCTGCAACCGCAAACCCGGCAAGAGGCTGAAACCGCCTGCGGGCAGCATGGCTGCAAAAGCTGCCGCTATATCGCTTAGTAACCGCGAATCTTATCGATCGGAGTCAACAGTGGTTTGTCGGCAATGTAACGGGACAGGTTATCGGCGAATAACTTTACGGCCCGATCAAGATAGACGGGAGAAATGGCTGCCAGGTGCGGCGTGATAATCACGTTTGGCAGATCCCAGAAAGGATTGGTTTCCGGTAGCGGTTCCTCCACGAATACATCTAGCCCCGCGCCGGCTATCCGTCCTGCCTTTAGGCATTCCAGCAAGGGTTCCTCCTGCACAACAGCGCCGCGGGAAACATTGATGAAGTAAGCAGAGGTTTTCATTGCCGCAAACTGTTCGCGGCCGAACAGTCCGTTGGTAGCATCGGTCAACGGCAATGCGACTACAACAAAATCGGCTTCGGCCAACATTTCCAGGAGCTGTTCGGGCCGATACAAGCGGTCTACGAAGGGCTCCTGTGTCATTTCCCGCTTGGCGGCAATGACCCGCATATCCATTGCCTTGGCTTTCCGAGCAATTTCGTGTCCAATGGCGCCCAGTCCGACCACGGCCATCGTCTTGCCATTGATTTCCTGCAGTTCATCAATCGGGGGTCGCTGCCACAGATGCTTCTGTTGTTGTTGCTGCAGCAGGGGAAGGCGGCGGGTGAAGCTAAGCATCATCCCCAGCACGTGTTCGGCCATGGGAATGCCATGAATCCCCTTGGAATTGCTGATTAGAACCGGGCTGTTCTGGGTTTCAGGAAATAGCAGGAATTCGACGCCAGCAGTCAATGCATGAATCCAGCGTAAATTTTTGGCTAGGCCATAGATCGGCTGGATATTGTTGAATCCCCAGGCGACCAGAATCTCACAATCAGGCAGCTGTTCCGCGGCATGTTTGAGGTCGGTGGTGATAATGGAAGCTTGTGGCGCCACATTGGTGATGAATGCTTTTTGGCGGTCGGATAGTGGATTGAGGATTAGAATTTTTGGTGCGACTGACATGATATTCCTCCCGTATTACGGTATTTTCTTATTGCAATAATTCGGGATAGGCGGGAAAAATCCTACCGGACAGCGAAAGGGAATTGACGGGGAAAAAAATATATGGTACCATGACTAACATGTTAATACTTTAAATAACTAAAGAATTGTTGAAAAACTGGAGGAATTCATTTGACATCGCCGGATAAAGAAATGTTGACGATAGCCCTGCCGAAAGGGAAGCTGTTCCAGCCATCGGCAGACTTGCTGGCCCGGTTCGGTTACACTGCAGAGGGGCTTGCCGAAAATTCGCGCAAACTGGTCATCGTCAATGAGGCGAAGAAGATTCAGTTTGTCATCACCAAGCCGATGGATTTGCCGACTTATGTTGAATATGGTGCAGCTGACATCGGTATCATTGGCAAAGATGTTTTGCTGGAAGAAGCGCGCAATGTGTATGAACTGGTGGATTTGAATTTCGGCCTTTGCCGTCTGATGCTGGCAGTGCCGGAAGCGTTGCAGCGGGAAAAACTGAGCGACTATGCACATTTGCGGGTGGCGACCAAGTATCCGCGGGTAGCCGAACAATTTTTTCTCGATAACGGCATCCAAATGGAGATTATCAAACTGAACGGGTCAATTGAGCTGGCACCCATGGTTGGTCTGGCTGAAATGATCGTAGATATTGTAGAAACCGGCCGAACGCTGAAAGAGAACCGGCTGATTGAAGTAGCGCATCTGCACCGGGCCACGGCGCGATTTATCGCCAACCGGGTCAGTTTCAAGATGAAGTTTGAACGGATTCAGTCGATGGTGGATGAAATGAATCGATTGTTGAGAGGAGATTCTATAGAATGAAGCGGCTTGACTTGCGCGGTGCAACCAAGGAAGAAATTGTGCAACGCTTGACTAAACCTGCTTTTGATCAAGTTGTCGTCAGTGAGGCAGTGCGTGCTAGGATAAAACAAACTTTTGGCGAAGCGCTCACACCGTCACAACTGGTGGATCGGATTGTACAGGATGTGCGGCTGCGTGGCAACAGCGCGGTACTGGAATACACGAAAAAAATCGACGGAGTGACTCTGACTGAGGCAGGTCTGGAAGTGACTACGGCAGAAAAAGACCGGGCATTAGCCGAAGTTGATCCGCAATTATTGGGCGCACTGAAACGGGCAGCCGAAAATGTCAGGCGATTTCATCAGGAACAGAAAGAGAATGATCGTCCCTGGTCCAGTTCACGCGGCAACGGCTCTTGGGTCGGCCAGCGGCGAACGCCAATGGACCGGGCGGGTCTTTATGTTCCCGGCGGTACGGCAGCATATCCGTCCTCGGTTCTGATGACCGCCATTCCCGCGGTTGTTGCTGGTGTAAAAGAAGTGATCATGATGGTCCCGCCAGCCCGAGACGGATCTGTAAACCCTTTGGTTTTGGCCGCTGCGGTGGTAGCCGGGGTACACCGGATATTCCGTATTGGCGGCGCGCAGGCCATTGCCGCATTGGCATTTGGCACGGCTACGGTTCCGGCGGTAGACAAGATTGTCGGGCCCGGAAATTTGTTTGTCACGCTGGCTAAAAAGGCTGTCTACGGCTATTGTGACATTGACATGCTGGCCGGGCCGAGCGAAATCATGATCGTTGCTGATGCGGGCGCCGATCCGGCATTCATTGCGGCCGACATGTTGAGCCAGGCCGAACATGATGAATTGGCATCCAGCATTTTGGTGACGGACAGCGAATCCTTGGCAAACCAGGTGATCGCGGCATTGAGTGCTCAACTGGCGACGCTGCCACGCTCGGCTACTGCCCGGACGGCGCTTGAGCAGCAGGGGATGACATTGCTGGTCCACGACATGCAACAAGCCGTTCAATGCGTAAATGCGGCAGCGCCGGAGCATCTGGAAATCATGACTGTGCAACCGGAGATGTTGCTGCCAGACATTCGCCATGCCGGGGCCATTTTCCTCGGAGCCTGGTCGCCGGAACCGCTTGGCGATTACTTCGCTGGTCCCAGTCATGTGCTGCCGACCGGTGGTACCGCCCGGTATGCTTCAGTGCTCAATGTGGACACGTTTATGAAAACAACCAGTATTATTGCCTATACGGAACAAGATTTGGCCGCACAGGCAGACGATATTATCAGACTGGCGGAAGCAGAAGGCTTGTCAGCTCATGCCCGGGCGGTCTCGATCAGGAGGAAACACCATGTTTAGACCGGATTTGGACAAACTGCCGACATATTCCGTAGGCGAAGAGCCGGTTTGGCAGATCAAGCTGGATGCGAATGAACGTTCTGCACCGTTGCCTCTATCAGTCCGCAATGCGATTGCACGACGGTTACGGTCGGTTGAAACGTATCGTTATCCGGAAATGACGGCGCAGACCTTGCGGCAAATGCTGGCTGATGGCTACGGCCTGAATCTCGAACAAGTCAACGTGGGCAATGGATCAAGCGAATTGATCGCCGCCGTTTGCGCCGCGTTTGGCGGACCCGGCAGATCAATCGCTTATCAATGGCCGTCGTTTTCCATGTATCCGATTTATGCCGCACTGGCCGATTCACCGTCCGTCGCGATTCCGCTGGATGCGCAATACGGACTTTCCGTTGACCTGGTCGTGCAGACGGTCCGTGAGTCAGGGGCGAAACTGCTTGTCTTGTGCAACCCCAACAATCCGACCGGTGTGGAAATTCCTGCTGCCGATCTGCGCCGGATTCTTCAGCGGGTTGACTGCCCGGTACTGGTCGATGAGGCCTATCAGGAGTATTGCGGCGAAAGTTGCGTCGGCTGGTTGCAGGAGTTTCCCGGATTGATGGTGGCCCGGACCTTTTCCAAGGCCTATGGATTGGCTGCAGCCCGGACAGGCTACTTGCTGGCATCGAAAGAAATGAGTTCTGCAATCGGCAAATTTTTGTTGCCCTATCATCTGAACGCTTTTTCTCTGGCGGCGGCTGAAGTTTGTTTTTCCATGCGCGATCAGGTGATGCGGGAAGTGCACCGTACTGTCAAGCGGCGCGATCAGTTGGCATCCCGGCTGCGCCAGTTCAAATTTGCGCATGTATACCCATCGTCGACAAATTTCCTGTTAGTCAAAGTGACGGAGCCGGATGTATTGCATGAAATTTTTATCAACCAGGGCATCGGCGTGCGTAATTTTTCGCGAACTCCTGGACTGGGCGGTTGCCTGCGAATTACGGTGGGAACCGCAGCAGAAAATGAGCTGATTTTTAGTTGCATGAAACGTTATGGCGATAAACTGACGCAACAGGAGGCGAATTAACATGGGCAACAGCGATATTGCCGCGACCAATGGACGCAAGGCGGCGGTTTCACGCGGGACCAGTGAAACGAAAGTTGCGATAACACTCGATATTGACGGAGTGGGAACTTCTCAGGTTGCCACAGGAATTGGTTTTTTTGACCATATGTTGGTTCTGTTCGCCAAACATGGGCTGTTTTCGCTCGAAGTCGCAGCGACAGGAGATTTGGTGATTGACGGACATCACACGGTGGAAGATGTCGGCATTGTGCTGGGACAGGCGCTGGCAAAAGCGGCCGGCGACAAGGCCGGTATCCGTCGCTACGGCCATGTTTATGTGCCGATGGATGAAGCATTGGTTTTGGTTGTGGCCGATTTTAGCGGCCGTCCATTCCTGGCGTTTGATGCGGAACTGGGTCAGGGACGTATCGGTGAGTTTGATGTCGAACTGACGGAGGAATTCCTGCGTGCGGTTGCCGTGAATGCGGGCCTGACACTGCATGTGAAAGTGCTGGCCGGCAAAAACCGCCATCATATTGTCGAAGCAATCTTCAAGGCGCTGGGCCGGGCTTTGGCTCAGTCGCTCGAACAGGACCCGCGGGTTCAGGGCGTGCCTTCGAGCAAAGGAACATTATAAGGGGCAACGGAATGATGAAAATTGCAATCATTGATTATGGTATGGGAAATCTGCACAGCGCCGCCAAGGCATTGGAAAAAGTCGGTGCACAGGTGATCGTGACACGCGATCCAGAGGTGGTGCGTCAAGCCGACAAAGTGGTTTTGCCGGGCGTCGGCGCCTTTGGTGACTGTATGAAGAATCTGAACGAGCGGCAGCTAGCGCCGGTCATCCATGAAGTAATTGCAGCCGGCAAACCGTTTTTGGGGATTTGTGTTGGTCTGCAGTTATTGTTTGAAGGCAGTGAAGAAGATCCAGGTGTAGCAGGACTGGGAATTTTCAAGGGGCTGGTGCGAAAAATCATTGCGCCGGGACTGAAAATCCCCCACATGGGCTGGAACAACCTGGAGTACCGGACACCCAACCTGCTGTTTCAGGGCTTGCCAACAGCCGCGTATGTTTATTTCGTGCATAGTTATCACGCGGTGCCGACAGACGAAACCTGCATTACGGCAGTGACGGATTATGGCGGCCCGGTGACAGCAGCAGTGGGGCGCGGCCTGGTTCAGGCGGTGCAATTCCATCCGGAAAAATCGAGTGCGGTTGGCTTGAAAA
>CAZXCC010000187.1:0-5791 GCA_964638945.1 uncultured Veillonellaceae bacterium | reverse complement strand
CATGCAGACGGTCAGCAAGCTGACGAGCCCGGGTCACACCGCCCAAATCGGGAGATACAACCACCAGGTCATCCAGATGTTTTGTCGCAATATATTCTGCCAAAATCGGCACACCCGGCAGATGATCCACCGGAATGTCAAAAAAGCCCTGGATCTGACCTGCATGAAGATCCATCGTCACCACGCGGGTAATCCCCGAGGTTGTCAAAAGGTTGGCGATCAGTTTTGCGGTGATTGGTTCACGGCCGCGTGTTTTCCGGTCCTGCCTTGCATATCCGTAGTAAGGCAGCACTGCGGTCACATTGCGGGCCGAGGCCCGTCGGCAGGCATCCGCCATGATCAACAGTTCCATAATGCTGTCGTTCACAGGATTGCAGGTAGGTTGGATAATGAAAGCATGTGCGCCCCGCACACTCTCTTCCAGCATCACCTGTATTTCTCCATTGTTGAAGCGTCCCACGAAGGCATTGCCCACTGTAGTTCCCAGATAGGCGGCGATCTCCGACGCCAATGCCGGATTGGCATTGCCGGAAAAAATCAGCAGTTTCTTTTCATCTTCCAGAATCATCGTCCAACCCCCAGACTATTTTTTGCTGTCAACCCAACCGGCCAAGTTCATCTGTCGTGCCCTGCCCACACCGAGCGCTTTGGGCGGAACGTCCTTGGTAATGGTGGAGCCTGCGGCTATATAAGCCCCTTCCCCCACGGAAACCGGCGCCACAAGATTCGTGTTGCAACCGATAAAGGCATCGTTGCCGATCACTGTGCGGTGTTTCTTCTTGCCGTCGTAATTGACGGTGATGGTTCCCGACCCGATATTGACGCCGGAACCCATGTCTGTATCGCCGATATAGCTCAGATGTGGCACTTTGCTTCCCTGGCCAACCTGCGAATTTTTTATCTCCACAAAGTTGCCGACTTTGACCCCATCGGCAAGTTCAGTATTCGGTCTCAAGTGTACATAAGGTCCGACAGTGACTCCTTTTGCAATGCGGCACTCATGGGCAAACGAAAAATGCAGCGTCACTTCGTCGCCAATCATGCTGTCGGCTATTCGCGTATTGGGACCGATGCTGCAGTTTTCCCCGATTACTGTGGCGCCTTCCAGCCAGGTGAAGGGATACAGCACCGTATCACGCCCGACAGTAACTTGCGCATCAACGAAGGTACTGGCCGGATCCATGATTGTAACGCCGCTTTCCATGAGTTCAAGCAATTTGCGCCTGCGCAGGATGGCTTCCGCTTCTGCCAGCTGCACCCGGGAATTGATTCCCAAGGTTTCCTGAAACTGCTCCGTCTGCACAGCGTCTACTTTCTGGCCGGAATTGGCAAGAATAGCCAGAACGTCGGTCAGATAGTACTCCTTCTGCGCATTGCTGCAGGTCAGGTTCTTCAATGCATGAAACAGGGGAGCGGACTCAAAACAGTATATCCCTGTATTAATTTCATCAATTGCGAGTTGCTTTGGCGATGCATCTTTTTGCTCCACGATGCCGACAACACCGCCGGCGTCATCTCGCAGAATTCTCCCGTAACCTGCAGGATTTTCCAGCCGGGCGGTTAAAACTGTTGCAGCAGCGCCGGTATCGCGATGTGCGTTGCAGAGTTTCTGCAGCGTACCGGTTGTAAGCAATGGCGTATCGCCGCACAAAACCAGGACGGTTCCCGAAAAATCGGCCAAAATAGGCTGTGCCTGCATTACGGCGTGTCCCGTTCCCAGCTGTTCCGATTGAATTGCATATTCCAGGCCGGCGCCCATTTCAAGCTGAACCTGTTCCCCGCCGAATCCGACCACTGCGATTGTGCGCGACGCTCCGATCGCACGGGCCGCTTCCACAACATGCGCAAGCATCGGCTTTCCGCCGACCCAGTGCAGCACTTTCGGTTTATCGGACTTCATACGGGTACCCTTGCCGGCAGCCAGAATCAGTGTAACCATTTCCTGCATGAAAAATTCCTCCGTGTATTTCACTCTCAGCCAGCCGGCTGAATATCGATCTGTTTCCTGATTTCGTCGATCTTATGCAAAACCAGCAGCGCAGTATAATCTTCCACCAATTTTGTCTCCGGTTGGGCAGTGGCGATCAGAACACCCGTCCCCACAACGCGGGCTCCCACTTCGGAAGCCAGATCAATCAGTCCCCGCGCCGTCCCGCCTGCTTTCATGAAGTCGTCGATCACAAGCACTTTTGCGCCGGAAGGCAGCGCCCGCCTGGACATCGACATCGTCTGAATCCGCCGGGCTGAACCCGTCAGATAATTGATACTGACCGCAGACCCTTCCGTAACCTTGTTTCCCTGCCTGGCAATCACCAGAGGGATATTGAAAGCCCGCGCCGTCATGAGAGCCAGAGGGATTCCCTTGGTTTCCACTGTCAGAATAAAGTCCGGCGCCAGCGAGGCAAAGCGTTGGAAAAAAAGCTCTCCGGCCTGCACCATCCGTTCCGGGGAAAACAATACGTCCGACATATACAGGAACCCTCCGGGGATGATCCGGTCCGGTCGGCAAAACAATCCGGCAAGTTCGGCCAGCCCAGCCTGTATGGCCGCTTCCGGGCGAAAAGGCAGATAACGAACTCCCCCTGCCGCACCGGCCAGGGTTTCCAAATTGCCCAGTCCCTGATGTTCCAATATTTCACGCACCAGGGAAATATCTTCACTGAGGGTGGATTTGGCGCAGCCAAATTCATCGGCGAACTCCCCCAGGGAAAACAAACGCGACGGATGTTCCGTCAAGCGTTTGGTCAATATGACCAATCGCTCCAAACGACGTGTTTTGTCCACTTCACCCCCACCTTCCAGCTTTCTGACTTCCTTTTATCTCAGCTGTTGTGGCGGAGTTGGTCCAGTTCCAGCAGTAAAGTCTGTTCAGCATTTTCAATATGTTCTCTCGCCTTCTGTTGGGCCATGTCCGGTTCTCTCCGCGCAATGGCCTCCACCAGTTGCCTGTGCTCTTCCAGCGTGTTTTGCAGGCGTCCGGGATAGTTGATGGAAACAGAACGAAAACGGGTAAACTGTTCCCGCAGATTGTAGATGATGCCTACAAGACGTTCATTGCGGCTGGCACGATAGAGAATATCATGAAACGCTTCGTCAGTCGCCACGATCTTTTCATTGTCGTGCTGGTCAATATGTTCAGATATTTCCACCAGCAGACGCTCCAACTGCTCCAGTTCTTCCTCTGTAATCCGTTCTGCTGCCAGGCCAGCTGCAAGCCCGTCCAGCGCTGCCCGAATTTCAAACACCTCATTAATGTCTTTGAGGGAAAGGTTTGCGACATACGTTCCCCTGCGGGGGATCATCACCACAAAACGTTCCAGTTCCAGCTTGCGGATTGCCTCTCGTACCGGTGTACGGCTGACGCCAAGCTCTTCGGCCAGCTGAATTTCCATCAGACGTTCACCCGGTGTCAATCCCCCTGTCTTGATCGCTTCGCGCAGCGTCTCATACACAACTTCCCTCAGGGGTTTGTAACTGTCAAGCTTAACCGGCAATAATCGACGGGACATTCATCTTATCCTCCCTTGCAACGGTTTCTGTCACAAAAACGGCCACATCTGCAGCCAGGGCTACCTTCGCAGCCAGACGGGCCGCCGATTCCCTGTCAGGCGTCAGTGCAAATACAGTCGGACCACTGCCAGACATCAGCACCGCAGATGCACCTGCCTGATAAAAAGCGTCTTTCATCTCGGCGATTCGTGGATGAGCAGGCATCGTAACCGATTCCAGCATGTTCCCCAATCCACCGGCAACCGCCTTATAATCTCCGCACTGTATCGATTCCCGCATACCAGTGATATCGGGATGCGGAAAAGCTGTGTCCGGACGATAATTTTTGTAAACCCAGGCAGTCGCCACCTGAAATGGCGGGTTGGCCAATACAACGCCATGACCGGCAAAATCCGCCAATGGAGCAAGGATTTCACCCCGTCCTGTAGCTAACGCAGTTCCTCCCCAAAGACAAAAAGGAACATCGGATCCAAGCCGGGCTGACAAACTTTCCAGTTCTTGCGGAGAAAGTTTCAGATTCCACAGCACATTCAAGCCTTTCAACACCGCCGCCGCATCACTGCTGCCGCCTGCCAGGCCTGCAGCCAAAGGGATTCTCTTTGTCAGTGCGATATGTACTCCCAGCGTAACGCCGCATTCCTGACGAAGCAACTCCGCAGCACGAAATGCAAGGTTGCTACGGTCACAAGGCAATTCTTTCCTGTCGCAAACCAGACTGATATCCCCGTCGTTCCCAGTCAGTTCAACGGTATCATGAAGACCGACAGCCTGCATAATCATCGCCACTTCGTGAAAACCATCCGGACGTTTGCCCAGAATATCGAGGGCCAGGTTGATTTTGGCATGAGCGGCAAGTTGCAGTCTCGCCATGGCTTTGGCCATCAAACATCCTCCGTCATACGCTGTGGAATTTATTTTATCTCATCTTTTTACTCGTATTATATTCTACGCAGAAGTTTCACCGCCTGCAACCTTTTCGAACATTTTCATTGAATTCAGGTAATAATGTTCACCGGACATTCTGTCGCTCCGTGCCTGGAATGCTATTATTCGCAACAGGATCTTGATTATTTCGAGCCGTTTTCAGGTTTTCAAGGTCACTAAACAGGTAAAATTAGATGAAAATAATGTTTTACCGTATAATAAACATAGATGCCAAACCAAATATGAATTGCGCAGGAGGCTTTCATGTCAACAAAATGGAGAAAAATCGCAACCCGTTATTCGATGGTAGCGATCGGCAGCCTCATTTCCGGTGTTGCGATCAATACGTTTCTGATTCCCCATCAGCTTTTCAGCGGAGGGGTCAGCGGAGTCGCCATGATCTTGTACTTTCTTTTCCAATGGCCGATCGGCCTGCAGATCATCGTTCTGAACATCCCGATTTTTTATGCGGCGTATCGTTTTTTGGACCGCGATTACGTCATCTGCGGGTTGTTTGGAATGCTCGTTTTCTCGTTGGCAACCGATGCCACGCGATTTCTCACACAAGCCAATCTGGTCGATGATACTTTGCTTGCAGCGATTTACGGCGGTGTAATCAGCGGTATCGGCAGCGGCCTGATTTTCCGGGTCAATGGTTCTGCCGGAGGCACTGATACAGTCGCCACCATCATCAAAAAATATTATTCCCTGAATGTTGGCCTCGTCGGCTTCTCCATCAACGTCTTTCTGATGATCGTGGCTGCCGCGCTGTTTGGCGTAAAACCGGCAATGTATACCCTTCTTTCCTTCTTTGTCGGCGGCAGGGTAACCGATGCCGTCATACAGGGACTGAACCACAAGAAAACCATCATGATCATTTCCGAACTGCATGCGGAAATTGCGGAAGCCGTTTTGGATGAAGTCGGTCGGGGAGCAACTTTCCTGGAAGGAAGCGGCGCTTACACCGGACAGAAAAAAAATGTGCTTTTTGTTGTGGTTACCCTGACCCAGATTGCCAGAATCAAGCTCATTGTCGAAAAAATGGACCCCCACGCATTCATGATCGTGCAAGATGCGGCAGAGGTCCTTGGTCATGGATTCAGCAGAAGAAAACGTTAATTGACCGGAACGCCCATGGCTTTGTCGAGTTTGGCCCGGTAGCTGTTATTGTCGTACATCGCCTTGAGATAGTTGTTCTTGGCTGTCGTCAGTGCATTCTGCGCGTCCAGCACGTCCAAGTTCGTCCCCACTCCCGCCTGGTACCGGATGACCTTGATCTTGTAGTCTTCTTCCGCCAGACTTACAGACGCTTCACTCGTCACGATGCTCTGCTCCGAGGATTTCAGGCTCAGAAACG
>CAZXCC010000186.1:0-5837 GCA_964638945.1 uncultured Veillonellaceae bacterium | reverse complement strand
ACTTTTGGTTGATATCCCGGAGCAGGGCCAGAATGGACTGCGTGGTTTGCGGATCCAGAGCCGACGTGGCTTCGTCGCAAAGAAGAACTTTCGGTCGGTTGGCCAAAGCACGGGCAATACCGACGCGTTGTTTTTGCCCACCCGATAGTTGGGACGGGTACTGGTTTTTTTTGTCAGTCAAACCAACCAGTTCAAGAAGCGGAGTAACAGCAGCTTCGATTTCTGAAGTAGACTTTCCGGCCAGTTCCATGGGAAATGCAATATTCTCATATACGGTTCGGGAAGACAAAAGATTGAAGTGCTGAAAAATCATGCCGATTTTTTTGCGAACATTTCGTAATGGCCTTTCTGACAAAGTGGTGAGTTCATCACCGTCCACTATGACGGAACCGGACGTAGGCCGTTCCAGCATGTTGATGCATCGGATCAGAGTGCTTTTTCCGGCACCACTTTTCCCGATCACGCCGAAAATCTCGCCTTTTTTGATATGTGCGCTGACGCCACGCAAGGCTTCCAGGGAACCCCTCTCTCCCTGATACGTTTTGTGCAGATTCCGCAGCTCAATCATGGATGATCCTCTCCTTTAAAAAAAATAAATGCCACTTCACAGATGGAAGAGGCATTGCATTTACGCACACCGTTTCTTCATCTGCCGGGAACCCTTCCCTGCAGGAATTGGCACCGTTTCGCAAAATACGAATGGTTGCCGCAGCATCATCGGGCCAGTCCCTCCGCTAACTCTGGATGAAAAACACGTTAGTGTTTTATTCTGTTGTTTGGTATCCTAACACAACAGGAAACAGCATGTCAAGATATCATATGAATTTTATCGGAATAAAGAATTGCAGAATTGAAGCAGGAACAGGGATGGAACATGACGAAGTTATTTTGCATCGTAACAGGGAGGCGAAGATATGCCGGTGAACCCAAAATTGAAAGATCCTTTAACAGATCAGCTGTTCAAGGCCATTATGATGTTGGACAATGAGGAAGAATGTTATCAGTTTTTTGAGGATATCTGCACTATCGGGGAAATCAAGGCGCTTGCGCAGCGTCTGGAAGTTGCCAGAATGGTGCAGGCCGGCTTTATTTACGATGAGATCGTGGCAAAAACCGGCGCCAGCACGGCGACAATCAGCAGGGTGAAACGTTGCTTGCTGTATGGGGCGGACGGTTATAAAATTGCCTTGGCACGATTCGGGGAAACCGCAGATTCTGCAAAAAAAAGATAAAACAAAGGCGGGAAAATGAGTCATGGCACGACAAGATTTTATTCCTCAGGTTCCTTATGGGACAAAAGATATTTTACCGGCGGATGCGGCGCGCAAGCGCAAGATGGAAAATGAACTGGCCCGGCTTTTTTTGGCTTGGGGATACCAGGAAGTAATCACTCCGACTTTTGAGTATTATGAGACTTTAAAAGCCGGTGCACCGGACGAAACAGAGGATTCGGCGTTTCGTTTTTTTGACCGGAGCGGCCGGATGCTGGCGCTCCGGCCTGATATGACGACTCCCATCGCGCGTTTGGCGGTAATGAGATTGAAGGAACAACCATTGCCGCTGCGTTTGTTTTATCTGGCAAATGTTTTCCGGCAGGAAGAATCCCAGGCGGGCAGGCAGTGTGAGTTTTATCAGGCGGGAGTTGAACTGCTGGGCACTGCCGGCGCTGTGGCGGATGCTGAAGTCGTGGCTGTGGCGGTGGAATCTTTGCTGACTGCAGGTTTGACTGATTTCCAGGTTTGCCTGGGACAGGTTGATTTTATCGGCGGTATCATGGCAGAAGCCAACCTGGAGCCTTCATTGGCGCACAAAGTCAAATTGGCTTTACTGGAGCGAAATCTCGTCGGGTTGGGTGAATTATTGGCAAATGCCGTGATGGACAAATCGGTTCGTGAGTTATTGCATGATTTGCCATTGCTGCATGGCAAAATCGACTTGCTGCAAAGAGTTCGGAGCCGTGTGAAAAACGAAATCAGTCAGGCTGCATTGGAAAATCTTGCGGAAATTTATCATTTGCTTGAACAATATGGGATGGACCGCTATGTGACCTTTGATCTGGGAATTATCCGGGATTTTGATTATTATACCGGCATGGTGTTTGAAACGTATACGACGGGGCTCGGATATCCGATATGCGGCGGCGGTCGCTATGACAGGATGGCTGGGGCATTTGGACGTGAACAGCCTGCCACCGGTTTTGCACTCGGTATCGAGAGGGTATTGCTGGCGCTGGAAAGACAGGGTCTCGAGACGACCGGGCAAGTAACGGGGAACTATGTAGGCTGGGCAGAAAACAACCTGCCGAAAGCGATTGCAAAAGTAAAGCAATTACGTCTGTCTGGAGAAATTGCGGAATTGGCCCTGCAGCCCCAGGACCGTCTGACCGCGGAAAAAGAAGCGACTTCGCGAGGCTGGGCCAGATGCGTTTATATCGACTGAAACAATCAGTATCCTTTTGCCTTGTCAATCAGGTTGAACAAGGGTTGTCCTTGGATATACAGGGCAAGATTTTTGGCGAACAGTTGCAGGGCTCTGTCCAGATAAACCGGTGAAATAGCTGACATATGCGGTGTAATGATGACGTTGGACATATCCCACAAGGGGCTGGTGGCAGGCAGAGGCTCTTCAAAAACGACATCCAGACCGGCGCCGGCAATCTTCCGGGATTGAAGCGCCGAAATCAGTTCGTTTTCCTGAACGACACTGCCCCGGGACACATTGATAAAATATGCTGACGATTTCATAGCGCCAAACTGATCACGGCCGAACAACCCATTCGTTGCATCGGTCAATGGCAGCGTTACGACGACGAAATCTGCTTCCGACAACATTTCCAGGAGCTGTTCAGGGCGATACAATCGGTCCACGAACGGCTCCTGTGTCATTTCCCTTTTGGCGGCAATTACCCGCATATCCATGGCTTTGCATTTTTTGGCGATTTCATGACCAATGGCACCAAGACCGACGATTGCCAGTGTTTTGCCGTTGATTTCCTGAAGCTCTTCTGCAGGCGGACGTTTCCAGATATGCTCGGCCTGTTGTTTGTGGAAGAGGGGCAGACATCTGGTAAAACTGATCATCAGGCCTAGCACATGTTCCGCCATGGGGATGCCATGGATACCTTTTGAATTGCTGAGGATGACTGGGGAAGCTTGCACTTCCGGAAATAGCAGAAATTCTACTCCGGCAGTCAGGGCATGAATCCAGCGCAATTTTTTTGCGTTGGCATAGAAGGGCTGGATATTTTGAAATCCCCAGGCCAAAAGAATCTCCGCTTCGCGGATTTTTTCCGGTGCTTCCGCGACGGTACAGGTAGTAATGCGGGCCTGGGGTGCGGCTGCAAGGATAAATTCTCTTTGCCTGTCCGAAACTGAATTGAGAATAAGGATGTTTGGGTCAGCAATCATGAAGGATTCCTCCCGTCTTATGAAATATGGTTCTCCACGATAATTCTGCGCCAGGGGGAAATTTTCCTACCACCGGAGAAATAAAACAAAGTTGACGCGGTGGAAAAAATATGCTAACATAACTCACATGTTAACGCTTTAAAACACTAAAGGATTTTTTATTACAGGAGGAATAACTTTGACTTCTCCCGACAAAGATATGCTGACTATTGCCCTGCCCAAAGGAAAATTGTTTCAGCCATCCGCAGATATGCTGGCGAAATTCGGATATACAGCAGAAGGTCTTGCGGAAAATTCCCGTAAATTGGTTATCGCGAATGAGGCAAAAATGATTCGTTTTGTCATCACCAAGCCGATGGATTTGCCTACGTATGTCGAATATGGTGCGGCTGATATCGGTATCATCGGCAAGGATGTATTGCTCGAGGAAAGCAAAGATGTTTACGAGCTGTTGGACCTGAAGTTTGGCCTTTGCCGACTTATGCTCGCTGTACCGGAAGCGCTGAAACGCGAAAAATTGAGTGATTATGCGCACATGCGGGTTGCGACGAAGTACCCGCGGGTTGCAGAGCAATTCTTCCTCGACAACGGGGTGCAGATGGAAATCATCAAGTTAAACGGCTCCATTGAGCTTGCGCCGATGGTCGGCCTTTCCGAAATGATTGTGGATATCGTGGAAACAGGACGGACTCTGAAAGAAAACCGGTTGTTGGAGGTGGCGCAGATTCATCGTGCCACGGCGCGGTTTATTGCGAACAGGGTGAGTTTTAAGATGAAATTCGACCGTATCCATACGATGGTGGAAGAATTGAGACAATTGTTGAAAGGGGACGCAGCCGGATGAGGCAGATCGACCTGCGAGGGAAGAAAGAAGCTGAGATTCTTGCTCTGTTGGCAAAACCGGCCTTTGATGAGGTTCCTGTTGGCGAAAAGACGCAAAATCGTATCCGGCAGACCTTTGGAGCCGATTTGTCTCCCCAGGAATTGGTGGAGAAAATTGTGCGGGAAATACGAAAAAATGGTGACAAGGCTGTATTGGAATATACGTCGAAAATCGACAAGGTATCCATGAGTGCCGTTGAAATGGAAGTGACAGCCGCGGAAAAGAAAAAAGCGTTGGTGGAACTGGAACCATCCCTGTTTGCTGCGCTGAAAAAAGCGGCGGAAAATATTCGCCTGTTCCATAGTGAACAAAAAGCCGGACAAAAACCATGGGAGAGTAAGCGTGGGACGAATTCGGCGGTTGGGCAGCGCCAGACTCCGATTGATCGAGCAGGAATCTATGTTCCGGGAGGAACTGCCGCGTATCCGTCTTCGGTGCTAATGACAGTCATTCCGGCAGTGGTTGCCGGCGTACGTGAAGTGGTCGTGACCGTTCCGCCTTCCCCGGATGGATCTGTCAATCCACTTGTTCTGGCCGCGGCAGAGATTGCCGGTGCACACAGAATATTCCGTATCGGCGGAGCGCAGGCAGTGGCAGCGATGGCTTTCGGAACGGAAACTGTGCCCCGGGTTGATAAAATCGTCGGTCCTGGAAATTTGTTCGTGACACTGGCAAAAAAAGCCGTATATGGCTTTTGCGATATCGATATGCTGGCCGGGCCCAGTGAAATCATGATAGTGGCGGATGAATCGGCAGATGCCGTCTATGTTGCCGCAGATATGCTGAGTCAGGCTGAACATGATGAACTGGCCTGCAGCATTGTGGTTACAGACAGCGCGGAACTGGCGGCAAAGATTGAAAAAGAATTGGCGCTGCAGTTGGCCGAGTTGCCGAGGGCAGCAACGGCGAAGGCTTCGTTGGATGCCAATGGGATGATTCTGCTGGTGCAGGATTTGCAGCAAGCTATCCAATGCGTAAATGCTGCGGCGCCGGAACATCTGGAACTGCTGACAGCTGCACCGCGCGACCTTCTGCCATCAATCCGGCATGCTGGGGCAATTTTTGTCGGCGCCCATTCCCCCGAACCGTTGGGCGATTATTTTGCCGGACCCAGTCATGTGCTGCCGACCGGCGGCACAGCAAAATTCGCTTCGGTATTGAATGTGGATACTTTTATGAAAACAACCAGCGTAATTTTTTATTCGGCACAGGACCTGGAAGAAGTGAAAGCGGACATCGTCAGGCTGGCCGAAGCGGAAGGTCTTTCGGCTCATGCGAGAGCTGTTTCCGTGAGGAGGTGAAGAAACATGTTCAGATTAGGGATGGAAAAATTGCCTGTGTATTCAGTTGAAGAACCACACTGGCTTTACAAGCTGGACGCCAATGAACGTTCCGCAAGGCTTTCCAGGACGGTGCAAAGAGAAATCAACTTGAGTTTGCAAAGCATTGAAAGTCGACGCTACCCCGATATGGGAGCAGTGTCTTTGAAAAATATGCTGGCTGCTGCGTATGGATTGCCGGTGGAACAAGTGACGGTCGGCAATGGG
>CAZXCC010000185.1:0-5861 GCA_964638945.1 uncultured Veillonellaceae bacterium | reverse complement strand
AACAGCCTTTTTTGGTCTACCAGAAAGGTTAACTTCTGGGGACATAAGAAACCCAAGACTTCCGCTGTCGCCAGAGGCTCGGCATAAGCCGGGTTTTCTAAGTCTACCAGAAAGAATAACGTTCCAAGACATAAGAACGACTAAGGCTTCTGCCGTGTCCAAAGGACTTGGCACAAGCCAAGTCTTTTCTTATTTGCGAAAGTGCCGATAGTTCCGGAAAAGGATTATTAACTGCGTTTGGAGAATATAATAATTTTATGAAATGGCAATATAGGAATGCGCAAGGGATGGAAAACCCGCCTCAAATAATGTCTGACTGGCTGGCTGAAGTCGATTTGCCGCCAGTTTTTGCTCCGGCCTTGTGGGCAAGAGGACTCCGCAGCAGAGAGGATTTGTTGGCCTTCTTTCGTCTTGACCGGCAGCAGTTGATCAGCCCTTCGCGATTCGGAGAAGGAATGGACAAAGCGGTATCCAGGCTGCGCCAGGCGTTCGAAAACAGAGAGCATATCGTGGTTTTTGGCGATTACGACGTGGACGGCACCAGCGGTACTGCATTGATTCTGAGTGTTTTCAACAGATTGTCGGCACATTACGGCTTTACATCCGGCGCTATGTTGTCCGACCGTTTCACCGAAGGGTATGGTCTGAATCCAAAGAATGTGGGGCGCCTGAAGGAAATGCGGCCCAATCTTGTGATTACCGTAGATTGCGGGGTTTCCAGCAGTGAGGAAATTGCGCTGCTGAAGGCTGCAAATATTGATGTCATTGTTACGGATCATCATGGCTTAAAAGGTGAATTTCCCTCTTCGGCAGTGGCCGTGGTGCATCCGGGGCTTGCAACTGACTGTTCTTTGCCGCCAATATCCGGGTGTTGTGTTGCATGGCAGCTCATGCGCGGTTTGTGGGAGATGAATGGAAAAACCAGCCCGGACTGGGTGACACAGGGAATGCTGGATTTGGTGGCGTTAGGCGCTGTGTGCGACATCATGCCGCTAAACGTGCCGGAAAACCGTTTTTTTGTCCGCGAAGGAATGAAACAGATCGCTGCCGGTCAGAGAACAGCTTTCAAAGTAATGGGAAAAAGTTGCGGTTGGAAAAATGTCAGTACCTATACCCTGGGCTATGTCATCGGCCCCCGGATAAACGCAGCGGGACGCATGAACACCGCGAACGGAGCCGAACCGGTTGTTGAATGGCTGCTGTCCGATGACGAAAATCGTTGCGCGGCAATCGTCAACCAGCTGGAGGAATTCAATAACGCACGGCGGCTTGAGCAGGAAGAAGCGATCCGGCAAAGCATCATGCAGCTGGAGGGTGATCCGCCGGCCGGCCGGTACAATAGAATTTCCGTCGTACAAGGGGAATTTCATGAAGGCGTTGTCGGCATTGTTGCATCCAAGCTGGCAGATAAATTTTTTCAGCCGGCATTTGTGATTGCCCACACCGAAGATACTTTACAGACCGGTGTGTTGCGTGGATCAGCCCGCAGCATCCATGGGATAAACCTTTTCAGCATCATGGAACGTCACCAGAGGCATCTCGTCCAGTGGGGCGGACACGCCATGGCAGCCGGAATGAGCATCAATTGCGAAAAACTAGCGGAATTTTTCGCTGCAGTGGATGAAGACCTTTCTGCATTGCCGGAATCCACTTGGGAAAAAATTCGTTGGGTCGACGGACATTTGGAGGCATCGGATTTAAATAACGATTTTTTTTCTGGCCTTGATGCGATGGAACCGCACGGAGAGAAATTTCCTCCATTGGTTTGGACTTTGCAGGGGCAGGTTATCCAAGGCCGAATTATGGACCGTCCCGGTAACCCGAAAGCTGGCACTCTCTGTGTAGGCAGTAAAACTTTTCCTTTTGTCATGTGGGAAAACGCTGCGAATATGGAATTTGAAACGATGCAGACTTTTGTCGGCTGCTGGGAATATAATGATTATCAGAAGCGAATCCAGTTCAAAGCCATGGACACTTTAGACAGTAGAGCAACGGGGATTTGAGGTGTTTGCATGACCAGTGAAAAGACCCCCGATATTGCCGATATTCTTGCCAAGGTTCGCTCCTATCAGCCGGAGTCTGTCATTCCCCTGCTCGAAAAGGCTTTTGCCACAGCGCAGCAAGCTCACGCGGGTCAACACAGGGTATCGGGGGAAGACTATATCCATCATCCGCTCGGAGTGGCGCGGATTCTGGCCGAACTCCAGATTGACGCCGATTCGATTGCGGCAGCGCTATTGCATGATGTCGTGGAAGATACTACGATCACGCTGGAACAGCTGGAAAAAGATTTTGGCAAGGAAATCGCCATCCTTGTTGATGGAGTGACGAAACTCAGTCGGATTGAATATAAATCCAAAGAAGAACAGCAGATGGAAAACTACCGCAAAATGTTTCTGGCTATGGCCAAGGACATTCGCGTGGTATTGATCAAGCTTGCGGACCGTCTCCACAATATGCGGACCCTAAAACCCATGGCTCCGGACAAACAGAAAAAAATTGCCAGGGAAACGATGGAGATATTCGCGCCTCTGGCAAACCGCCTAGGTATATCCAATATCAAATGGGAACTTGAAGATCTGTCCTTTCGCTATATGGAGCCGGAAAAATATTACGAACTGGTCGACCAGGTGCGGCAAAAGAGGCAGGAGCGCGAAGCCGTAATCGTCGAGGCGATTGATATTCTGAAAGAGAAGCTGCAGGAAGTCGGAATCCATGCGGATATTGACGGGCGACCCAAACATTTTTACAGTATTTATAGAAAAATGCAGAGGGATCATAAAGAGCTGAGTGAAATTTATGACCTTTCCGCAGTGCGTATTCTGGTGGATTCGGTGAAAGACTGCTATGGGGCATTGGGTGTCGTGCATACCCTTTGGAAACCCATTCCCAATCGGTTCAAAGATTTCATCGCTGTGCCCAAATCAAACATGTATCAATCATTACACACCACGGTGATTGGTACGCAAGGCCAACCGCTGGAGATCCAGATCCGTACTTTTGACATGCACAATGTTGCTGAGGTCGGAATCGCGGCGCACTGGAAATATAAAGAAGGAGCCAAAGGGCCCAATAAGGGATTTGATCAAAAGCTCAACTGGATGCGTCAACTATTGGAATGGCATCAGGAGTTGCGTGATCCGCGGGAGTTTGTCGAATCGGTGAAACTGGATGTGTTTGCCGATGAAGTGTTCGTTTTCACACCGAAAGGCGATGTGCTCGATTTGCCAGCCGGTTCGGTACCGCTTGATTTTGCTTATCGTGTGCATACCGATGTAGGGCACAGATGTATTGGAGCAAGAGTAAACGGCAAAATGGTGCCTCTCGAAACAAAACTCTCCAATGGCGATATCGTGGAGGTAATCACTGCAAAGCAGGGCAACCCAAGCAGGGATTGGCTGAATATCGTAGCATCGCCGGAAACCCGCAACAAGATTCGGAACTGGTTCAAGAAAGAAAAAAGAGAAGAAAATATACTCAAAGGGCGTGAGGCCCTGGAAAAAGACGCGAAGCGTCTGGGCTACGAATGGAAGGAACTTGTCAAAGGGGACCGGCTGGAAGAAATCCTGCGCAAGATGAACTTCACAAATGAAGAAGACATGATGGCATCGTTGGGATTTGGCGGCGTGACAGTACACTCCATCATGGTAAAGCTGGTTGAATTGTACAAGAAGGACCAGAAAAATACGACGCCTCCGGATATCAACCAGCTGCTTGCCGAATTAAAGCCAAAACGCTCAAAGAGTAAAGGCAGCCATGGGGTTCTTGTCAAGGGGGAAACCGGTCTGATGGTCAGGCTCGCCCGATGCTGCAACCCTGTTCCGGGGGATGTAATCATCGGCTATATTACGCGAGGGCGGGGAGTATCCGTGCATCGGGCGGATTGCCCCAATATTACCGCCAATTCCAGCTCCGAAGAATATGAGCGCATGATCGAAGTCGAGTGGGACAGCGGCATAGATGACCTCTACAAGGTTACCGTCGAGATAACCGCGATGGACAGGCCGGGAATGCTCACAGACATCATGATGATATTGTCTGAGCACAAAATCAATGCCAGCACAGTCAACGCCAAGACTTTCAAAGATAAAAGGGCCACCATCAGTTTGTGCATCGATACGAAAAATATCAATCAACTGGAGAATATCATGGCAAAAATGAAACGAGTCCGGGATGTATACGAAGTCCATCGGGCGGCTGGAGCGCTCTGATGCGTGCGGTTGTTCAGCGGACCGGATGGTCGGAAGTAAGAGTGGAAGATGAGGTTATCGGCCAGGCTGGGCCAGGTCTGACCGTGCTGATTGGTGTCGGGCAGGACGACACAGAATCGGATGCGGCATATATGGCCGAAAAAATTGCCAATTTGCGGATTTTTCAGGACGATGCAGGGAAAATGAATTGTTCGTTGCTTGATGTGGGGGGGCAGATTCTGGCAATTTCCCAGTTCACTTTGTTCGGTGACTGCCGCAAAGGAAGGCGACCCAGTTTCGATGCCGCCGCTTCTGCCGAAACCGCGAAAGCGCTGTATGAAACATTCGTGGAAAAGTTGCGAAACATGGGGATTGTCGTGGGATGCGGAAGGTTTCAGGCAGAAATGAAAGTAAATCTTGAGAATCAAGGTCCTGTCACATTATTGATCGACAGTAAAAAAAGTTTCTAGCAGGAGGGTATCCAATGAAAGTAATCCAACTGGAAGTCGGAAATTTAGGTACGAATTGCTATATCGCCTATTGCGAAAACACAAAAAAAGCAGTTATTATCGACCCGGGCGGCGGTGCGGACCGAATCATGTCTGCCGTGAAAAAGGAAGGCCTTTCCGTGGTGGCAATCATCAACACGCACGGTCATGCCGACCATGTTCTGGCGAACAACAAAGTGAAGGAGCTGACAGGTGCGCCCCTTTGGATTCATGAAGCGGATGCGGACATGCTTGGGAATGGGACGCGAAATCTTTCCGCTTTCATCGGCGCTTCCACAAACTGTGGGACAGCGGACCGGCTGCTGAAAGATGGCGAGATTCTGACTGTGGGTGATTTTACGCTCAAAGTCCTGCATACACCGGGACATACGCCGGGAGGGATCAGTCTGCTGGCCGATGCGGCGGTTTTTGTCGGGGATACCCTGTTTGCAGAATCCATCGGCCGGACGGATTTTCCTGGTGGCTCCTACAGTCAACTGCTTGAGAGCATCAAGGAAAAACTGATGGTGCTTGACGATGAGACAAAAGCCTATCCGGGACACGGACCGGCTACGACCATCGGATGGGAGCGTCGTCAAAACCCATTTATCCAGTAAGTGTAACAAAGGAAAGTCAGGTGAGTTTGATGTCAATCGACTTGGTTGAACTCCGTCGCCGGTTTCGTGAAAAACATTACAAGGTTACGCCGCAGCGTCAGAAAATCCTGCAGGTGTTCGCGGATAATCAGGATCAGCACCTGAGTGCCGAAGATGCCTACACGAAGTTACGGGTGACTTCGCCGGACATTGGCCTCGCGACAGTGTACCGGACACTGGAAATGCTGGATGAACTTGGTTTTTTGCACCGGATCGAATTCGGAGACGGCAAAAGCCGTTACGAACTGGCAACCGGAGACTCATCCCATGCGCATCACCACCTGATCTGCCTGTCCTGTGGTATTGTCAAGGAGTTTGGCGACGATTTGCTGGAAACTTTGGAGAGCTTTGTTTCTCGGACGGCTGATTTTCAAATTACCGACCATCAGGTGAAATTTTACGGCTATTGCCGGGATTGCCGGAATAAGGGTGAATAGCGGAAAACCCTGGGGCAGGCTCACAGGAGTGCGCCCGACCAAAATAGTACACCGCAGACTGGACATGGGAGAAGAACCGGCGGATATTCA
>CAZXCC010000184.1:0-5862 GCA_964638945.1 uncultured Veillonellaceae bacterium | reverse complement strand
CGACATTCGTATCAAACAAATTGGCCCGATCCCTGTCCACGACAGTCATACCGCCAATCGTCACCAACACATTGCCGGCTGTTTCCTGGGTAACCTGAATCGGCGCCATGACCGCGATTTTTTCGAGCAACAGATCCCGTTGGTCTTTGAGTGCATTGGATTCCCCTGCCGGACTGGCTAGAATCTGTTTGTTCACTGCAGCCAGCTCGGTAAGATACTGGTTCATGCTTTGCACTTTCGTATTCAGCGAAGAAACTGCATCCTTCTGGATATCCTTCAACTGATTTGCGGCGCGGCCTATCGCATCCACAAGCTCAATGCCGCGCTGACGCACGACAGAGCGTGAACCTTCATCCGAACCCTTGGTGGAAAGCTGTTGCAACGCATTCCAGAAATTATCCAGAGCCGTCTGAAATCCCGTATCCGACGGCTCCTGAAAAACATCTTCAATTTTCCCCAGGGTATCCTGCTTGATATTGCTGTAGCCAAGCGGCGAGGATCCGCGTCGCACCTGCGCATCGATCAGCTCATCCCGCAGACGTTCGATGGAGTCGGTGACGGCTCCGGTTCCGATCGCCATGTACCCCTTGCCGCCCATGATGTATTCCGACGGAGTCTCCACGATGTTGGTCCTCTGCCGGGTATACCCGTCCGTATTCAGATTGGTGATATTGTTTCCGACCGTGTCGAGGGCGATCTGGTGGGTATAAATCCCACGTACCATCGTGTTCAGGCCGGCAAATGTCGAACGCATGGTTCAACCCCCCGATTATGAGATAAAGGACCTTGTTCGGCGGTCTGCCTATACTTTCCGGTCCAGAATCATGGCTGCCGACCCTTTGTCCCCACCTGCCCGGCTGCCGTTGGACCCGTACGTCGTCTCTGCCTGGCATTGTGTCAGGAGATTCAGGTTGTAGTTGACAAAATGCAGCGCTTGACGGATCAGTGCGCCATTCGTTTCATTAAGACGCAGCAGGCGCTGCACGGCATCATCCAGCTCCGCCTTGCAAACCTGCAGCCGCTGCGCCATTTCCGGTTCGGCAACAGCAGACAGCATGGAAATGGTCGGAGTTGTGCCAGGCATATTGTAATGGGTAGCAAGCGCGGCGGTCACTTTCGCCCGCCGCTCTTCCAATCTCGCTCCTTCGAGAATCATCAGTTCTTCCCGCCGGGTTACCGCATCCAGCTCGGCGGATTGGGCTTCTACCAATGCCTGGCGTTTTTCTTCACCAAGCAAAAGGAGACCCTTATAAAGCATCACGGACTCTTGCAGTACCGTAAGCAATGTTTCCCACTTTTCATTCATGATATGTGCCTCCTATTTCAGACGGTCGGCCAAAACCCTCCCGATCATCTGATCGGCAATTTTGGCGGCATCCACTTTGTACTGGCCGGACTCGACCAACGGCGTCAGTTCCTGTACCCGGTCTTCCCGTACTCCGGGCATGGCTTTGATCGCACTGACGGCCTGCTGCAATTCCTGCGCCTCAGAAGACAGCACGACTTCATCATTCAGCTGCGTGCCGCTTTTTGCTGTTTCGCGGGTGCTTTTGCCGCTTTTGACCTGATCGACGCCATATACTTTGCCAGCCTTGTTGATTCCGCTGTTTCCAGAAATAATCATTTCTTCTCACACCCCATTGCATGTCGCGATCCTTTCCTCGATCTGCGACATTCCGTTCATTGTATATATCGCAAAAAAGGAGCCGGACATTAACCGACTCCATGCATTATTTGAAAATATTTTTTTATTGGTCGGAGATCAGCACAACAAAAATTCACCGAATCAACGTTTGGTAAACGTGGTATGCAGCCCTTCACCCGGTTTTTTGGCCGGTTGGGGTGGCGCAGCCGGTTTGGGTTCGGCCTTGACCTGATCAAGCACTCTTTTTCCACATTCCTGACAAACCCGGCCTTCAACAATCGGTTTCCCACAAGTCTCGCAAGGATACGAAATCTGGATGTCGCCTGTAATCCGACCCTTTTTGATCATTTTCAGGATCGTCTTCTCCGGCACCTTCGTTGCTTCATGCACTTCACTGATGGAAGCCTTGCTATGGTCCCGCAGATACTTCGCAACCTTTTCCTCATTCTCTTCCTCTGCCCGATAACAATCCGGGCAAAGTCCTGCAGCGGTCTGCATGTATAGTTTTCCGCACTCCTTGCAGTTAGCCAGACCCATAGCAATTCATCCTTCCGTTTGCAAAATTTACATCCTTATTATAATATATATTCCCGGGCTTGCGGAAGCGTCTGCAACAGGTCGCAAAAATATTTTTGAAATTGGCAGGAAAATCGATGTTTATAGCAAAAATAAATAGTACCATATTGACGGACTTCTACGATGAGAAAGGTGTCCCGCTGCATATGATCAAATCCAAAGAAGTGGTCCTGCCCATACCCAGCAAGGTAACGGCGCCACACATCGACAATCAGATCGTTGAAACCCTGATTCAGATGTTGCAGTTGAAAAACAACCGGATCTGCCAACATAGTTTTCAGGTGGCCAATTACGCCGTCAGCATCGCAGCGAAAATGCGTCTGCCCAAAGAAGAAATCGAGCGGATTCGCATGGCGGCAGTGTTGCACGACGTTGGACAATTGTCGGTTCCCAATTCCATCATTGCCAAGCAGCCGTACCTGTCTCCGAAGGAGCTCAGTATGTATCGGCGGCATTGCAACGCCGGAGTCGCCATGTTGGAAAACATGCCGGCCTTCGCCGAATTCTTGCCGTACATCCAGTTCCATCACGAACAGTGGGATGGCAAGGGGTATCCGAACCGGCTCAAAGGCGTGAATATTCCGCTTGGCGCACGCATCATCGCGGTTGCCAACCACTATGACCGGTTTATCAATCCTTGCGAACAAAACTGGGTCAAAACAAAAAAAGAAGCGGTGCGGGAACTGAACAACATCGCGGGCACCGTTCTGGATCCGGAAGTCGTCAAGGCATTCATCAACGCACTGGGCTAACCGCCCGCCAGCGCGAGCGCATGCACGGACGCAGCACCGCAGCGCCTTAGCGCCGTGGCGCACTCTTCCAGAGTACATCCCGTGGTGACAATATCGTCGACTAATAATACAGCCTGATTGCAAAACATTTCCGGGCGCGTTACGACAAACGCGCCTTTCATATTTTCCCTCCGTTCTGACCGGTCCAGCTCCCACTGCGGCAATGTGGGCTTTCTGCGTATCAGGCCCTTTCCCACCCAGATGCTGCCATTTTTCACGCACCAATCGGAAAAAATCAGTTTTACCTGATTGTAACCCCGCTCTTCCCTTCTTTCGGCAGACAACGGAACAGGCACCACCAAAGCGCCATGAACCGGTAACCCTCCGAGCTCTTTCTCATCCGCCATGGACACCAGCCAGGCCAAAGGCGCCGCATTGCTGCGGCGCCTTGCAAATTTCAGTCCGTGCAGCAGGTTTCGCACTGCTCCGTCATAGCCCGTCAATACCTGGCAGGCATCGACATGTTTCATTCCCCGCCCTTGCACATCCAGACGGCGCGGTTGCCAGATTTCCCGCAGACAGTCCCCGCACCAGGCGCCATGCTCCGCCAGTTCCCGATTGCACCCCGGACACCGGCACGGCAATACGATCTGCAGGGCAGCCTGCGCCCAGGACGAGAGTTCATCCCGCCAGGTCAATGGAACGCCTCGCCCCGCAGGCGCTCGGCCAGCAGGGAATGACGACGTCGCGTCCTGTCATTGGATACCGCCGTACCCAAAGCCGCACTCGACCCTACCAGGATTACCCTCTGTTTGGCGCGTGTGATGGCAGTATAGAGCAGATTTCTCTGCAGCATGATATAGTGGCCGCTGACCATTGTCAGAATGACTATCGGATATTCACTGCCCTGACTTTTGTGCACGCTCATCGCATACGCCGGCGCCAGTGCGTCGATCTCGCTGCGGTCGTAAGGTACGTCTCCTTCCGGATACCGGATCAGCACCATTTCATCGTCCATATCGGCCACCAGACCGATATCGCCGTTAAATACGCCTTTGTCGTAATCATTGCGGGTCTGCATCACTTTGTCGCCCACCCGGAACACCTTTCCTCCCAGAGCCGCCTCGAGCTTGTGCCGTGCCGGAGGATTCAGGGCCGCCTGCAACAGCTTATTGAGGTTCTCGACACCGCAGGCCAGCCTGTGCATCGGGGAAAGCACCTGCACGTCACGGCGCACGTCCACGCCTTCCGCCGGCAGTTCATCCCGGCACAGACTCACCACCAGCGCAGCCGCTTCTTCTTCGCCGGCGACTTCGCGCAGCTGAAAATCGCGGTTCGAGCGGACGTCCGGAAACTGTCCCCGGTTGATGCGATGTGCGTTGTGTACAATCGGGCTTTGCCCGGCCTGCCGGAAAATCTCGGTCAATCGGACCACCGGAGCTGTTTCCGAGCGGATGATATCTTTCAGCACAGATCCCGGCCCCACCGCAGGCAGCTGATCCACGTCGCCGACCAGCACCACGCGGCAACCGTCCGGCACCGCACGCAGCAGATAATACATCAGCAAAATATCCATCATGGATACTTCGTCGACGATTACCACATCGGCATCGATCGGGTTTTCTTCTCCCCGTCCGAACATGGCCCGGCCTCCCCGTCCACCGGTCGCCTCCAGCAAACGGTGCACAGTCTGCGCCTCACGCCCTGTCGCTTCCGAAAGCCGTTTGGCAGCGCGTCCGGTCGGAGCCGCCAGCACGATCTTGCAGCCCTGCATGGACAACACATTCAAAACCGCCTGCACCGTCGTCGTTTTGCCGGTACCCGGACCGCCTGTCATGATCAGTATGCCGTGCTTGCCGGCCGCCCGCACCGCTTCCCGCTGCGATGGCGCCAGCTGGATTTTCTTTTCCCGCTCAAATTTATCTGTCAGCGCTTCCACATCGGTTTCGCGCAGGCGCTTCGCCGTATCGCGCAGATGCAGCAGACGCTGGGCCACTTTGCGTTCCGCATGGTACAAGTGATCCGGGTATATGAGAGAACAGCCTCCTATATCCTCCACTGCCAGCGACCCTTGCCTGAGCAGGCCGGCCAACACCTGCGCCACGTTGTAACTGTCCGTCGCGAGCTCTTTGGCCGCCGACTGCACCAGCACATCTTCCGGCACACAGGTATGACCGGCATCCGCTATGCCCAAAAGAGCGTACCGAATCCCGGCTGCAATCCGCGCAAAGTCCTCCTGATGCGCGCCGCAGGCCAGAGCAATCCTGTCAGCGATCCGGAAACCGATGCCGTCGACTTCGTCCGCAAGACGATATGGGTCGGCTTCTATGACAGAAACCGCATCAGAGCCATAGACCGTATGGATGCGCCGGGCATACGCGCCCGGAATGCCGTGGGACTCGAGAAAAAACATCAGATCTCGCAATTCCGCCTTCGAAGCAAATGACTCGACGATCATCGACAGCTTTTTCGGCCCGATCCCTTCAATTTCCAGCAGATGTCTGGGTTCCCTCTCCAATATATCGAGAGTTTTCAGGCCAAATCGCGCCACCATCCGTTGCGCCATCGCCGGCCCGATTCCCTTGACCGCGCCGGAGGCAAGAAACCGCTCGATCGCAGGCAAAGTCGCCGGCACAATGCGCCGCATCGTTTCACCGCGGAATTGTCGCCCATATTTCGCATGGACGGTCCACGACCCGGACACTTCCACCTCTTCCCCTGGCAGAGGGACGCCTACCTTTCCGGCCACCACGATCATGCCCTGCGAATTTTTCAGCCGGAAGACGACATAGTCGTCCTGCCCCTGAAACGTAATATTATCGACAACACCGCTCAAAATATCCATGCTCTCATTATTCCCCGTTTCCAGCGTCAACTCCAGCGAAAATATTTTTTGTGATTCGGCAGGAT
>CAZXCC010000183.1:0-5984 GCA_964638945.1 uncultured Veillonellaceae bacterium | reverse complement strand
CCTTCAGTATGGAAACGCCGCGTCTCACGGAATTCATGCGGGACGGAGTGGATTTCCGGCTGAATGCTGTTTCGGTAAATGGCGCACCGCATCTGAATCTGAAAGGCTTGGAAAAACTTCTCAACATTGCGTTTGAAAAGCCTGCCGGCACTCCTGGCCTGGTGATCCGCAAACTGGCCGCTCCTGAACTCGGGAAAAAATTGCATGCAGTGCGGCTGCCTGTGAAAAATTCCGGCAAAATCAGTCTGGTATGGGATCATGTGCTTGGTGAACAGGCTGATTTGGCGCGAGAAGACAAGATTCCCGGATTGACGGTGATTTCCCCGACCTGGTTTGCCGTCACGGACAGCCGTGGTACTGTTGCGAGCAAAGCGGACTGGAAGTATGTCCAGGATGCGCACGACAAAGGCTACAAAGTTTGGGCGCTGATTTCGAACAGTTTTGAACCGGATATGACAAAAGCCTTCCTGGCAGACGAATCGGCACAGGACAGGGCAGTGCGACAGCTCCTGATGTATACGGCCCTGTATGATCTGGACGGAATCAACATCGATTTTGAAAATGTTTATGACGATGATAGTGACAGACTGACGGGTTTTGTGGCCCGCCTGGCAGAGAAGCTGAAAGAACAGGGTGTGATTGTATCTCTGGATGCGACAGTTCCCTCCGGTGTGCCGATGTGGTCAAATTGCTACGATCGGGCAGCGCTGGCGAAGATCGTGGATTATTTCATGGTCATGACGTACGATGAACACTGGCGCACCAGCCCGGTAGCCGGCTCGGTGGCTTCGATCGGCTGGGTGGAGAGGGGTATAGAGAAAACCCTGCAATATGTTCCGAAGGAAAAACTACTCATGGGTGTTCCCTTTTACACCCGTGAATGGCGGGAGACTGATCTGGGATACGGACGGGCACGAGTCCGTTCGTCCACGATGTGGATGAACGATGTGGACGCACGCGTTGCCCAGTATGGTTTGACCCCGCAGTGGCTTGATTCGGCAGGCCAGCATTATATCGAATATTCGGATGACAGCTACCGTTACAAAGTCTGGATCGAAGATGCAAAATCCATAGGCCTGAAGGTCGACCTGGTCGGCAAGTACGGGTTGGCTGGTGTCGCAGCCTGGCGCAAGGGCTTTGAAAAGCCCGGCATCTGGGATGTAATCCAGGTCGGGCTGAAGCAGGCTCCGGCAGCCAAAGAATTGCAAGATGCGGCTGAACTGGATTTGTTGAACTGGTCGCTCAAATCATACATGGAAAAACTGAAGGGAACAACTGCGAAAGGGGTCTCCGAGTGAAACGATTTTTTTGGCTGGCCTGTATTGTGGTCCTGTTTACCGGACAGGTGGCACAGGCCGGTTCTATAGGATATGTCCCGATGGATGACAGGCCGGTGAATCTCGAATATGTTATGGATACGGTTCGGGCGGCAGGGACCAAAATCGTTGCGCCATCCGACGCTTTTTTGGCGACCCGTGAACAGCACGGGGATCCGGAACGGCTCTGGCAATGGGTTTTTGCGCAAGCTCCGATGGCTGACGCATTGGTGCTTTCCTCGGACTCGATGATTTATGGCGGCCTGGTTCCGTCCCGCACTCATTTTTTGACGGACGATACGCTGCAGGAAAGGGTTGACCGTTTCCGTATACTGAAAGAAAGGTATCCGGGTCTGCGCCTCTATCTTTTTGGCACGGTCATGCGCACTCCAAAAATGAGCGCCGGAGCAACGGAACCCCCCTATTACGAGTCTCTGGGAGCAACCATTTTCCGAATTACGGTGCTTGAGGACAAACGGGAACTCTCCGGGCTTTCACAGGAAGAAAAAAACGAGTTGGAACAACTGCTCTCCAAAGTTCCGGCGGAAAATCTGTCGGACTGGCGGATGAGGCGGGCAAAGAACTACCGTGTCAATGAAAAACTGCAACAGATGGCGCGAGAAGGTCTTTTTGGATACTTCCTGCTGGGACGCGATGATTCTTCCCCGCTGTCGGCTTCCCACCAGGAATCGAGACATCTGGAAAAAAGCGGTGCAGGAATTCCCGCCAGCATTCATTTGTCGATTCCTGGCGCTGACAATTTGGGAATGAGCATGGTAGTGAAAGCGATCAATGACATGGAACTGCGGTTGCCTTTTGTAAAGGTTTTTTACGCTCCGGGTGTTGGCGCAGCGACGGTTGCCTCATATGAAGACCATCCCCTGCGTGATTCGATTCCCCAGCATATCCTTGTAAATGGCGGAGTGAAGCTGGATCTGACGGAGCAACCGGAACTGGTGCTGGCAGTGAACACGCCGGAAAACGGTGTGACAAGGGAAGCGAACCAACCCGGGAATTTGCCTCTGACGAGCCCGGCAGTGAAAGAGTTCGTGCGTCAGGTGGAAAGCGAAATCATGAAAGGCCGATGGGTGGCAGTTGGCGATGTTGCTTTTGCAAACGGCGCAGACAATTCGTTGATGGCAGAAATGCAGCAACAGGGTCTGTTGACGAAACTGGCGGCTTATTCCGGTTGGAACACGGCTGGAAATACCCTGGGTTATGCGGTCGGTCAGGGGATGTTGGCGCCATATACCCCTGAAAAACGGCGCAGAAATATACTCGCGACCCGTTATCTTGATGACTGGGCCTATCAGGCGAACATCCGGGGAGCTCTGTATGATGAAATCGTCTATCCCCGGGGAGGGAACGGACAATACCTCAATGCGCTGAAACCGAGACTGACGAGGGCTGCTGCAGATAAAATGCGCCGTTTTGCATTGGAACACCTTTGGGGGATTCCGGTGGAAAATATACGGGTTGACTTCCCCTGGAACAGAATGTTTGAAATCGGAGTGCATATCCAGTAAAGGGGTGCGAGATGCAAAGAGTGCTGAATGCCTGGCTGATCGGAGTGTGTATGCTTTGCCTGATATTGCCGGGGATTGCAGTACAGGCCGTCACACCGGAAGAACTGGGGTTGAATCTGGTTGACGTCGGTGCAGTCGAACCCTCGATTGTTTATGACATCAAGTATGCCACGACAGACAACTTTACGGGGCGGATCCTGTATTCATCCTCGCGCTGCCTGCTGCGGGAGGATGTTGCGGAGCGGCTCTCACAGGCGCAGAGGAAACTAAAGGCACAGGGGCTGGGACTGAAAGTGTTTGATTGCTATCGCCCGGTAACGGTGCAAAAAAAAATGTGGGCTGTTTATCCGGATGAAAACTATGTGGCGAATCCGGCTTCCGGGTCACGGCATAATCGAGGAGCGTCTGTGGATGTAGGGCTCGTTGATTCCGCTGGACGTGAACTGCCCATGCCTTCTGCGTTCGACGAGTTTTCCGAGAGATCGCACCTTGATTTTGCTTCTTCTTCACCAGACAAACTGGTTAACCGCCAAGTCCTGCAAAACACCATGCGTCAGGCCGGTTTTTTACCGGTGACTACGGAGTGGTGGCATTTTGATGCGCCAAACTGGCGTGAATATGGCATGGCGGATGCGGATGCGCGGCTGGTTCCAAATGGAGCAGGACAGGTCCTGGCGGTTGCAGAGCCGAATCAGGGTTCGGTGGAGAGTGTTCTGTGGGGATTTGAGAAGACGGAGCGCGGCTGGGAAAAGGTACTGGGACCTGTTTCGGTTACAGTGGGGCGTTCCGGAGTTGCGACTTTTGATCGGAAACGGGAAGGGGATGGCATGACTCCGCGTGGAGTTTTCTCGTTGGGACCGGTATTTGGCTATGCGGTCTCAGCCGTTACGAAAATGCCGTACCGGCAAGCTACAGAACAGGATGCGTGGATTGATGACGTTGCTTCACCCCGTTACAACCAGTGGGTGCGGGGCATACCTGCCAAAGAATCTCACGAGAAGATGCGACGCAACGATGAACTGTATCGACTGGGTATTGTGATCGGGTACAATACCGCACCGGTAGTGCCAGGCTTCGGAAGCGCGATTTTTTTGCATATCTGGAAAGGCCCGGGGAAACCAACTTCCGGGTGTATTGCCATGTCTGAAACCGACATGGAGAAAGTCGTTTCCTGGCTGGATCCGATAAAAAAACCGCAAATCATTATCGGGTTCCAGGGAGAATAAAGCATGGAAGACAAACTGATTCTCTTCAGCTTGTGCCTGCTGCTGGTTCTTGTGCCGGCAGTGGGGCAGGCTGCATCCCAGAATATAGAACGCCTGCCGGGAATTGAACCGCCGATGCTGCAGGCGGATTTCTGGATTTCCCGGATAGTGGCTCCGCAGCAGGTTATTATGTCGCAACAGGAAATTGAAAACTTTAACAAGGCTATTATTGCCGCCATGCCGCAGGTCGTTGTTGCAATGTCTGCACTGCCTGATTCCTTGGATAAAAATGCATTGCGGCAAAAAATAGCTGCTGAGAGAATGCCCCGCGGCAAGGAACGTTATGCCCGGGGTGTCCCTGTTTCTGAAAGTTTTTATGATTCTCTGGAAAAAAACATGAATTTGTCCGGGATCAATGACAGTAATGCCCTCGCTTGGGGCTTTACCGTCAGGAGGACAGATTTGCGGACCTTTCCGACGGATGTGCCGTCAAGTGAAGACGATGCGGACGATGATTTTGACATGTTCCAGGAAACGGCAGTCAACATCGCGGAACCTGTTGCTGTTTTGCATCGCAGCAGCGATGCGCGTTGGTTGTTTGTCCAGCTATACAATTACCGGGGATGGATGCGTTCTTCGGATGTCGCCCTGGCCTCATCGCGCAGGGAGTGGCAGGCCAGGCAGGACGTGGCTGCATTTGTGGTGATTACCGGTACCAAAGTGGTTCCCCGGGATTCCGCCATGGGAAAGCCTGTTGCCGACTGGCGCGCAGGAATGGGCACCAGATTTGCCTTTTTGGGCAGGGAAAATGACGGATATGCCGTGGAAATTCCCCAGCGCAGTGCCAACGGTACGCTTGCGTGGCGAAAAGCCTGGATCCATGGGAAAGCTGATGTTTCGCTTGGTTATCTCCCTTACACAAGAGCGGCGATTGTTCGCCAGGCCTTTAAAATGCAGGGGGAAAGCTACGGGTGGGGAGGTTTGATGGAGGGGCGGGATTGTTCGTCCTTTATCATGGACATCTATGCGGTGTTTGGAATTCGTGCTCCTCGCAATGCGGACCAGCAGGAGAGAGTTCCGGGCAGGCATACGGAGCTGCGAAACATACAGGGAGCTGCGGCACGCTATGCGCTTTTGAACAAACAGGCACAAGCGGGTGCGACGCTGCACATGAAGAATCATGTTATGCTTTATTTGGGGCAAAATGCCGGCAAACATTATGCGATCCATGACCTGGGGAGTTATGGCGATGCGGAGAATCCGCGAGGTGACGGGACGCTGCCCAGAGTGGAAGTGATGAAAGTGGTGGTCAGCGAACTGGATCTTCCCCTGCGCAGCGGCAGAAGATTTATCGAAGCGCTGACTTCGGCGAATGGTTGGCAGCCATAAATCGAATGAAGAAGGAGTGATTGTGATGAAAAGGATAACAAACGTCTTGTTGTTGCTCGTGCTGGTGCTATTCGCCTATTTGCCCTGCGCCTATGCGGCGCCTGATGATTTCTCGTCAGTCTGGAATATTTCCTTTATTGGCGACATGAAAGTGCCTGCCGGGTTTTCTGCTGTAGAAGTGAAAGACTTCCGCGCATTTGTGGAGCAGGAAAAAAAGACGGGTTCTGACCCTTCTGCCAAAAAACAACAGACAACGAAACCGGCAAAACCTACCGCTGTTCCGGAAGACGCGCCCACACTTTTAAAGGACGCGATTCCTGCAGACCAGGATGCAGTGTTGCAGCGATTGCGGAAATCGGACTTTGGCATGTACCATCTTACATTGGATGACGGAAACGCAATTCACATGGCATGGTTTTTCGCAGCAAAAGATGGGGAAAAAATGGCGGAGTCAGTGAACGTTTTCGATAAGGAACTGACTGCGGAGCAGACGCAGAAACTGGATGAGTTTAAGGCATGGGTTGACGTGAATGCGGATAAGGCGCAAT
>CAZXCC010000182.1:0-6008 GCA_964638945.1 uncultured Veillonellaceae bacterium | reverse complement strand
TATTATTACACAGGCAAGGGCGCTTTCAGCATGTTGACGGAAGAGATTGCCCGCTACAAAGTGCGGGATATTCAATCCGTTCCCGTTGTGGTAGCAGCAACTGCCAGCGCTTATGATACCGTTGTAACAATGTTTCTCGAAGATGTCGGATCGGTTTTCGTAGTGGAACCAGGCGGCATATTACGGGGCGTTGTTTCCCGGAAAGACTTATTGAAGGTCGCCATGGGAAGTCGTGATCTCCAGAAAGTTCCGGTGAAGGTATTGATGACCGGGATGTCGAAAATGATAATGACCGGCCCGGAAGAGTCAGTCCTAACTGCGGCCAAGAAACTGGTAGACGGTGAAATCGACAGCCTGCCGGTTGTCAGGTCAGTGGGCGCAGTGGATGAAAAGACATTTGAAGTGGTCGGCCGCTTGACGAAAACAAACATTACCCGGTTGCTTGTCGAAATGGGACAGGGAAAAAGGAGGTAACCGTCATAGCCGCTTTGCCTATCATTTACGCGTTGTCCGACTCTATTGGTGAGACCGCAGAAATGGTCGCCCGTGCCACAGCGAGTCAATTTGACTCCGGCAAATTTGACATTGTAAGGATTCCTTACATTACTTCAGCAGTCCAGATTAAGGAGACTTTGCGCGAGGCAGCCAAACATCCCTGTGTTATCTGCCATACGCTGGTATCGCCTGATCTGCGGGAAGCGTTGCTGGAAGAAGCCAAAAAGTACGACTTGATAACGGTCGATATTATGGGGCCTATGATCCGTGCCGTTCAATCAGTGGCTGACATGACGCCGAAACTGAAACCGGGCCTGATTCATATGCTTGATCAGGATTATTTCAAACGGGTTGAGGCGATCGAGTTCGCCGTGAAGTATGATGACGGCAAAAACCCATGGGGCTTATTGAAAGCCGACCTGATTTTGGTTGGTGTGTCCCGGACGTCTAAAACACCTCTGAGCATGTATCTGGCTCACAAGAAAATCAAGGTGGCAAATGTGCCTCTTGTGCCTGAAGTTCCGCCGCCTGATGAGTTGTTCCAGGTTTCGCCGCAAAAAGTCGTCGGTTTGGTTATCGACTCGCAGAAACTTAACGAAATTCGGGCAGAGAGACTCAAAATCATGCGTCTGCCGCCTGATGCAAACTATGCTACGTTGAACCGTATCGGCGAAGAATTGGAATATGCCACCAAGATCATGGAACGCATCGGTTGTCCGATCATTGACGTTTCCAACAAGGCAATCGAAGAAACCGCAAATAAGATTCTTGAATTGGTATTCAAGAGCAACAACCATTAGTTTGTTGAAAGAACCCCGAGCTCATCTGTTCATGAAAAACCCGGCCAAAGTGGCCGGGTTTTCGGTTCAGTTCACGAACTCTTTCGTTTCCACGTTATATTTCACTTGGTCAAGCAAAATCGGCGCCGCACCTTCCTGGACCACTTTGACATTTCCGTTGAATACTGCGACTTTTGACTTCCAGTTATAATCGACTTTCTCGGAAGTTATCCGCAATGCAGGCCGCTGAAAATCCGCACCCCCTTCAATCATTGCGACGTCCTTGCCAAAAACTACATAAGCGCTGTCTCCTTTGAAGGTGACATCATACTGTTTTAACAACCAACCGCCTGTACCCCAAAACTCAAGGGTGGAAAGTTTGACTTGGGCTTTATCGCCGGCAATATAGCCGTTTTCAACGTTGATGACAATATTGCCGCTGATGATGTATTGGCCGGTTTCGACATCGAAATATTGTTTGTCCGCGCGGAAATATTTGTTGTTGACGGCAGCATAACCAGTGGATGCGACAGCAAATATCAACAAAGTCGCAAAAAAAAGAAACGCGAATCTTTTCATAAATAAGTACCTCGCTTTGAGACCATCTTTATTAATTTATTATACCAAACACAATGGACTTCATGAAGAGGTGTTTTCGTTAACGCCTTATAAGTACTGAATCAAAACCGTTTCTTTCATATTGATTTTGGAAATGAAATTTACTTTATGCAAAAGTGGTGTTTATTGTAATTTGTTTTTTTGGCAGGATAAGTGTTTTTTTTGGCGAATAATAATGTCACTATGATGAAATACTCCAGCTCAGATGATTTTGTCGATAAGCTGAGGGCGCAGGCAGACATTGTCTCGATTGTCGCAGAATATGTATCGCTGAAAAAACAGGGACGCAATTACTGGGGCTGTTGTCCGTTTCATCAGGAAAAAACCCCGTCGTTCTCTGTAGCGCCCGACAAAGGGTTTTTTTATTGTTTTGGCTGCCAAAAAGGCGGAAATGTTTTTAACTTTCTTATGGGTGTGGAAAACGTTGGTTTTGGCGACGCCGTGAAGCTGCTGGCTCAAAAACTGAACATCCCGTTGCCGGAACGCGAACGTTCTGAAGCGGAGCGTCAGAGGGAAAAAGAAAGAGAAGATATTCTTCGGGCGAATGAACTTGCACGTGATTTTTTTCATGCCTGCCTTGTAAAAACGGCTTTTGGCAAAGCAGCGCTTTCGTATCTGCAGGAAAGGGGTTTATCCATTCCGCAGATTGAAACATTCCGGCTGGGTTACGCACCGGATGCATGGGAGAAGCTTTCCAGTGCACTGCAGGGCAGAGGGATTTTGCCGGAAACTCTGGTTAAAGCAGGACTGGCTATCGCTCGGACGCCGGAAGGAATCTATGACCGTTTTCGCAACCGGATCATGTTTCCCATTGAAGATATTCGTGGTCGCGTAGTTGGATTTGGTGGCCGGGTAATGGACAACAGCCAGCCCAAATACCTGAATAGTCCGGAAACTCCGGTATTCAACAAGCGGGCGGTTCTCTACAATATTCACAGGGCGTATCGTGCAATCAAAAGCACGGGGTATGCGATTGTTGTCGAGGGGTACATGGATGCGATTTCCCTGTCGGTAAACGGCATAGAAAATGTAGTGGCCTCTCTCGGTACTTCTTTTACGCCGGAACAGTCGCGTATGCTGCAACATTATGCACCGGAAATCGTTTTTGCCTATGATGGGGATGCAGCTGGACAAAATGCCACACTTCGTGCACTGTCCATCGTAAGATCGAGTGGTGCTGTGGTTAAAGTAGCTTCCTTTCCGGGAGGGAAAGACCCGGATGAAGTGATTCGCAAGCAAGGTGCCGATGTGGTTAGGGAACGGATATCCGCCGCCGCCGGGTTACTTGATTTTCAGATGGAACGAGTGCTGAGTGAAGCGGATTATGCTGATTTAGCCGGAAAAGTGGCGGCTGTGGGGCGTGCTGTACCGTATCTGGCCATGGCTGACAGTGTGGTGGAAGTAGATGCCCATATTGGCCGACTGGCAGAGAGACTGGGTATTGATGAAAACTCCATTCGCAATGAGCTGTTACGCCAGAGGGGCCAAACAACAGGGTACAGGGCTCCTGTAATTCATGTCCGTCGCAGTGCGGATTCACGCCAAATCATGGCGGAAGATTTTATTTTGCGTCAGGGCCTGGAATCGGCGCAGCAATTTGCGCAGATTCAGGAAAATCTGACACCGGAACATTTTCAGAGCGGCTCCAGGCGAACATTGGCTGAAGCAATTTGGCGGAGTCATGCCGAAGGAAAAATGCCGCAACCAGATGAAATGGCACGCGAACTGGATACCGAAGCAGTGCAGCTTTTGTCGCGCATGATGCTGCAGGAGGAAACAGGAACAGACGTGGAGCAGGCACTGTCTGACTGCATAAAAACACTGTTGCTGTCCAAACTGAATGAAGAATATGAATTGCATAGATTACGGGCGGATGAAATGTCCCGGCGGGGAGATTCGGGATATGTGCAGGAATTAATGAATGCGCAGCGAATATTTACAAAAATTAGCGAGTTAACCAAATCACAGTAAGCAAAGTAAATTGTTTGACAGCTCGGAGGGAGTAGAGTTTGGGAATGACCGACAAGAAAAAACTCATCAGTGACAGGGTCGATGAGTTGGCAAAAAAAGCAGCCAAAACAAATGGAATGATTGCTACGGCTGAAATGATGGATGCCTTGCAGGGCGACGATCTTTCGCCGGATGAGATCGAAGATGTGTATGAGCTGCTGGCCAAGAAAAAGATAGAGCTCGTTGACGAAGTCCCAGATCCGGAGGCATTGGAAGCGCCAGGAGCAGGCGAAGCCGAACCGGTTGTGGATGAGGGTGACCTTGAACAGACGATTCCGGAAGGGGTCAGCATTGACGACCCTGTAAGGATGTATCTGAAAGAAATCGGTCGCGTTTCCCTATTGTCGGCTGTGGATGAAACAAAACTGGCGCGCCGTATGGATAAGGGAAGTGAAGCGCAACGCCTGCTGGATGACATTTCCGCTGAAGAAGAAGCGGTGTTTTTGCCTTCAAGCATGTCAAATGAAGAGCGTTTGGCTCTGGTGGAAAAATGGTTGAAACCGGAAGAGTTCTTGGTGCAAGTTCGCCAAACCAGTGAAGTTCTGAAATTATTGCGTGAAACTGCTGCCGACGCCGGCAATAAAATCGCTCCGGAACTCATGGCAAAGGCAACAAGTGAGCTGACAAAAGAAGAGATCCGTTCCTTGAACGCAAACCTGGCTGCTTCCGGCATTGAAATTGCGGAAGGAACACCCATGTCTCCAGCTTTTGACTGCCCTGACACAGATCATGTTCCTCAGATGGAATTGCCGGAAAGCTTGGAACCAGCAGAAATTATCAGAGTTTTGACTGCCCTGGGACATAAACAGGGTGAGTTCGTGACCATGGAACAACTGAATTATGCGCTCAGACCGGAAGAACCAGTTACTTCCCGAGTGTCTGAAGGCGCCAACATCACGAAAATCTTGCAGGGTCTGCAGGTGGCGCCCATACAAATAGTAGAGGGTGGCAACCTGACACTGGCTTACTTTTTGCTGCGCAGTGTTCCACAGTCTGAACCGAAAATCAATGAATTGTACCAACGTCTGCGCAATACGGCCAAAGCTGCATCAGAGCAAGGAGACCGGGCAAAGCGCAGTCTTTCTGAAGCAAACCTGCGTCTGGTGGTCAGTATTGCCAAACGATATGTGGGACGCGGCATGTTGTTTCTGGATTTGATTCAGGAAGGAAATCTGGGTCTGATTAAAGCTGTCGAAAAATTCGACTATACCAAAGGTTATAAATTCAGCACTTATGCGACCTGGTGGATTCGTCAGGCCATTACGCGTGCAATCGCGGACCAGGCTCGTACGATTCGCATCCCGGTGCATATGGTGGAAACAATCAATAAATTAATCCGTGTGTCAAGGCAGCTGTTGCAGGAACTTGGCCGGGAGCCGGCTGCTGATGAAATTGCCAAAGCGATGGATATTACTGTGGAACGGGTCCGGGAAATTATGAAGATTGCCCAGGAGCCTGTGTCGCTTGAAACTCCGATAGGAGAAGAGGAAGACTCACATCTGGGAGATTTCATCGAGGACTCCGATGCACCGGCGCCTGCGGATGCCGCTTCTTTCATGGTGCTGAAGGAACAGCTTGAAGAGGTGCTTGAAACATTGACGCCGCGTGAAAAGAAAGTGTTGCGCCTGCGCTTTGGCTTGGATGACGGCCGTGCCAGAACCCTGGAAGAAGTCGGACATCATTTCCAGGTTACGCGGGAACGGATACGTCAGATTGAGGCAAAAGCGTTGCGAAAATTGCGACATCCGAGTCGAAGCAAAAAACTGAAAGATTTTCTTGAATAAATTTTTCAATAACCCTTGACGCAGCATTATTACTGCCGTATAATAAATAACGTTGACAACGTTCCTCGATAGCTCAATGGTAGAGCACGCGGCTGTTAACCGCGGGGTTGTAGGTTCGAGTCCTACTCGAGGAGCCAATTTAAAAAGTCAGCAGGCTTTCTTCGGAAAACCTGTTTTGTGTCTCCGGGGCCTATAGCTCAGCGGTAGAGCCGCCGGCTCATAACCGGCTGGTCCCTGGTTCGATCCCAGGTGGGCCCACCAACTTTCTACGGCCCGTTGGTCAAGCGGTTAAGACACCGCCCTTTCACGGCGGTATCGGGGG
>CAZXCC010000181.1:0-6028 GCA_964638945.1 uncultured Veillonellaceae bacterium | reverse complement strand
TGGCTATCACCCTGTTTGACTGCATGCGCGTATGGCGCAACATTTGCTCCAATCCGAAGACTGAAGGCATGAATACGGAAATTCAGCATGTCTGCGTCTACGGCGAAACGGAAAAAATGCCGGATGTGACTCCGTAACCGGCGAAACCAATTCCAAAAAGTAACACAAGAAGGCGAAAAGCCTTCTTGTGTTTTTTTAACTGTCCTTTTCAGGTATAATGAAATATGTGGGCCATGGTTTCAAATATCGATTCCGCTAATAAAAACAAGCCTATTCACAAGCAGTTGCCGAGAGAGGACGCAAAATCGGAAAGGACACGACAGGATGCTGACGTTGACCGAGAGTGCGCTGGCCCATATTCAGTCACGAAGCCAGCCAATATTTCTCGAAATGCCCATCGTTATCCAGGGAGATATCACGATTCGTGAGAGTCCGGCCGTGCGCTGGGGTTTGCCGAATAATCCGCAAAACTATCAAGTGTTGATGATTCAGGGGGTTGAGGTATATATCCCGCATGATTTGCCGAGGATTCCGTTGAAAATCACAGTGAGCCGTTTCCTCTGGATGAAATGGCTGAGCATTGAGGGTTGGGCGCTGGCATGACAAATAACTGATTTGGTTGGTGAGTACGTATGCAAACTCTTCATTATGGATTTAAAATGACTGAAAATGAAAAAATCATACACAAGGCGCTTGCCAACATGCATGACAATGATCTGATCGTCAACGGGGCTTTGTATCTGACGAACGAAAGAATGGTTTTTATCGGTTATATGCCCAATGATACAACAAAAGTCACCTGTGAGATTTCACTTTACCACATAAAAGAAATAAGACCGGAAAAAACATTTCGAATATTTAACAATATCATCCGGATTGTAAATATTCGCGATGATCATTATAAGTTTATTGTAGACAAGCAAAAAGAATGGCTGGCCCAAATTGACAAGCAGCTTAAGGCACTTGCGTAGCAAAAGCTGCGCGCGTTTTCCGTGACATCAGGCATAATAATACTGCACCATGCGTAATGATGATAAAAGCTCCGTCGGCATTGTTTCCTGTCAAAAAAGTCAGAATGCCGAGCAGGCAGGCTATTGCGGATACAAATACGCCAACTAGCCGGGCCCATCGTTTCATCCTCAATATGCCGATGGCTGGAACGACGTAGAGGAGAATAGCAAAGATTCGAAGAGAGAGTGATTGGAGTTCGGAGTTGACTACAGCGTCGTAAGCAGCGAAGACATTGGAAAAGGCAACCAGCAGTAAGTACAAACTGCTGGCAATCAGTCCAAATGTCAGACGGGGATTCAGTACACTGAACAGACGGGTGAACAACGAGGGTCTAGTCGCTGACATAGCTATCAAGATCCTTCCTATGATCAAATCTCCTTCCTATTATAATCATTTATTTTCTATCTGACCATCTGTATTTTCCATGCAGGTTGCAACTTGCATTCACACTGGATATGCATTACCATTGCAAAGGAAGCGTGGAATGGTCAAGTAAAGTTCAGGCGGGGTATATTATGGAAATTTTATTGGCGGAGCGGCAAGGGTTTTGTTATGGTGTTACCCGGGCAATCGAGTTGGCCCGGAAGGCAGCTGCCCAAGAAAAGAAAGTTTACACAGTCGGACCGTTGATACATAATCCGCAGATGGTTCAACGCTTGAATGCGGAAGGGGTTCAATGCGTTGCAACTCTTGCTGATGTAGATTCAGGGACCGTAGTGGTCCGGTCGCACGGCGAAGGACCGGCATTTTTTGGTGAAATCGAGAGCCGTAACCTGAAAACTGTAGATGCAACATGTGAAAATGTAAAACGGGCGCAGAAAGCTGCACGCAAAATGGTTGAGGCGGGTTTCAGGCTGGTTGTGATTGGCGACCGGCATCATCCGGAAGTGGAAGCGATTTTGGAGTGGTCAGATCCGGAAGGAATCACCATAATCACTGCGGAAGAAGTCGCAATGCTGCCCCAAAATGCAAAACTGGGCATCGTTGTGCAAACGACTTTTTCTGTGGAAGTATTGCAAGATATCATTGCCAGACTTAATGAAACTGGCCTGGAATACGAACTGGTCAATACTGTGTGTCCTGCGACCCGATTGCGACAGGAAGCCGCACGCAAGTTGGCTGAAAAAGTTGATGCCATGATCGTGATTGGCGGCAGGAACAGTGCAAATACAAGACATCTTGTCGAAGTATGCCAGGAGAGCAAATGTAGGGTTTATGCTGTGGAAACAGCTGATGAACTCCGGCCGGAATGGTTTTCTGCCCATGATAAGGTGGGAATCACTGCCGGAGCGTCAACACCGGATTGGATTATTGAGGAGGTAAAACAAAGGATGGAAAACATGGAAGAAGCGATGGGCGCAAAACAGCAGCGGCTGCAACAAGGGAGCATTTTGGCAGGCAAAGTTGTCGGGATCAATAAAGATCTCGTGTTTGTTGATGTCGGGCAAAAGGCGGAAGGGTTCATTACTCTGTCTGAATTGGCCTGGCCGGCGCCTATGGATGCAAATGATGTTGTCACAATGGGGCAGCTATTGAACGTAATGGTACTCGAACCAGAAACGGCGGAGGGGTCCTTGCGGTTATCCAAGGTACAAGCAGACCGTTTGCTGGCATGGGATAAGATGGAAGAAGCTGCGCAGGAAAAACAGGTGCTTGAGGCAGTAGTGACTGCTGTGGTAAAAGGTGGGTTATCTGTAGGGATTTTCGGCATTCGGGGCTTTATTCCGGCGTCTCAGGTTGATACGGCGTTTGTCGAAGACTTGTCACTCTACGCGGGGAAGACGCTGGAAGTATTGCCGATCGAAGTCGACCGTGAAAAACAGAAGGTCGTATTGTCCAGAAGGGCTATACTGGAACAACAACGTCGCACGGCAGAAGATGCAGCCATCGGCAAGCTGGAAGCGGGGCAGGTAATAAAAGGCGAAGTGAAACGGCTGGCCTCTTTCGGCGCTTTTGTGGATGTCGGAGGGATTGAAGGTCTTGTGCATGTTTCCGAAATGGCTTGGCACAGGGTAAAGGATCCCGCTGAACTGGTAAAAGTCGGTGATGAAGTGGAAGTACAGGTCCTGAAAGTGGAACCGGAGACACGCAAAGTATCGCTGGGGATGAAACAACAGCAGCAGGATCCTTGGTTGACGGCAGTGGCGGATTTTGCCGAAGGTACTACGGTTCCAGGAAAAGTAACCCGCACTTCCAAATTTGGCGCATTTATTGAGCTCGCACCGGGTGTAGAGGGGCTGGCCCATATTTCCGAACTGGCGGACAAACGGGTGGCCACGGCAGAAGAAGTGGTGCATGTAGGGCAGAAACTGCCAGTAAAAGTGCTCAGTATTGACCCCAAGAGCAAACGTATCAGTCTTAGTGTTGTAAAAGCACAGGAAGACGCTGAACGCAAGGAATTTGAACAGTATCTGACTCCTCCGACTTCCTTGGGTGCAACGATCGGAGATAAACTGGGACATCTGTTTAAGAATAGGGAGTAAGAAGCTTGACGCGACAATCCCGAAAAAGAGACCATCTGAAACAGGCGTTGGCGCTGTCGGACGGTCCGGTCGAGACCGGTTTCTCCGACATGACGCTGGTGCATAATTGTATTCCGGAAACTGACGGTGCCTCAGTCTCGTTGCAGACTGAGTGCGCCGGTTTTCATCTGCATCATCCGCTGATTATCAATGCGATGACGGGTGGAGCGCCGGAACTTGCGATTGTCAATGCCAGACTGGCGGAAATAGCGCGCCGAACACAATCGGTACTGGCAGTCGGTTCACAGTATGCTGCGATTGAATTCCCTACAGTGTTGGAATCTTTTGCAGTAGTTCGCCGTCTGAATCCGGAAGGAATAATTTGGGCCAATATTGGCGCATATGCCGATGTGGAAGCAGCGAAACAGGCTGTCGATATGATTCGTGCTGACGCTCTGCAAGTGCACCTTAATGCCGTACAGGAAGTCTTCATGGCTGAAGGGGATGGGGATTATACCGGCTGGTTGCGTCATATCGAGAAAATGGTCCGCCGACTGCCTGTGCCGGTCATTGCCAAAGAGACCGGCTGCGGTATGGCGATGGAGCAGATTCGGCTACTGTCGGAGGTTGGCGTAAAAGCCGTCGATGTGGGCGGGGCAGGCGGAACGAATTTTATTGCGATTGAATCGGCTCGTACGGAACTGCCTGTGCCTGAAGTTTTTTTGACATGGGGCATTCCTACCGCAATTAGTGCTCTGGAAGCGTCGGAAGTGTTACCTCCGGGTGTTGACTTGATTGTTTCCGGTGGCGTACGGACCCCTCTCGATGGACTTAAGTCTTTGGCTGTTGGTGCAGCGGCCGTGGGTGTGGCAGCGCCCTTGTTGCGCCTCTCGGAGGGGAATGGAGTGGAAGCGGCCGTGCAATGGCTGGAAAAGTATTTACAGACGATGAAAAAAGGGATGCTGATGCTTGGGTATGGGAAAACACAGGATCTGAAAGGTCACCCACTGGTAATCACAGGACAGGTTGCCCAATGGCTAAGAGCACGCGGTATTTCTCCGGAGAAATTTGGGCGTCGCGAGCTGGGAGGAGAATGAGAAGTGACTTCAGAAGCAGTGATTTCATCAATCAAGCCTGACAGTAAAGCGGACCGAGCAGGGCTGAGTCCGGGCGACCGTATTTTAAAAGTAAATGGTGAAACAGTCAGGGATTTGATAGAGCTTAGTTTTGCCCTCTCCGAAAAAAGAGTGACACTGGAGGTTGCCAAAGCTTCCGGCGAGAAGGTCCAACTTCGTCTGAACAAGGCGATGGATGAAGATCTGGGGTTTGAGTTTGAAAGTGCCGTGTTTGACCGGGTAAGAACCTGTGCGAACAAGTGCCTTTTTTGTTTTGTAGACCAGATGCCGGAAGGGCTGCGGGAAACTCTGTATGTGAAGGATGACGATTATCGGCTGTCATTTTTGTATGGGAACTTTGTGACCCTGACCAACCTGACGGTTGCCGATTTTGACCGAATTCGGCGCTTCCATCTCTCACCGCTCTATGTTTCCGTGCACACGACTGATGGAGCACTGCGGGAAAAAATGCTCGGAACGCCGAGAGCTGCCGATATAATGAAACAGCTGCGCAAACTGGCTTCAGCCGGAATTGAAATGCATACACAAATTGTGCTTTGCCCGGACTGGAATGACGGGGAAGTATTGCATCGCACTGTTCATGAACTGGCAACGCTGCAGCCCGAAGTATTATCAGTAGCAATCGTGCCGGTAGGCCTGACCCGTTTTCGTCAGTCCTGTCATCCGTTGCGCGGGTTTACGGAGAGCGAAGCGGCGTCGATTGTCGACGCAGTTTCACTCTGGCAGGCAAAATTCCGAACAGAAAATGGCAGTTCCTTTGTCTATCTTTCTGATGAAATGTATCTCAAAGCCGGGCGGAGTGTTCCGCCGGAAGAGTTTTACGACGGCTATCCACAGCTTGAAAATGGAATTGGTTTGATCCGCAGTTTTCTGACAGAATGGTCGGTAGGTCTTGCGGCTCAAACAAGGACAGGTAAAGCGAAGGAAAACGAACATACTGTTGTTATTTGCGGGACAGCCTTTGCACCAACGTTGACCGGTTTACTGCAATCCTTTGGTGCTGCTGCCAGTGTGGAAGCCGTAACAAATCAGTTTTTTGGCCCTGCAGTCAATGTCAGCGGATTACTGACCGGCGGAGACATTGTTTCCCATCTGCAAAGCATGCCGGAAAAGCCCAAACACGTTGTTTTGTCTTCCACCATGCTGCGAAAGCAGGAGAATGTTTTCCTCGATGGCATGGACTTGAAGCAATTTGCGCAAAAAGTGGGGGCAATTGTGCATGTCGTATCGAGTGCTGCAGAGCTGCAGTCCGTTTTGAGTGGCGGGAGGGAATGAATTTGAAAAACCTCGGTTTATTGCAGGTATATACCGGCGACGGCAAGGGCAAGACGACGGCAAGCCTGGGTTTGGAGTTGCGTGCCATAGGACACGGAAAGAAAGTATGTATGATTCAGATTATGAAAAACAGCGATATCTATG
>CAZXCC010000180.1:0-6029 GCA_964638945.1 uncultured Veillonellaceae bacterium | reverse complement strand
TTGGCGTCTTTCGACGTTTCCGGGCAGTGGCCTGTGTTCATGCAGGAGCCTCACCTAACAGAGAAAGCATATATGTTTCTATACACAATGTAGCATTGTCGAGTGGCAGTGTCAACCCGATTATTGATAATGATAGAGAATATGTATAAAATAAAGAAAAATTATTTGTTGCAGGGATAAATAGATTGTTGAAAAGCAAGTAAGAAAAGGGTTTTCTCAATTAATCGCGAAATGAATAAATAATTAGAAAACCGGAAAAGCATCGGTAAAATTTCCGGTAATGTAGGGGGGGTATTATTTTGTCCAGTATCCGCAATAAGTTGGTCTTGTTTGTCGCGCTCCTATTGCTTCTTTCCGTAGCCGGCGCCAGCGGCGCAAACTACTGGTTGCTGAGGCAGGACATGATTGCCGATACCGGACAGCGTCTGAAAAATGATTCCAATGTATATGCCGGGGACCTCGGAAGCTGGCTGGAAATCAGAATGGCCGAGATGGGTATGTTGGCCAATTCGCCGGTAATCATTGCAAATAACAAGGAAGCCGCAATGGCCTACTTGAACGCGGAAAATAAACGCAACCCCAGCTATCTGCGATTTTTCGTCGTGGCATCCAATGGCGATTCTTACTATTCGAACGGCAGCACGTCCAATCTGAAGGACCGGGACTATTTTCAAAAAGTAATGTCTACAGGAAAGCCGATGGTGGCTGATCCGGTTATTTCCAAAGTCGACAACAAGGCGGTCATCGTTATCGCCGCCCCGATCATGCGTAATGGGAAAGTCGACGGAGTCATGGGCGGAACGATTACAATAGATGATTTGTCGAAAAAAGTGGCAGCAATCAAGCAAGGCATGACTGGTTATGGATTTATTTTACAAAAAGACGGGCTGATGATAGCCCATCCAGATAGTAAGGTTGCCATGAAGACAAACTTTCTGAAAGATTCCGGTATACCCGCAGAAACAAAACGGGTTGCAGAAAGTATGACGCGTGGCGAAAATGGGATCATAACGTATGAGTTCGGCGGGGTGCAGAAATATGCCGGTTATGCACCGATACCCGGTACAGAATGGGGTTTTGGCCTGAACGTGCCTGTTGCAGAAATGACGACGGTACTGGACCGACTGCTCTGGGTGTCGATAGTCAGCGGACTGATTTCCTTGATTTTGTCTTCTCTCCTGGTCTTTTGGCTGGCAACCCGATTTACCCGTCCGATCCGGCAGGTATCGGATATGGCGTTACAGATTGCAGGCGGAGACTTGCGGGTCAAAGCCCTCAATTTATGTACTAATGATGAAATTGGCAAGATGGCGTGCGCGATAGATGAAATGGTAACCAATCTGAATCAGCTTGTGCGAAAGGTTTCCAACGCAGCCGAACAATTGGCGGCCTCATCGGAAGAGCTCACCGCCAGTGCCCAGCAATCTGCGGATGCAGCCAACATGGTCGCCGGTACAGTCATGCAAATGGCTGAAGGCGCTTCCCAGCAGAGTGAATCGGTTGCTGATGCGGCCGGTATCATTGGACAGATGACAGCTTCTTTGGACGGAATGGCGGCTACAGCGGCGAATCTATCCGATATGGCGACGCAGTCCGTGGCCAATACGGAAAGCGGACGCAAGGGGATTGCACAGGCAGTGGCGCAAGTGGATGAGGTTGGAAAAGGAACTGCGGATACTGCAAGTTCAGTTTCTGCTTTGCAGGCAAGCTCGCAGAAGATCGCTGAAATCGTCGGACTGATTTCCGGGATAGCTGGACAGACCAATCTGCTTGCGCTCAACGCAGCAATCGAAGCGGCACGTGCCGGAGAAGCAGGCAGAGGTTTTGCCGTGGTTGCGGAAGAAGTACGGAAACTGGCGGAACAGACAGAAACAGCTGCGCAACAGATTACGTCGCTGATACGGGAAAATGACGAAAGTATTCAGGGAACAGTAAGCAGGATGCAGCAGGCAAAAGCTGATGTGGAATCAGGTGTTGCCTTGGTTAATTCTGCAGGACAGGGATTTGATGCCATTGCCAGCATGGTCGGTGATCTTTCCAAGCGAGTGCAGGATGTATCGACAACAGTTCGGGAAGTTGCTTTAGGAAGCCGTAAGGTAACGGATGCGGTGGGCGCTATCGAAAAGATCAGCCAGAAAACCGCTGCAGATGCCCAGGGCATTTCCGCCGCCACAGAGGAACAGTCCGCATCCATGCAGGAGATTGCTTCTTCCAGTCAGGCTTTGGCCAAACTTGCAGGAGATCTGCAGGTCACGGTCAGTCAGTTTAGAGTGTAAACCATCATAAAGGTAAAGGGGTATTTCGCGTGAAAGTAATTCAGGTCAACAAACCCGGAGAATTGGAGATTGCTGAGAAGCCGATGCCGGAAGCACCGGGTTGCGGTGAGGCAATAGTTCGTATCAGGGCTGCTGGAATTTGCGGTTCCGATGTGCACATATTCCATGGAAAGAATCCTTTTGCCACATATCCCCGCGTCATCGGCCACGAGGCTGCAGGAGAAGTGGTTCAGGTGGGTCAGGAAGTTGCCAATGTGAAAGTTGGCGACCATGTCGCCATCGATAATGTGTTTTCCTGTGGCAAGTGTTATGCCTGCAGGGTGGGTCGTCACAACGTATGCAGCAGCGTGAAGGTGTTGGGAGTGCATATTGACGGAATCTTTGCCGAGTATGTGAAGATTCCGGCCGACCATCTTTATGTGCTGCCGAAAGAGCTTGCATGGGAAATGGCAGCCACGGTTGAACCCTATGCCATCGCTGCCGAATCCATTCACAAGGGGAAGGTGACTGCAGACGACAGTGTTCTGATCTGTGGAGCAGGACCGATTGGTCTTGTTATTCTTCAGGCGTGCAAGAGTATTGGCGCTCGCGTGCTTGTCACGGATGTCGTTGACTCGCGTCTGGCAAAAGCCCGAAACATGGGAGCTGATCGAACTGTTAACACAAGAAAGGAAGAATTGTCCAAAGCAGTGATGGATTTTACGGCTGGTGAAGGGATCAATGTGGCAATGGAAGCAACCGGTGTCATTCCGGTGCTGGAAGAGATCATTGCCGGACTGGTTTCTCCGGCTGGCCGTGTAGTGGTGTTAGGCTTTCCTGTTGAGCCGGCACGGGTTATTCCTGCCGATATCATGAAGCGAGAACTGGATATCATCGGTTCACGTCTGAACAATCATAAATTTGGTGAAGTCGTCGAATGGTTTGCTGGGAAGAAAGTCGATCCTTCCGGCATTGTTTCGCATATTTTGCCATACTCCGAAGTCAGAAAGGGAATGGATCTTTTTTCAAACAACCCGGAAGAAGTCTGCAAGATCATTCTCAAATTCGACTAAATGAATCCATGAAGGAAGACAGACTGTGTCGGGGAATCGGTTTCGACATGGTCTGTCTTTTGCTTTACAGAAGCAGAGAGAGGATTTTTGCAGTATTTGGCCAATCAATTACTCAGGAAAAGTGATACAAGGAAAAGGAGTGAAGAAAAGTGGCGATTGTGGAAGTGACGATAGCACCTCTGGGTACATCAGGAACAAGCCTCAGCCGTTATGTGGCAAACTGCCATCGGATTCTGGCTGAAGCCGTTGAGTTAAAGTATGAATTGAATCCAATGGGGACGGTCATTGAAGGGGATTTGGACAAAATTATGTCAGTGATCAGAAAGATGCATGAAGTGCCTTTTGGCGAAGGTGCACAGCGTGTTTCCACACTGATACGGATTGATGACCGGCGGGACAAAGTGTCAACGATGGCTGACAAGGTGCAGGCGGTGAAAGAGAAACTTTGAGCAGGGAACTTGCAGAAAGAATTCTCGGGGCGGTAGGCGGCCGCCCCAATATTTTGCAGGTCGCATCCTGCATGACCAGGCTTCGGCTGAAATTGCGCGATATTTCTCTTGTGCGCCGGGAAGAATTATCCATTTTTCCTGGTGTGCTGGGTGTGGTCGAGGCAGGAGAGCAGTTGCAGATCGTGCTTGGACCAGGAAAAGTGAAACTGGTTGCAACCGAAATGGAAAAGCTGGTATCAGCGGAACAGGAAGAAAACCCGGTTGCAGCTCATGCGGAAATTGGTCATGCAGCAGAGCTAAAGGCAACCATTGCGGCTAGAAACCGGACCCCGCTAAAACAATTTCTCGGTCGCCTTGCTGCAGTCTTTGTGCCTCTGATCCCAGCCATAGTGGCTTCCGGCATGGTAGCAGGCCTGACCAATGTGGCTGTCAGGCTGGGTGCGGATCCAGCCTGCAGTCTGGTGCAGATCCTGAACGTGGTGGGTTGGGGGGTGTTCACCTATCTGGCGGTTTTCGTCGGGTTTCAGACTGCAAAGGAATTTGGCGGGACTCCGGCTCTGGGCGGGCTCGCGGGAGTGTTGCTGATAAATCCGGCCATTGTTTCAATTCAGATCGATGGGATGTCATTGATTCCCGGACGGGGCGGCGTATTCGGCGTATTGCTGGTCGCTGGATTCATGGCATGGCTGGAACAGCGCATCCGCCGTTATGTGCCCCAGTCTGTCGATATCATCGTGACGCCAACCATCACCCTCTTGCTCGGTGGATTGGTTACGTATTATATTCTACAGCCTGTCAGCGGTGTTTTATCCGATGGGGTCGTATGGATCTTCCGTTTCCTGCTGGAACAGGGAGGCTTTATTGCTGGCATGATTCTGGCTGGAACTTTTTTGCCTTTCGTGATGAGCGGCCTTCATCAGGGTCTGACTCCAGTGCATATGGAATTACTGAACACGATGCGCGTCAATCCTCTGCTGCCAGTTGTGGCAATGGCCGGAGCCGGGCAAGTCGGGGCATCCATGGCAGTCTTCGTCAAAACAAAAAACCGACGCATGAAAGGAATTATCAAGGCGGCGTTGCCTGTCGGCTTTTTGGGCATCGGAGAACCGTTGATTTTTGGTGTGACATTGCCACTTGGCAGACCCTTTGTCACTGCCTGCCTGGGAGCTGCGGCGGGAGGAGCTTTTCAGGCGGCTATGCATGTTCAGTCCGTGGCAATGGGCGTATCCGGGCTGCCATTGGCATTTCTGATCCGTTCTGATCAAATCTTCCTCTATCTTTTTGGCTTGTGTATTGCCTACGCTGCCGGATTTCTCCTTACCTGGGTCATCGGGTTTGATGATCCGCCAGAGGAATTGAATGCAGGGGAGGAATAACAGATGGGCAGCCTGGGAATATCGGTTTTTCTGGGAATGGGACAGTCAACGGCAGAGAATGCGGAATATCTTGCAATGGCCAGCAGATATGGATATCAAAGGGTATTTACATCCCTTCACATTCCGGAAGCAGATCATGATACGATCATTTCCGAATGCAAAGAAGTTCTTAGGAAAGCAAAAAAACTCGGCTTTGAAGTGACAGCGGATATTTCACCAATATCTTGGAAACTGCTAGGCTTGCAACCGGAAAATCTTAAAGAATATGGTATCGACACAGTCCGAGCCGACTGGGGTTTTTCTCCGGAACAACTGCTGGATTTAATGAATCGAAGCGGTCTGCGATTAGAAATCAATGCCAGCACGATGACGGAAGCACTTTTGAAAAATATTCTTGCAAGCGGATTTTCTCCAGCCAATCTTTGTGCCGGGCATAATTATTACCCCCGGCCGGAAACAGGCCTGTCCTACATCCTTTTTGCAGAACGTTCCCGATGTCTGAATGCGTATGGAATTCCAGTTGCAGCTTTTATTCCAGGGAAATCAAGCAAAAGGGGGCCAATATACGCCGGCCTGCCAACGCTTGAAGAACACAGGGTAATGCCGGCATTAGAGTCGGTTCGTCAGCTTTGGGCCTCAGGTTATGTGGATACGATTTTGTTCGGAGACCCTTTGGCAACAGAAGAGGAACTGGCAGCTGTCGCCGCTCTACCGCGTGAAATGCCCGAACTGCTGATGCTGATGGTACAGGATGCTGCCAAACCCGAATTTGGCGCCGGAGCCATGTGGGCAAAACGGCATACCAATCGTCTGGATGCATCTGCATGTGTCGTACGTTCCCAGGAATCTAGAGAAATGAAATGGTCTGAAATTGTG
>CAZXCC010000179.1:0-6043 GCA_964638945.1 uncultured Veillonellaceae bacterium | reverse complement strand
ACGAACTTGCAGGACTGTTCCATTCTTTCTATAATGCCTGCCGTGTTCTGGGTGTGGCTCCTGAATTGACTGCAGCACGTTTGGCTCTGGTAACCGCTACACAACGAGTGTTAAGGCACAGCTTGGGAATTTTGGGTGTGGCGGCTCCGGATAAAATGTGATAAAACTAAAGTTGGAAATATGCAGGGTATAAACAAATAAATATAGAACATCTATGTGGAGGGCTAATATATGGGAGAAGCGGAAAAGGCTATGTCCGGGGTTGATTTGGCATATCGGCTGCTAAAAGAGCGCAAGACCGACATCTATTTTCGTGATTTGCTGAACGAAGTATTGACCGCGAAAATGGTTCCATCGTACCTAATGATGCAATCTATGGCTGAACTGCATACACAGATCAACATGGACAGCCGTTTCGCCTTCAAGGGACAGGGGAAATGGGGCTTGACCGAATGGGCGCCGCTGCCTCGCACAGCGGGAGGAAGAACGGAAGATTCCGACGGGGCGGTACTTGATGAAGAAGTGCAGCTGCGCCGGGCCAAACTGCAGGAAGTGCAGCAACCGGATGAGATTGATGCCGGATTCCAGAATGAAAGCGATGAACCGGCATAATTATGAATAAAGTATCGCAGGGAGGGCGGACCAGTATGCCAAAATATATTTTTGTCACCGGCGGTGTAGTATCTTCGCTGGGCAAGGGGATTACGGCGGCTTCGCTGGGGCGCCTGCTGAAAAGCCGGGGCATGAAAGTCACCATACAGAAATTTGATCCCTATATCAACATTGACCCGGGAACGATGAGTCCTTACCAGCATGGCGAAGTATTCGTGACCGATGACGGCGGCGAGACGGACCTTGACCTGGGTCACTACGAAAGGTTCGTTGATATCAACCTCTCCAAGAGCTCAAACGTGACTGCAGGCAAGATTTACTGGTCTGTCATCAACAAGGAGCGCAAGGGCGATTATCTCGGAAGCACGGTGCAGGTCATCCCCCACATCACCAATGAGATCAAGGAACGCATTTACTATGTAGGCCGCGAGGATAACGCCGATGTGGTCATCACCGAAATCGGCGGCACTGTGGGAGACATTGAAAGTCTGCCGTTTCTGGAAGCGATCCGTCAGGTTCGCAAAGAAGTGGGAAAAGAGAATTCCCTGTATATCCATGTCACACTGATTCCTTACATTGCGGCTGCCGGGGAACTGAAAACAAAACCGACGCAGCATAGTGTCAAAGAACTCCGCAGCATCGGTATTCAGCCGGATATCATCGTTTGCCGCACGGAGCATGAGATATCCTCGGACATGCGGGAAAAGATGGCTTTGTTCTGTGACATCGACAACGAGGCAGTGATCCAGAACAGCACGGTTCAGTCGATTTACCAGGTTCCGCTGATGCTGCAGGAAGAAGGCCTCGACCGCATTGTCATCGAAAAACTCAACATCAAGGCCGGCGAAGAAGACATGCGGGACTGGCGGACGATGGTGGATAAAATTCTCCATCTTTCCCAAAATGTGACCATTGCGATTGTCGGAAAGTATGTCGCGCTGCCTGATGCTTACATGAGCGTGACAGAAGCATTGCGGCACGCCGGAATTCCCCACGGTGCGGCAGTCCAGATCAAATGGGTCGATGCAGAACATGTAGAAACCTGTAACGGCGACCTGGCAAAATATCTGGGCGATGTGGATGGTATTCTCGTGCCGGGCGGGTTCGGTGACCGGGGTATCGAAGGAAAAATCCGCGCCATCCAGTATGCGCGCGAAAATAAAGTTCCATTTTTTGGCCTGTGTCTCGGCATGCAGTGTGCGGTGATCGAATACGCGCGCAATGTCTGTAAGCTGGCAGGGGCGGACAGCAGCGAATTTAATCCGGAAACTCCGCATCCGGTTATCGATTTGATGCCTGAGCAGGCAACGATAGTGGAAAAAGGCGGTACGATGCGTCTGGGAATCTACCCGTGCAAAGTGATGCCAAACACACTGACCTTCGCCGCATATCAGGACGAGATTATTTACGAAAGACATCGGCATCGTTATGAATTCAACAATGCCTACCGCGACACCTTGACGAACCAGGGTTTGGTACTGGGCGGAACCCTGCCCAACGACAGGCTGGTGGAAGTAGTGGAAGTCAAGGAACATCCGTGGTTTGTCGGCACGCAGTTCCATCCGGAATTCAAATCCCGTCCGACCAAACCGCATCCCCTGTTCCGTGATTTTATCGCTGCGGCGCTGAAATACAGACAGGCTCAATAAAAAATTGTTGCAAATAATCTAAAAAACGCCACAGGATGTTCAGAAAGGTTCAGATGCTAGGAGCGGCGAGGCTTGCGCAGCGCCGCGTACTTTTGTACGCAAGCAAGCAAACGCAGACGTGACGTAGCAGATGGACCTTTATCTCCGCTTACAAGTTCTAATGCTCGAATTAAGTTCGCTCTAAAAGTTCGTAAAGGATAAGACCCTTTACAAACCCAAGGCTCACTTATATCAACAACCTGATGTTTGGTTATTCCCAACCGTTTTTAACAGGAGGAAATTGTGTGAAACGCCGTATGAATCTTACTGCGATATTCTGTTTTTTAGGACTGCTCCTGATCGCTTTTGGATGGTGGGTTTCGCATCATTTTGACCGTGAGGAACGAGTGGCGGTCATCCATGTGGACGGGGTGATAACCGGCGGACGGGGTCAGGGCGGTCTGTTCGGCGACGGCGGGGGCACGGATGCAATCATCCGGCAGATTCATGCTGCACGGGAAGATGAGTCGGTGAAGGCCGTTGTGATCCGAATCAACAGTCCCGGCGGCAGTGCGCCGGCATCGCAGGAAGTGGGAGAAGAACTGAAAAAACTCCGGGCGAGCGGCAAGGTGGTTTTTGCCTCCATGGGAGATATCGCGGCCTCCGGGGGTTATTGGATTGCTGCTCTTTGCGATCATATTTACGCCAATCCCGGTACGATTACAGGCAGTATTGGAGTCTATATACCCTATGCCAACTGGGAGGAACTGTTTCGAAAAATTGGTGTACACACCGAGAAAATAAAAAGCGGTCCGCATAAAGACATGTTGTCCCCGGAGCGACCGATGACTGAGCAGGAACGACTGATTCTCCAGGGCATGGTGGATGATTTGTACGACCAGTTTGTCAGCGTTGTGGCGGAAGGGCGAAAAATGGAACCGGCCCAAGTCCGGAAACTGGCTGATGGGCGCGTGTATACAGGCCGACAGGCGTTGACGCTGGGGTTGGTCGATACAATGGGCACCATGGAAGATGCTGTGAATGCAGCCGCGAAAAAAGCCGGCATTCATGGGAAACCGCAGCTGAGGGAATATGGCCGGACAAGTATTTGGGATGCAATATGGGGTCCGAGTGACAGAACTTTTTTTGGTTCGATTTTGAGTCGGTTGTTGCGTGGCGAACCCGCGGGTTCCATGAACCTGTTTCCGGCCACGACGCCTCAGCTTCGGTAGTTCGTAACAGTGATGCGAAATTTTTTGATTTTGTCCTGTGTTTTGCTTATGCAGTTTTTCCTTGGTTGCAGTTCGCAGCTTCCTGGTTCCGTGGAAAAGGTTGCCGACAGCAAACTGCTGTTGAAGGAAAAAATACCGGAAGTGGCTGCACTGATTCCAGTGCCGTCCGATCAGAAAAGCGCCTGGCTGCTGCCCGAAAACCTGGTGAGCGAAGGATCGGACGTATTTTCGCGAGTTGTCACAGGGAAGGGATTGCTGGCTCCGCAGGCACTGGAGCTTGCAACCGGCGCTGCTGCAAGAACAGAATATTTCATATATCTTGACGGAAGTGAGGATGAGTTTTCGTACCGCTTTCAGTTTTTGTCCACCCAGGGTACCGGGCGTCTGGGCATTACCGCTCTCAGCCAGGATGGACGCCCGCTGGCCACTGTCGGATATGTTTTTACCGGCAGCATGCCTTTGCGTCAGGACCGCTCCTTCTGGTTTGACCGTCGTTTGCCAAACAACTATCAGGGTGGTTGGGAGCAGGCAAAAATTCGCGCGTCTGAGCTTGTGGCCGCGCAGATTGCCAATTTTGCTCCGGAATCCGTCGCGCGCTATCGGGTTGGCATCGAAGCGGGTCAGGGACAGCATGTGCTGATTACTGAACTGAAATCAGCCAGTGTTCCTACGGGAGGCGTCAAAAGCGTTTGGAGGCCTGTGCCGGCCAAAATTGCAAAAGGCGAAATCTTGTCATTAGCGGCGGATATTACGAATGAGTCCGGCGCAACCATGGAAGATATCCAGGTCCGGTTGATGGAACCTTACGGATATGGCATTGTTGCTTTGGGCGAGACGGAACAAAAAATAGCCCGGCTTGCTTCGGGCGAAACGGTGACTCTGCACTGGCAGGTCAAGGCGCAACGGGCTTCGGCGGTCAATCTTGGACAGGCTTGGGTTGTGCGCCTGTCCATCAATCAGGCCATCTCTTCATCGGTTGCACGGCTGGAAGTGAATGACCCGGCGCCAGGCAAAATTTTTTATGTCATGACCGAAGACCTGGAACCCATGGATGCGGCAGGCTATCCTACCGCCTGGGGAAATCAGAACGGATGGCTTGATGCCGAAGAGTTCAAGGTACAGCTGATTGACAAAGCGGAGGCAATCAACCGGATTGCCGACAAGCATGGTGCCCGTTGGACGCACTACCTGGCAATGCCGGTGATGGATGCCGGTGAATGGGCGGCGTCGCTTTCCAGTGAAAAAAAATGGCGCACCGTTCTGGACCAGGTGCGGGAATCCGTGCGGTCCGAGTCGAAAAAAGGCCATGAATATGCACTGCATTTGCATTCGGATTATGATCCGGCAGTTCCGGGCAACGTACTGTCGTATAATCCGGCAGTCGACGGCTTTTGGGGAAATCATCTGCGTCATGGCTGGGCCCATTCCTTTCCGGAGGAAGGGAGCATCCACCAGCGGGGGACCCGGACGGGTGTGCTGTTCCACCATCTTCGTGAACTGACAAAACTCACCGAGTCCTTTCCAACAGGGGAAGTGCTGACTTCGCGGACAGGTTCGTTCGATTTTGGCAATGGACCGGAATCGGAGGCCATGAGTATTCGGGCCTACAAGAAAACCGGATTATGGGGGAACAGTGATGCGGACGGCAATGCTGGCGGCATTACTTCAGGGGAATTCCGCAAGGCGGTATACGCGACACCTTTGGATGACATCAACGCTCCGGCAACGGATTTGCATAAATTGGGCATCGTGGAATTCCGACCGACACCCAGACAGCTGATCATGTATGACGTGGACAGTGCAGCGGTGATGAACGAAAAAGCGCGTCAGGGAATGGCGGCATTTCTCGACAGCGGCAAGGTGCGTTCCGGAGTGCAGGCGATTGTCGGTTTTACCCATGCCATGTTCATTATGAGTCCGCAGGGATGGAAAAGTACGGTAGGCGGACACTTCCAGGCATTAGACGACCATTTGGGATTTTTAAAGCGCGAATACGTGCAGAAAGGATTGCTGTTCTTTGGTACGGCAACGGATCTGGTACGTGAATATATCGACTATTACTGGCCGGATCCCGTGGTTCTCTGCGGTCCGTTGCTACGGGAAACCTCTCGCGGCAAAGAATTTTCCCTTGATTTTCTCGGACGGGATATCCCTGTGGATGAAAAACACCAGCACAATATGGAACTGAAAATACCGCTTCGTTACTGGGATAGCGGCCTTTGGGCCACATTACTGAAAAATGACCAGCTTGTGACGGAACAATTGCTTTCACCCAATCATCATGAATTACGCTTTATCTGGAACAATCGGCAGGATTCGTATCTGCTGACGATTGGGCAACGTATTGCCAAAGCGCTGACGGTGCCGGGAACTTTACCGGGACGGAACCTGTTTGAAACGAGACCGGCGCCGGGGACTGGACCGCCGCCTTTACCGGGACAACCGGACAAACTGCTGAAGGGGTTGGAACGAACCCGGGTTTGATTCTGTAGTGTAGGATCGTCTGTTATGGAATGGCAGACGCCGCAAATAGGAGAGGAGGAGTTGACATGCGTTTTTTTCTAGACACAG
>CAZXCC010000178.1:0-6054 GCA_964638945.1 uncultured Veillonellaceae bacterium | reverse complement strand
GAGTCTCAAAACCTGCGAGGAGGCGGAGAAGTACAGTTTTGCCGCAACCAGACGGTCCCAGCAGGGTGAAACATTCGCCCCGTTCAATGGATAGGGTAAGATCCTTGTGAACCTGATGTTTGCCGTAACTCTTCGCTATGCCTTCGATTCGGATTATTTCCATACTCGCCCCTCACTTACTCGTCATACTGATAAACTCAAATCTGAATAAAAAAGGCGGAACGGAACGATCCGTCCCGCCGAGTCAAGCAGGATGCGCTGCTTGAAATTACTTCTTTCCCTGCAGTGTATCAGTAAACTTTTTGATTGTTGCTTCCTTGGAAGCCATCATTTTGACGTAGTCTATTTTGATGGAGCGTTTCAAAGCGTCTGCAGAATCAGGAAGCTTCAATTTTTCAGGCGCCTTCACGTCTGGTCGCACGGAAAGAGTTCCCTCATTGGCAATGAGCGTCTGCGCTTCTTTGCCGAGGAGATAGTCCACAAATTTTTTCGCCGCATCGACATTGGGACTTCCTTTGAATATGGCCACAGGACTAGGAGCGATCAAAAGCTCCGGCGGGTAGTACAGAGCAATGTGCGCGCCCTTCTTAATCTTGTCGTAGGTTATGTAGTCGACGGCTAGGCTGGCGGCAAGCTCACCTGATGCCGTATCATCAACGACCTGGCCGGATCCTTTGCCGATTCTGGCTTGATTGGCATGCAGTTTGTCAAAGAATTCCCAACCAAACTGCTTTTCGAGCAACGCAACGCTCATGTAGGCTGTTCCCGAAAGAGCGGGGTCCGCTATACCGAAGGCCTTTTTATATTCCGGTTTAAAAAGGTCTGACCACTGTGTGGGAGGGGTCTTGATTTTATCTGTGTTGATGGCGATACCGAGCGTGCCAAGGCGGGCGGCGGTAAAATATCCGTCGTAGTCTTCAAAGGGATTCAAAATTTCTTTGAGCAAGGGTGTCTTGTATTGCTCCAGGATTCCTTCTTTCTTCATGTTGTAGAAATCAGGAACTTCGCTTGTCCAGATAATATCAGCCAGGATTTTGCCGCTTTGACGTTCTGCGGCGATCTTGGCCATGAGCTTGCCGGCTCCGGCGGACTGATAGTCAACTTCGATGCCGGGGTTTTGCTTTTTGAACCCTTCCACGATTCCGCCGATAAGCGATTCCTTCATGGAGGTGTAGATGATAAGTTTTTTGCCCCCTGCGGCTGGGGCGGCTGGAGATGCCGCTTTCTTATCACCACCGCCGCAACCGGCAAGTATGATGCTGAACAGCATGATGATGGCAAACAGAAGAATACTATTTTTTCTCATTTTCCGAAAAGCCTCCTTGCATTTTGATTTGAGCATATGCCGTTTTCTTTCGTTTTATGAACACGCGATTTATTCAAAAAAACCTCCCTCCAGTTTTTTGGAAGAACAACGGCGGTTCTATTCTTCGCCGGGATTCCAGCGTCACGATCATTTTTGGTTCACTATGCAGCATTTTTTTTAATTATCGCACATTTTCCATCCAAGGGATATCGGAAGGATGCTGGGTGCCATGTCAGATTTTTTGCACCTGTCCTGTCGGAAAATTAAGATTCCCTTTCCTCTTTTGTTGTCAGCATCTTGTATTTTAACGCGTAACTGACCAGATCACTCTTGCGTTCTGCTTTTGTTTTTTCCATGATTCGCACTTTATAGGTATCTACGGTTTTAATACTGAGAGAAAGCTTGGCGGCGGTTTCAGACAAGGAATACCCCCGGACAATGAGTCGCAAAACATCTCTTTCCCGCGGGCTGAGAAGAATATACGGTTCATTTTCATCCATTGTCTGGTTTTCCGCATTGATTAAAGAATGGAGAAGAATATCGGACTCTTTCTGGCTGAGATAGAAGCCTCCATTTCGCACGGTGGTAATTGCCTTATAAAGGTCTGTATCTGCAGCGCTCTTGTGAACATATGCGGAAGCTCCGGATTTCATTGCTTCTTTGATATATGTCTCATCTTCGTGCATTGTCAGGACGATCACTTTCGTTTTCGGATATCTGCTTTTTATTTCTTTCATGCACTCCAGTCCATCCATTTTGGGCATGGAAAGGTCCAAAATCAATAAATCAGGTTGTTTCTGGTTAAAAAATGCCAGTGTTTCTTCTCCATCCGCTGTTTCACCAATCACATCCAGTTCGGTATACCGTTGTAAGAGCAGTTTCAGGCCGGCACGCAACAGTTTGTGATCATCCGCCAATAAGATCGTTGTCTTCTGATTCAAAGGAAGTCCTCCTTGCACGATTTTGATACGGAATCGTGATGGTCAATTCTGTGCCGCCCTCGGATGATGCACTGATTTCAAATCTGCCGAAGAGCAATTCAACCCTTTCTCTCATGCCAAATATGCCGATTCTGTTATTCTGTCTGGCTCTGGCAAGATCGTCGTCCGAAATGCCGCAACCGTCGTCGGCTATGGTTAATGAAAGCTGTTTGGCATCATTGGTAAAAAGAACTTTCACATTTTTTGCTCCGGCATGTTTTACAACGTTATTCAGGGCTTCCTGCAAAACCCGGTATAATGCCACTGCAATGCTTGCTTCGATTGGTTCCCCACTGTCATTTCCTCTATATTCAATGTGCAACCGGTGCCTGGTTCCGAAGTTGTCCAGATATTTTTCCATGGCAGGGACCAATCCCAAATCATCAAGAACCGGCGGCCGAAGTTCGATAGCCATTTCCCGGACGTCCTTCAATAAACTGGCTGCAACATCCCGCCCGATTTGCAGGGCTTCCTTTTGACTTTCCGTTACTGCATCCTCGGACAGAATGCGCATTGTCAGCATCAGAGAGGTTAAAGCCTGACTCGTCTGATCATGCAATTCCCGCGAAAGTCTTTTCCGTTCATCTTCTTGCGCGGTAATCAGCTTTTGAATGAGTTGATTGCGAAGCTGTTCTTTTTCCAGTAGTTCTGAAAGAAGAATTTCTTTTTCCTCGGAGGCACTGATTAAACTGGAAGTCATTTCATCGAACGCTTTGGTCAGTTTTCCCATTTCACCCTGATCGATAACGTTGGAGCGGACGACCAGGTTCCCTTGGGTGATTGCTTCCGCCGTTTGCACTAATGTATCAATCGGGTGCGTTATTTTTTTGGCGATTGCACTCGATAGAAAAACCGCCAGTGCGCATACGAGAATGAAAACGATCGAAATGTTACCGATGTATTGCAGAAGCAACTTCTGGACAAATGATTCCGTGATTCCGAGTCTGACGAAACCAACAGCGCCATTTTCGATTGGAACGATGATGTCGTGGATTTGCCCTTCATTGGAAGAAAAGAGGGTCACATGGTATGACGTCGATATAAACATTGCATCAAATGAAAGGAGATTCCGCGGAATCCCCTCTGGAAAAGAATGCGCAAGCAATCGCTTTCCTGCATCAAAAACAAGAATATATCGTATGTCTTCGCTGCTTGCCAACGTTTGTGCAACCAGTTCATGCAGCTGATAAAAGTCATCCATCAAGATGATGTTGCTGCTGATCAGAGCAAGGTGGTTAGCGGTTTCCACTCCTTGCTTGGTTAGCTGCTGCGATACAAACTTGTTCATCGAATCCCAGACAACAAAGCCTACCGTAGTGGCCAATATCACGATGATAAACAATATTGTCGCCAGAATCCGATGGTAAATAGAAATACGTCCGAAAAAGTTCATCATGGTTTCATTTTGACAAGAGCCGTCCCAGGTTTTGGCTCGTAGTAATCTGGATTCGCAGGAATATATTTATCAATCATCAATCCATCCAATGCAGTTTTCATCTTGGGATCTTCGTGCATCGTCAACAAGCTTTTTCGTAAAGATTCACGTTGGGCAGCATTGACGCTTTTCCCGACAACAACAGGTCCTGCTCCGTAAGGCGGCGATACAGCAATGATTTTCACAGCGTCTGCAAGTTCAGGGTTTTTAATTTTTGCCCGATGATAGACCAGACTGGTGACTGCAGCTGCATCTACAATCTTATTCGCAACAGCACGGAAAGACTTCTCGTGATTATAGGTGTAAATATAGCGTCCAAAAAAATTTTCCGGAGTATCTTGTGTCTCTCTGAGCATTTCAGCTAAAAAAGCATAGCCCGAATAGCTCAACGGATCGGAAAAAGCGATCGTCTTGCCTCGCAAATCCGATAAAGTTTTGAATTCACTGTCTTGAGATACAAGCAAAAATCCTTGGTTGTACGGCTGACCCAAACGCTGTTGGCTTACCAGAACTTCCATTTCGCCAACGTTTTTAAAACTGCTGTATCCGCCCGAAGAAAAAAAAGCAATATCAGCGCCGCCATTCAAAAGCAGTACTGCCATCTCGGCATAACTTTGCCTTTGAATCAGAATTACCGGACGTTGTACTTTTTCCCCGAGATAATTTGCAATCGTTCTATAATGAACGATCGTTTCCTGTGGGAGCAGAATGGAAAACACAGCAATACGCAGGGTCTGTTTGTCATTGGACAAGGAAGAAGCGATGGGTATCGATTCAACTTTAGTAAAATCAAGATAATTTTCTTTTTCCGACAAAATAAGCCTGTAGTAACTAATACACCCGAAAACAAGTGCGATTAGGAACAATCCTGCGAATAATAGTTTTCGCCGCCTCATTATCCACCTCGAAAACGAGTAAATGGTTCGTTTTTTTAAAAACGTTCTTGGAAAACTTCATTATTCCTTCTTCAAGTTTATTTGAAACCAAAGGCTGTGTATTCTATCATAAGGCAATTATTGCACGGGAATTCGAAGATGGAAAAAATAATTATGTAAAGGGATTTTTTGGTTGAAATGGTTTGTAAAAGTTATATAATGAGCTTGAAAAGAAAAAATTAAATATTCACAAAGATTATTGCGGTTTGGTTATGAAATAAGAGGAGGGATGAAAACTTCGGTATTCTGATGGAAAGGATGTGTTAGTCTGCATCGTTTCATAAGCCGGACATTTTTATCCAGCAAAGAGAAGCGCCATGGTTCAAGAAATGATCAGGAGATTATGGGAAATAACAAAAGATGGAGGTTGCCAGGATGAATGTTACAAAAAAACATGTGTTGAGTCTGTTTCTTTGCTTGACGTTCTTGTTCACATGCTCTGTGGCATTAGCAAACCCAATGGTAAATATAGTAAATCTTTCAGGCGCCCCGCTTCATATATATGATTCGGGGAGTAATACTTGGCAAGCAATTGTGTTGGCAGATGGAAAAACACTGACTAATCATCAACTGGCTACAGCGACTGTCCGAAGAATATGGTTTGTCTCGGGAGATGTCGCAGCGGGGACCCAGCCCAGTCCATTTGGAGATGAGGCATTTAGCTTTGTGGAATATACTGTGAATGATCAAGGGTTAACTATTGACAATTCCTATGTTGATTATTTTTCCTATCCGGTGACATTGAAATTTAGCACGGACTGTAATGGAAAATGCGTCAAAGATTGGGAATATGGGTTCAAAAGCCTTGGGAAAGTAGTCAATGCTCTAAAAAGCGTAAGCACACCGTCAGCTCCATGGGATAAATTGGTTTCCCAAAACTACGGCTCCAAAAAAATAAATAGAGTATTTGCCCCCAGTTTTGTTTGGTCATCTGTTAAAAGTTCTCTGCCAACTGATCTCCTCACCTTTTATAACGCTCTTCCTCCCGAGGGGACGCAGCTGTTTGGGCCGAAACAAAATAACGACGTATGGCAACATTATGGTGTAGTAGATGGCAGGGGTGTGCCGGTAGAACCAAGATTGTTGACTGTCGGATTTTCCAAGGCGTTGCTTTCCAACTCTGCAATCGACAATAAGAACAGACACGGGTTCTATATATTCCCCAATGATAATCCTCTGGGAGAATTTACAAACATACCTTCTTCTGTTGTCACCACAATTACCGTGTATCCATATACTATGGAAACCCGTCATAAATAAAGGCTCCATTAGTAAAACCGATTCTCATGCCTTTCAAAAAACTCCATGTCGGAATTGCTCCGACATGGAGTTTTTTTCAAGCGGAATCCCCATCGCCAGAGACCAGAAGTGAGCCGGTTTTCGAATCAGAGGTGTTTG
>CAZXCC010000177.1:1753-6102 GCA_964638945.1 uncultured Veillonellaceae bacterium | reverse complement strand
CCATATCTTTTTCGCTGGAACCTACTCCTGCAATCACATATATTGTTTTTGTCTGTGGATGCAACTGGAGAATCAGGTCAATATTCCTTTTTGCGTTGAAAGAAGTGGTGATACCGGTAAAGTGTGGTGGAAAATTCATCCCACCATAATCTTCAAGCTCCAATCCGGCGAATACAACGGGAACATCGGCAAAGATGCTTTGTCCATAACGGTACAGAAACTGTGTGGAAGGTTTATACTGTGCAATAATCAGGTCGGGCTTTTCACGAGCATATTTGATGCGCAACGCTGCAGCCATGGTCTCGAAGTATGTTTCATCGTTCGGATAAGCCGCAAGTTGCAAATTTTCGATGGAGCAGGAAATTTTTATGCCTTCCTGTTCAGCAAATCCCGACATTATGCCTTGATTAAACCACTGGATTCCCAAGTAATCAAAATTATAGGAAGGAATCAACAAAACTCGCTTCGTCTCGGATGCCTGCCGTGCCAGGCACGGAAACACAGAGAATATCCATACTGCCAGAAATATCAAAGCAGCAACACAGCGTTTTTCATACGTATATTGGCACAGGAAAAATCGGTTGCGTTGCATGGCACCTGCTCCGATCTTCTAGATAAACGCAAGGTTTGCAAAAATAACTTCTTTATTTCATCACAAATCCCTTTTTTTATTTTTCAGAAGGTTTTGTATTCTTCCTTATGGAAATATTAATCAGGGAGGGATGTATATGCGTAGTTTTTTTCGCTTCATTCTTCTTGCAACCTTGTTTCTCTTTATATCTTCCGGCACTCTGTCTGCCGCCCCCAACTATGACCCGCAAAATCCAATCGGCGTTTTGTTTATCGGTGATCCTTTCTTCAGAATGGCTGATTTTTACAAGATCGTGGAAGAAAAACTTCTGGAAAGGTTCCCGCAGCTGGTTGTCGGCGAAGAAATCCAGTCAAAATACCGCAAATACTACTGGGATGTCAAAGGTTTGCTCAAGGAAGCGGATTTGCCTTCCCGCCAGGAACTCTTCGCTTTCCTCAAAACCACTCCATATCGCCAAGTATTGGTATTGGTGGTATCAGGACCGAATGCAGCCAGCAGATATACCTTCCTCTGGTATTTTACCCTTACCCAGTCACAGGCAACTATGCAAATACGAGCATTACTGATAGACCCAACCGCGCAGAGAGTCATTGCCGATGAAGAAATCGTCCAGAAAGGCCCGTTGAGCATCCATGGCGATTTATCCGCCAAGCGGGGCTGCTTCCGATTGGCAATGGACTATTTGGTCCTGCGGCTTTAAAATAATGACCCCTGTTGAAGCAAAAGGCTCCCAGGTATAACCCTGAAAGCCTTGAATAAGTTCATTCTTGGTGCACCCGTAAAAGAGGGAACTACTTAGGTCACGCGTTTCCTTTCTGATCCGCTTGTAAATTTGTAACTTTTCCCGATGGCTTTCGGAGGAGCTGTCATGTTCGGACGGTCATGGTGCATTCGTCCCGTATCATGAGCTTGCTTTAACGGACGATATTTTTTTAGTTCATCTCCAACTTTATATCCCGTTTCCGTCAAAGGTACCGCAAAGGAAGAGTGTTCATTCATGGAAAATTCCCGTTCCGCCATGAATTGCGGGCATGACAGCCATGCCCGTTTCTCTTCGCGCTCCACCTCGGAAAATTCCAGATACAACCCGCAAAACCCACATTTTTGATCTGTCAGATCCCCAATCGTTGCTTCAGAGAGCGGTTTAGCATTCTTTTTCATTTTCATGATAATCCCTCCCTTCGTAAGTTCCTACCTGTATAACACCACATTCTCTGAATTGTGTCAATTGTTTGATTTTATTCCACAGAGCCCCTTCAGCCAATGAATTCGCAGTTCTTATCACGAAGCACTTTATCGACCCACGATCTGTCCCACTCCCGATTCTTTATATCCCGGATAATATCTGCTTCCTTTTTTACTGTAGCCTGCGCCTTTTTCAACACTTCCGGCGCATCCTCGGAATGGATCGCAACAATCCCGTCACAGTCGCCTATCATGATATCACCCGGGTTTATCAGCACCCCTCCGCAGGAAATCGGAAAGTTGATTTCACCGGGACCTTCCTTCGACGGACCTGCTGGGGTGATTCCTGCAGCATACGCCGCAATGTCCATGGCGCGTAAGGCATCGGCATCCCTCACCGCACCGTCAACTACGATTCCGGCAATCCCCCTTTCGCGCGCCCAGAGGAACATCAATTCCCCAATCAGAGCATATTCAAGATTGCCCTGGCCGTCGACCACAATGACATCTCCCGGCATTGCCATGTCAACTGCTTTATGCAGCAACAGATTGTCACCAGGCCGAGTTTTGACCGTAAAAGCAGGTCCGAGCAACGGCACGGAATTCATGGGTCGAATTCTGGCGTGCAAACAACACGTCCGGTTCATATTATCCGATATGTTTGCCACAGGAATGCCTCGGAAAGCTTCCACCAAATTTTTGTCAGGGCGGTTAATCCTGGATTGGATTCGAAATCCCACGTTTGACATCCTCGTTTCTCCTTCGTCATAACGCTACTTTTTCTGCGATTCAAAATGTGACGAATCTCATTTACGGAATGATCAGGGTAGCTCCTACGGTTGCCCTGGCTTCAGCTGTTTTGTGAGCTTCCACGATATCATCAAGTTTAAATCTGGCACCGATGCTCGATTTTACAGTTCCAGACACCATAACATCAAACAATTCCGCTGCATTAGCACGAAATACCGCCGAATCCGCATTATGGGGAAACACCGACGGTCTGGTTAGAAACAGGCACCCTTTTTTATTAAGCAATTCCGGATCGATGGCGGGCGCTGGGCCGGAAGCCGCTCCAAACAGCACAACAAGACCAAATTGTGCGGCACAGTCCAGTGATTTTAGAAAAGTGTCCTTCCCGACGGAATCGTAGACAACGTTGGCTTTATTGCCGCCAGTTTCCAAAAGGAGAGCTGCCGGCCAGTCTTCTTTGGAGTAATTGATGGCAATATCTGCTCCGGCTTTTTTCGCAACGTCACATTTATCTTCTGTACCGGCAGTACCGATGACAAAGGCGCCCAGTCCCTTTGCCCACTGGCAAAGGATTTGACCGACCCCGCCTGCTGCCGCATGAATCAGAACCACTTCTCCCGGCTTGACCACATGGGTGCGCCGCAGAAGATACTGTGCGGTAATGCCTTTGAACAAAAGGGCTGCCGCCTGCTCATCGGATACATTCACAGGGATACTGACCAGGCGATCGGCAGGCACATTGCGATAATCGGCATACGCGCCAATCCCTGCATGCATATAGGCAACCCGGTCTCCAGGCTTGAATTGTTCGACTCCAGCTCCGATGGCTTCGACAACACCAGCTGCTTCATGGCCAAGTCCCGTTGGCAGAGACAAAGGATAAACACCACGACGTTGGTAAATATCGATGAAGTTGAGCCCAATGGCGGTCTGACGCAGTTGAACCTCACCCGGAGCTGGGTCAGGCATATCAGTCGATACAATTCGCATTTTTTCCGGTGCACCGAATTCATTAATGATGACTTTCCGCACTTTTTTCATCATATCGCTCCTTCTTCGCATATCTTTCGAATCGCCGAAGATTTTTCAGGCCACCGAAGCTATAATTATGTGGATATTTTCTCTCCTTTGAAACCGAATTCCTTCCCGTGCATTTTTTGTCTTCCATGTCATTTCGTATCAAAAAAGTGTTGCGCAAAAAGGGTGCCGGCATCCCTATGCACGGGAAACTGCCGAAAAAGCCAGCTATCATTTTGGAGGTGTTCGTGTTGAAAAAGATTGGACTGGTAGGCGGAATTGGCCCCGAATCCACAGTGGATTACTATAAGGGAATCCTCGATGGATATAGGAAACGGACGGCGGATGAAAATTACCCTCTCATGATCATCGACAGCTTAAACCTCACTGAAATGTACTCTCTGGTATCAAACAAACAATGGGAAGAATTTACCAATCGTTTTATCAGCTCAATAAAGAGCCTGGCAGCTGGTGGAGCCGATTTTGCAGTCATGGCGGCCAATACTGCCCATATTGTTTTCGATGAGGTACGCAGGCAATCTCCTCTGCCTCTGATAAGCATCGTCGAAGAAACCTGTAAATTCGCAAAAGAAAAAAACTGCAAAAGAGTCGTAGTCTTCGGCACAGCGTTTACTATGAGCAGTGGTTTGTATACCGACGCCTTTGTAAAATATGGCATCGATGCCTTTGTTCCTACGGAGGAGGAACAAAGAACAATTCACAATATTATTTTTCCGAATTTGCAGGCAGGTATTGTATTGCCGGAAGATAAAAAAGCTGTGTTGCAAATTGCAAATCGAATGCT
>CAZXCC010000177.1:0-1653 GCA_964638945.1 uncultured Veillonellaceae bacterium | reverse complement strand
TTTTCGATAATAAAACCTATAACGTCCTATGCAAAAGGGTTCCCATGTCGGGAACCCTTTTGCATTCCGCAATTCATTATGAATCCTCTGAACTATTTAAAAACCTCGTCCAGCCAGTCGAACAATTCCTGGCTCATGAGGCTGCGATTATCGAGGATGCAGTGTGCAGATGCTCCTTCTTCAGCTGGTGTAACCACGAGTCGGTTCCGGGGGTTTTTCAGACCTTCGACACAGATTCTCGTCTGCCTCTGCACCTCTTTTCCCTGGGACTCTCCGTTACCCACCAAGATCAGGGATGGAATCGTCACTTTGGCCGGTTCAAAGGAGAAACCTTCATTCGCTGCCACCAGGCCGGCGAAGTTATCCGTATTCAGTCCAAAACGCCAAGCGAGACCCTGATAGGTTCCCTTTTTGAAAGATGACCAGCTTTGCACTGACTCCGGTGTCATTGCAGGCATATTTGCGACTTCTGCATATCCGTCCACGACACAATGACTCATGGCAAGAGCCTTGATCTGTGGGATGTGCATCGCAGCCTGAGGAGCAATGAAGCCTCCGGTACTGAAGCCATAGACCGCCAGACGTGCGGAATCGACGTCAGTGCGATTTAGTGCATAGTCGATAATGCGCTTCATTGAAATGTCCATATCGCGATGAAAAAATTTCCCTTCAAAAGGCAGGAGACCCTGCCCCGGCAAATCAACCGTAAGAAAATTGTATCCATGGTCAAAAGCTTGATCTGCAATGTAAAAATACAGGTCTTCCGCGAAAGTCTCCGCTCCTCCAATCATAATCAATGTTTTTCGCGGGGAATTCCCAGAATTCGCTTTGCGAAAATAGCCAGGAAGCACGGTTCCTTCAAATGGAATTTCAATATACTCCACCTGCGGCTCGAAGAACCTTCCCGCTTTTTTAAGAAGTTCCCGGCTTTTCAATGCTGTTTCCCGAAAACGGGAGTCTTCCGGATGCATGGAAATCAAAGCTGCGCGATAGTAGTATGAAGCTCTAAGATATTGATCCCTTGCGCTGATATTATGTCCTCGCGCCAAGGCTTGCCTGCCTCTTTCTTCAACGAGACGGGCTGTCTCGATCCATTGTTTCTGCCAACTCGCAGCATTGCCATCCTTGATCTGGCTGGCAGTATAGAAAGCCTCGCCGATTTCGAAACCACGATTTCGTGTGGCTCCCAAGAGCATCGAACCAAAAACGAAATCCATTTCCCGGTCCTGAAAGTGGAATTTAACATAGGCTGCATGTGGGTCAGTTTCTTTTTCGGCGGAGCCGGCCACAGCACTTCCGCAATAAAACGCCAGGAAAACAGCGAATAGAAGCTGAACCGAAATCACGAAGGTTTTTCTCAGCATTTTTGGCGCCCCCTTTTATGCACTTGATGGAAAATACTCTTCCTCTACTCAAAAATTTGTGGTTCTATTCCAATATTAGCTCTCCATCAAAAAACTGCAGGCTACCAGCAACCGATATCTTTTCAGGCTTTCTCAGAAACATTGTTTCAGCTCAAATCTTCGTGCATTTGCATCGTCAACTTACTTCGCATTTTTTTATACGCCTGACTTGCCAGCAAATAAGAAGGATGAAATAATCCTGTCGGTGGATAAAACGAATCCTGAGAATATATAAATCCTAATTTTTTTA
>CAZXCC010000176.1:0-6103 GCA_964638945.1 uncultured Veillonellaceae bacterium | reverse complement strand
TAGGGGTGCGGAATTTGTCTTATAACCCGGAACTGGCAGGATGTGTGAGGATAACGGTCGGCAATACAGCAGAAAACAAATTGGTGTGTTCGTGTGTGCGCGACTATAGTGCGCAACGGCTCCAGAAAAAAGGAGGCAGGAAGTCGGATGCCCAAGAGTGAGAAACGGTTGGAAAGAGTGGCAAGCAGTTCCCGCCAGACCAAAGAGACCGCAGTCAAAATAGCGTTGAATATTGATGGAGCAGGCGAGGCTCACATTGATACAGGCATAGGATTTTTGGATCACATGCTGACTTTGTTTGCCAAACATGGTCTTTTTACATTAGATATCAAAGCAACCGGGGATCTGCAAGTCGATGGCCACCACACCGTGGAGGATGTAGGAATTGTTCTGGGCCAGGCGTTTGCGCAGGCTTCGGGTGACAAACGGGGAATTCAACGCTATGGGCAGATTTATTTGCCCATGGACGAAGCGTTGGCACTCGTTGTGGTCGATTACAGCGGTCGGCCATATCTGGCGCTGGAAGCAGAAATGGGAAACGGTCGTGTAGGAGACTTTGACGTGGAACTGTTGGAAGAATTTTTGCGCGCCTTTGCATTCAATGCGGCATTGACTCTCCATGTCAGACTGTTGGCCGGACGAAACCGGCACCACATGATCGAGGCTGTATTCAAGGGGCTGGGCCGTGCACTGGCGCAGTCTTTGGCAATCGACCCGAGAGTGCAGGGCATTCCTTCCAGTAAAGGTTGTTTATCTTCGTACAGCCAGTAAGACCCCGCCTTCTTAGGGCGGGATTAACAGGCTGTAGCTCGAAGTAAATTTGACTAAGCTTCAGATGGTGTTAAACTCCACCTGAAGCAAGTCTTCATTTATAGGTAAGGGGTCGGAAGATGATAAAAGTCGCGATTATTGATTATGGCATGGGAAATTTGCACAGCGCGGCCAAAGCGTTGGAAAAAGTCGGCGCGAAAGTGACAGTCACCCGGGATCCTGACGAGGTCAGACAGGCTGACCAGGTTGTTTTGCCTGGAGTCGGCGCTTTTGGGGACTGTATGAAAAACCTGCACGAACGGGAACTGGCGCCGGTGATTCATGAAGTGATTGCCGCAGGCAAACCTTTTTTGGGAATTTGCGTGGGACTGCAGATGCTGTTCGAAGGCAGTGAAGAAGATCCCTGTGTCCCGGGACTGGGAATTTTCAAAGGCGTAGTAAGGAAAATTGTTGCACCTGGGTTGAAAATACCCCACATGGGCTGGAACAATCTGACGAAAAGGAACAACAGTCCCTTATTCCTTGACTTGCCTGAACCGGCATTCGTCTACTTTGTTCATAGTTATCATGCGGTCCCGGACGATCCGTCCATCATCACTGCAGTGACCCAATACGGCGGAATTGTGACGGCGGCGGTTGGAAAGGATTTGGTCCAGGCTGTACAGTTCCACCCGGAAAAATCCAGTGCTGTAGGGCTGAAAATTTTGGCGAATTTCAAGGAGCGGTTGCGATGATTATTTTTCCGGCGATTGATATACGCGGCGGTAAGTGCGTCCGCCTGGAAGAAGGCCGGTTTGACAGGGAAACGGTGTTTGCCGAAAACCCGCTGGATGCAGCAAAACGATGGGTGGAAGCGGGGACTGCCTGGCTTCATATTGTGGACCTGGATGGCGCAAGAGCTGGTAATCCCGTAAACATGGCGATAGTGTCGGAAATTGCCAGAACCCTCAAAGTCAAGATTCAGCTGGGTGGAGGTATCCGCACGGCGGAAATGGTGAGGGAAGTGCTATCAGCCGGCGTCAACAGGGTAATCCTCGGTTCTGTTGCAGTCCGGTCACCGGAGCTTGTACGCCAGGTTTGCGCCGAGCATGGAGAACGCATTGTGATTGGCATCGATGCACGTGGAACCGAAGTTGCAGTAGACGGATGGGAAAAATCCGGTCTGATGCAGGTGAATGACCTGGCAATCCGCATGAAAGAAGTCGGTGCAACCCGAATCATCTACACGGATATTTCCCGTGACGGCATGCTGACAGGCATCAATGTTCCGGCTACGCTGGACTTGGCTGTTGCTTCCGGGTTGCCTGTCATCGCCTCGGGCGGCGTCAAGGGGATGGAAGATATTTTGACTTTGCGACCCCTGGCTGAAAAAGGAATAGAGGGAGTCATCATCGGAAAAGCGCTTTATACGGGAGCGGTTTCACTACCTGATGTTCTTCGGGTTGCGCAGGGAGGAAAGGATTGATGCATACAAAACGTATCATTCCCTGTCTTGATGTAAAAAATGGCCGTGTTGTAAAAGGAACCAATTTTGTTTCTCTACGTGACGCAGGCGATCCTGTGGAGCTGGCAGCATTTTATGACAGGGAAATGGCTGACGAGTTGGTTTTTCTCGATATCACAGCTTCATCGGACGGACGCAGCACCATGGTGGATGTGGTGCGACGCACCGCAAGCCAGGTTTTCATTCCGTTTACCGTGGGGGGAGGAATCCGTTCGGTCGACGATATCCGGACGATGCTTCATGCAGGTGCGGATAAGGTTTCCCTGAATACTGCGGCGGTGAAAGAACCTGCCCTGATTGCCGAAGGCGCTAAAAGTTTTGGGCGGCAATGTATCGTACTGGCAGTGGATGCCAAACGATCAGGCAATGGAAAATGGGAAGTGTTCATCAATGGCGGCAGAACACCGACGGGAATCGATGTTCTGGAGTGGATCAAACAGGGTGTTGCGCTTGGGGCTGGGGAGATACTGCTGACAAGTATGGATTGCGACGGAACGAAAGACGGATACGACAATGAACTGAACCGTGCAGTGTCCGATTTGGTCGAGGTACCTGTCATCGCTTCCGGCGGCGCAGGTACGCTGGAACATTTTGCCGACGCCCTGATGAAGGGGAAAGCGGATGCAGTTCTGGCGGCATCGGTTTTTCACTATGGGGAGTTCAGCATTCGGCAGACCAAGGAGTATCTCCGCGGCAAGGGAATTGAGGTGCGGTTGTAAATGATGGATAAAATCCGGTTTGATGAAAAAGGACTGGTCCCTGCGGTCATTCAGGATATTGTGACTGGAACCGTATTGATGGTGGCATGGATGAATCGCGAGTCGCTTGAAAAAACTCTGGAATGCAATGAGACCTGGTTTTACAGCCGCAGCCGTCAGGAGCTCTGGCACAAGGGGGCAACTTCCGGACACGTGCAGAAAGTACGGGATATCTTTTATGACTGTGATGGCGATACATTGCTTGTAAAAGTCGAACAGACCGGAGCAGCCTGCCATGAAGGGACATTTTCCTGTTTCAGCCGGCGCTTTGGCGATGATAAACCGGCTGCAGAGCCGTTGACAGGAGTTTTGCAGGAACTCTATGCTGTGATCGAAGACCGCCGGCTTCATCCGAAAGAAGGTTCGTATACCAACCTTTTGTTTGATAAGGGACAAGACAAAATTCTGAAAAAAATCGGTGAAGAAGCCACGGAAACAGTCATCGCGTCAAAAAATGACAGTCAGGGCGAAGTGCTTTATGAAATGGCTGACTTGTGGTATCACTGTTTAGTCCTCCTGGCCTGGCACGGCATCAGTCCTGTGGAACTGCTGACGGAACTCAACAAGCGGCGCAGCGGCAAGACGCAGGATCCGGCAAAAGCAAAATAGCAGATAAACCGAAACAAAATTTCACTCAAAGGGCCGTGACGAAACAAAAGTTTCGACACGGTCTTTTCACTGTGTGATTGATGGAGAAAAATGTCCTTTGGAAAAGGAGTGGAATATGGCGGAAAACGTTTGTGTGATTGACTTATTGCGTGATTATCCGTATAATTACACTCTACAACCATACAAAAAATAAGCATGGAGGGATATCGATGGCTGAAGAGAAAAAAGATCAGAAGATCGATGAGTGGAAGGCCGGACCAGGAGCCTATGTAGCCTTGCTCGTAGCAATTATTTTTTTCTCGGGTCTCCTTATGCAGGTTGGCGGGATGAAGTGGCTGAGCGCTTTTGACTTTACCACGCTGGGCGGTACCTTCGGTACGATGAAAGAACCTGCAAAAAACAACTTCATGGGCGCCGGCGGAGTCAGTGCGCGGGCGGGGTTTCTTTTTGCGTTGTCTCTTGCTCCCAGCGTTATGTTGGCACTAGGCTTTCTGGAAATTTTCACTCACTATGGAGCAATCCGCGCGGCACATAAAATGCTTACACCTCTACTGAAACCATTGCTTGGAATCCCGGGTCTCACCGGACTGGCGCTGATCACCGACCTGCAAAGTACGGATGCCGGGGCGGCTCTTACCAAAGAACTGTATGATGAAAAGCAGATAAATAAAAAAGACCTCGTGGTGATGAGTGCATGGCAGTACTCCGGGGCGGGCATGATCAGCAATTACTTCTCCATAGGCGTTGCACTGTTTGCTTTTTTGACGGTGCCTGTCATTATCCCATTGATACTGATGTTTGTGTTGAAATTTGTCGGCGCCATTTTTGTCCGTTTCGTCTTAAGCACGGTGTACAAGGAGGATTTTGTCGATGAGCAATAATGCAAAACCAGCGACATCCAACAATCCGTTTGATATTTTTGTCATCGGTGCCCGGAAAGGTTTCCAAATTGCCATTAACAACTTGTTGCCCAACGTATTGATGGCCTATGTCATTGCGGAAATTTTGAATATTCTTGGCGCGATGCAGCTTATTGGCAAATTGTTTGGCCCTTTGATGGGCATATTCGGCTTGCCTGGAGAGGCAGTCACGGTGCTTCTGACAACTTGGCTCTCGTCTTCGGCTGGAACCGGTGTTGCCGTCAGCTTGCTCACGAAAGGCATTTTGAACGGTACGCACGCTTCCATTTTGATTCCGGCCCTGTTTTTGATGGGCGCCCAGTTGCAATACATGGGCCGTTTGCTTGGTGTGGCTGATGTGCCCAAAAAATATTGGCCGCTGTTAATGGTGGCAAGCATATTGAATGCTTGTATTGCCATGCTTGTCATGAGGTTTATCGCATAGCATATCAGGGAGGGGAAAATGATGGAACCGATGGAAAAAAGAATATTGGCAACGTATGATGCGTTGCATGCGATGCCGGAGGTAGGTTTTGCCGAGTTCAAAACGTCAGCATGGCTGGCTGATAAGATTAAAGCTGCAGGGTTTGCAGTAACAACCGGCGTCGGCGGAACAGGCATCGTTGCCGTGCTCAAAGGAAAAGAACCGGGACCGGTTGTTGCGCTGCGGGCCGATATGGACGCACTTGCACATACGGTGGATGGAAAAGACATTTGCGTTCACTCCTGCGGCCATGACTCGCATTGTGCCATGGTACTGACAGCGGCTGAGGAAATCGCCAAAACGGGTATCAAGCGCGGGACACTGAAAATATTCTTTCAACCGGCGGAAGAGAAGCTGTTTGGCGCTACCCGCATGATCGAAGCCGGCGCGCTGGAAGATGTGGATATCATGATCGGCATTCACCTGCGTCCGGGGCAGGAGGCAAAAACTGGCCAGGCAACTCCTGCATTGTATCATGGGTCAAGCTATATCATGGAAGCTACCATTACAGGACGCACGGCGCATGGCGCTCGTCCCCATCTCGGCATCAATGCCATCGATGCGGCTGCGGCAGCGGTGAATGCCGTCAACGCAATCCATATCAACCCGGTCGTGCCCTGGAGCTGCAAGGTGACGAAACTGCAGGCAGGCGGGGCAACATTGAACGCCATTCCCGACAAGGCGGAAATGGCCCTGGATATCCGCGCACAACAGAATGACGCGATGAAAAGCCTCCTGGAGCAGGCGGAAAATGCGATAAAAGCCGGTGCGGCTACTGTGGGGGCATCAGCGGAGACCGCCGTGAAAGGTGGAGTTCCCGGCGCCGAGTATCATCCGGAAATAACTGCGCTGGCGAGGGAAGCGATCTGCGCGGTGCTGGGCGAGCAGGGATTGCTCGATCCCATCGTGACTCCCGGCGGCGAAGACTTCCATAATTTTGTCAAAGCGAAGCCCAGCCTGAAAACCGGCTATGTCGGTCTTGGCTGCAACCTTACTCCCGGATTGCATGACCCGGGAATGTCCTTTGACCGGTCAGCGATGGTCCATGGTGCAAATATCCTTTTATATATGGCCCGGA
>CAZXCC010000175.1:0-6144 GCA_964638945.1 uncultured Veillonellaceae bacterium | reverse complement strand
CCCGGTTTGGTGGCAACGCTCTATGGGCTGGCGTTTCTAGTGTATGGTGCAGTACCGTTTTTGGCGTTATGCATTGGAATTTGTTTATTGATCGGATTCATCTTTTATGAACGCCGGCGGGAACATCCTCTGCTGGAAATTCGGCTTTTTACCGAAAATCTGACTTTTGCTTTTTCGAATCTGGCTGCCATGATCAACTACAGCGCGACATTTGCAGTTGGTTTTCTTGCATCGCTCTACCTGCAAGTGGTTATGGAGCTGGATGCGCGCTCTGCCGGCTGGGTGATGTTGTCGCAACCGATGTTGATGGCGATTTTTTCCCCTTTTGCCGGACGCCTGTCAGACAGGATGGAACCGCGTATCGTGGCATCAGTCGGGATGGCATTGACAACGGTAGGATTGTTTTTATTTATTTTTATTTCAAAAGATTCTTCCCTGCCGATGGTAATCACTGATTTGTCGATCATGGGGCTTGGATTTGCATTCTTTTCCTCTCCGAACAATAATGCAATCATGGGCGCAGTCGGAAAGGAAAAATATGGTGTGGCTGCATCTTCTCTTGCAACAATGAGAATGTCGGGACAGGCAGTCAGTATGTCAATCGTGGCGCTCATCATGGCATGGCATGGTGGACAGGCAGTGCTGGGTGCAAATTCCGTTCCCATGGTTCTGGACAGTATTCACTACGCATTGATGGTTTTTACGGTGTTATCGACTATTGGCATATTTTTTTCATTGAAGAGAGGACGTGTTCGGTGATTAAACCGTCAGGAACGAAATACAAGGGGGCAAAAAACAATGCTGCTTGACTTGCTTGGAGATGCGGCGGTTATTGCCATCTCTGCATATCTGTTCGGCCGGAACAAGTTTATCATGCGTTGTGTGTACGACCCGCTGCAGCCCAAACACTTTGTTACTTTGGTTGCGATTTTCGCATCTTTGTCAGTGATTGGCACATATCACGGCATTCCGGTTGAAGACGCCCTGGCCAATACCCGTCTTGTCGGAACACTGATCGGCGGAATTATGGGCGGGCCGGTTGTCGGCGGAACTGTGGGGATTATCAGTGGTCTGCATCGCTATTTTTTAGGCGGGTTTACAGCGGAAGTATGTGGTATTGCTGCAGTGATTGGTGGATTGATGGCTGGCTTCGCCCGGTATAAACTAGGGCTTTATCAACTGAACTGGAAAATTGGGGCGATGCTCGCGCTGGCAGGAGAACTGGTGCAAAAATCTTTGGTCATTGCCTTTGCCAAACCGTTTGAAGCGGCGTTGTCACTTGAGAAAGCGATTGCATTGCCAACTACTATCGTGACAGTGTTGGGTACTGTTATTTTTATTATTATTATCAAAGATATTCAGACTTCACGAGAGGCACACAGTGCTGATGCAGCAGAATTGTCCCTGGAGATTGCCAGCAGGACGCTGCCCTATCTGCGACAAGGCCTGAACGAAGCCTCGGCGGCAAAAACAGCCTGCATTATCAAGGAACTTACAGGTGTTGATTCGGTATCCATAACAGATACCAAAAATGTTCTGGCTTTTGTTGGCGCCGGTGATGATCATCATAAGGTCGGACAGCCAATTTTGACACAATCGACTCGCAAAGCCATCAAAGAAAAACGCCTGGTTGTCCTGTACACAGCCGAAGACCGTGGATGTCCGGTCCCAGACTGCCCATTGAACTCCGGGGTTGCTGCGCCGCTTTTTTCACAAAGCGGCGAGGTGGCAGGAACAATAAAATTGTCGCGCATGGAAAATAACAGCGTGACGGAGGTCGACATCCGTCTGGCGGACGGCTTGGCACATCTGTTGTCAGTGCAGATTGAACTGGCTGAGATTGATAATCAGAAAAGAATGCGGGAAAAAGCGGAATTCAAAGCCCTGCAGGCACAGATAAATCCGCATTTTCTCTATAATACCCTGAATACCATCATGTCTTTTTGCCGGACCAGTCCGGAAACGGCTCGGACTCTGCTGGCACACCTGGCTACACTGATGCAGCGATGTTTCGATAACCGCAGTGAGTTTATTTCTCTGAAAAATGAAATGGATGGGATCATTGCTTATCTGGAGATTGCCAAAGTTCGTTTTGGCAATCGCTTAACCGTTGAAATCGATATTGACTCCGACCTGTATGAGGCCATGATTCCTCCCCTGACGCTGCAGCCTATTGTTGAAAATGCCCTGGAACACGGTCTGTTTCCCAAGGTGAGCGATTGCCGCCTACATATCCAAGGACAGTTGACAAATCAGGGAATTGTTTTGTGTATTCAGGACAATGGCGTGGGAATTCCTGCGAAAAAATTATCCGGGTTGCTATCGGAGTCTGACCGCATTGGTGTAAAAAACGTGACACAGAGACTGAAAAGTCTATATGGTGATAAATATGGGCTTACACTCACGAGTCAGCAGGGAAACGGTACGCAGGCCATTGTCAAAATCCCCTTTGAAAGCCGGGTGATTGCCTGATGGTCAGGACCGTGATCGTCGATGATGAAGCCCCCATTTGTGATGAAATGGAGTATTTGCTCGAAAAATATGGAGATATTAAAATCGAGGGCAAGTTTCACCAGGCATTTGATGCGATTGCGCATATCGCTGAACAAAAGCCTCATCTGGTTTTTCTCGACATTCAGATGCCAGGACTTTCAGGCATTGAAATGGCCCGAAAACTTAAAGGGCTGCAGAATCCGCCGCTGCTGGTTATGGTAACTGCCCACCCGGAGTATGCGCTGGATGCTTTTGATACTCCGGCTGTCGGATATATTACAAAACCGGTGACTGAAGAAAAAATTGCCGGTGTAATGGAGAAGGTATTTTGCCTGCTTCGTGCGTCCAAACCCGTAACACGGGCCGATGTAAACAAAATCTGCGTGCAGGCCTGTGGGAAAATTATACCGCTTTCTCCCGAAGAAATTGCTCTGGTGGAAGTGAAGGAGAAGACTGTATATATATATACCCGAGAAAATGAGTACACCACTGCCTTCAATTTTCAGGAAATCGCTGAGATTTTGCAGGAACGGTCGCCAGTCAAAGCCAAGTTTGTTCAGGTTCATCGGCAATACATAGTAAATTTGGATAAAATTCTTGAGATCATTCCCTGGATGCACGGAACATATTATCTGAAAGTGGATGGCTGTAAAGTTCGCCAGGTACCGGTCAGCCGCAATAAAGTACGGATGATCAAGGAAATTATGGGGTTGAAGTAATACAAGAAAATAGAAGAGGAGGAAACGGCTGGGCCGTTTCCTCCTCTTTGGCTACAGAGATAATTTTACATAACACCAATCCACTTCCAATAGGTGGCGCCCATGAGCAGAATCAGGAGATAGGCGATAATCGTAAGCGGAATGCCTGTTTTGATAAAGTCGCGCACTTCAAATGTATCTGTGCCATAAGCGACCATATTCTGCGGTGCATTGACAGGCAGGATGAACCCGAAGCTCACAACATACTGGAGAATCATCGTCATGCCGACTACATTGATGCCTGGAGTTTTTACGCTCTGCAACACGGAAATGATGATCGGTATCATGGCGGAAGCCAGGGCGGTAGCGCTGGCAAAGCCAAGATGAATGAAGATCAGGAAGCCTGCTAGGATGGCAAGAATAATCAGGGCAGGCATAGTCTGCAATCCAAAAGTGGCCACGATTACTTTGGCGATCCATGCTGCCGCTTTTGTCGATAGGATGGCAGAGCCCAGGCTGATGCCGACTCCGAAAAGAACTAAAGTTCCCCAGGGAATGTTGGGCTGGGCTTCTTTCCAGGACATGACTCCAATGCCGGGCAGGAGCATGATGGCAATGGCAGCAATGGTGGTGGAAGAAGTGTCAAACGGATGGACAATTTTTTCCGTAGCCCAGAAGAACAGCAAAACGAAGGAAATGAAGAGCATTTTCTTTTCATCTGTTTTCATCGGGCCAAGATCGGCCAGGGATTTGGCGACAACCGCATCTCCACCGGCAATTTCATCCATTTCCGGAGGCATAACCTTCAATAGGACATAGTATAGGGCGACAGACATGAGGATTGCGAAGGGAAGGGCTGCGATAAACCAGTTCATCCAGGTGATATTCACACCAAGCTGCTTTTCAATAAACCCTACTGCGATCATATTCTGGGCTGCTGCAGTTTTGATGCCGACGTTCCAGATGCTGTCCGCCTGTGCAGTGGCAATCATCATGACTCCTGCGAATTTGCTTTTCTTATCTACGCCGAAGGCAATGATGATGCCCATGACAATCGGAACAAGACAGGATACGCGTGCTGTTGTGCTGGGAACGAAAAAGCTGAGCAGGAAACCGACAAAAATGACACCGGCCAGTACACGGTTGGTTTTTGCACCGATTTTAGACAGGACAACAAGGGCGATGCGTTTGTCCAGTCCGGTTTTCATCATGGCAGCTGCAATAAATAGCGCGCCGCCCACGAGAGCCAGAGCGGTATTGGCAAAACCACCCAACGCAATGGTCAGACCACGCGTGGTGCCGAACAGAGTGGCAGGCTTGGCCGGATCTGGCGAAGCGCCGAGGGTAAAAGCCATCAGAGCCATAATGACGGCTGCGCTGACGGGGTAGGAAATGGTGTCTGTCATCCAGACAATGACGGAAAAGACAAGGATGGCGAGCATACGATGGCCGGCAACCGGAAGATCGGGCGGTGAGGGGAGCATCATGATTCCGACCATGACCAGAAGAGCGATGATGAGTCCATACTTTTTCGCGAAAGAATCCTGGGGAGGAACTGGAACAGATACAGATGGGTTGCTCATAACATACCTCCTTTAAATTATCTGAATATAATATTATTATTTACTGTTATTTTATATTTTTCATCAAGGATGTTCCAGAGTTTTTTTCTGAATCGAGAAAATAAGCGGCTGACATGAAAAATGTAGGACCTGAAAGGGAGTAAATTTTCGTGCCATTGACAAAAGAGCACCCCGGGCATAAAATCAAATTAAATCCGACTAATTTTATGAGAATTGATTATATCAGGGAGGCGACAAATATGGCGCCAACGATTGAAGAATTAATTAAGAAGGCAGAAAGCACTCATTCCCTCACAGAAGCTGAACTGGTCATCCTCCTGTCGGAGCCTGCTGCTGCTGAACCGTTGTTTGACGCAGCCGACCGGGTAAGAGAAAAATATATGGGTCCTCAGGTTGAATTGCGCGGCTTGATCGAGTTCTCCAATATCTGCAGGCAAAATTGCCTGTACTGTGGACTGCGGCGCGACAACCGGCAAGTGGAGCGATATCGCCTGGACGAAAACACCATTCTTGCTTTTGGCCGTCGGGCAGCGGAGCTGGGCTATAAAACACTGGTGCTGCAGTCTGGTGAAGATGAGTATTTTACTCCGGAACGACTGGGGCCGGTTCTAGATGAACTGAAACGATTGGGGGTTGCCCTGACACTGAGCATAGGGGAGAAAACCCGGAAAGAATATGAAGCGTTGCGAAATGCAGGGGCGGACCGCTATTTGCTGCGGATTGAAACCACGGATAAAGCTCTTTATGAAAAACTTGATCCGGGGATGAGCTGGGATAACCGTGTGCGTTGCCTCCAAGATTTGAAGGAACTTGGCTTTGAAGTGGGAACAGGCTCTTTAGTTGGCCTGCCGGGCCAGACGGTGGAATCTTTGGCCCGTGATCTTCTATTTTTTAAAAAAATCGACGCGGACATGATCGGGATAGGCCCGTTTATTCCCAATCCGGACACACCCCTGGCAGAAGCATCAGGCGGCACGTTCGATCTTGCCTGCCGCATGATGTCGTTGACAAGACTGCTGCTTCCCGATGCCAATATTCCTGCAACGACGGCAATGGAAACCTTGCAGCCTGACGGGCGGATGCTGGCGCTGAAGCGTGGTGCGAACGTTGTAATGCCGAATGTGACAGATACTGATTATCGAAAAATGTATATGCTCTATCCTGGGAAAATTTGCATCAATGACGCACCTGCGGATTGTAGAGTTTGCGTTACAGGAAAAATCAAAGGGATTGGACGAGTGGTGTCCCAAGACCAAGGATTCCGTCGCAAAAGAAATCAGGCAAGTGTGCCTGTAACGGTGGAGGAATAGGTATGTTCAGACAGATGAAGGAGGATATTCGGGCGGTATTCGACAGAGATCCTGCGGCAC
>CAZXCC010000174.1:3102-6178 GCA_964638945.1 uncultured Veillonellaceae bacterium | reverse complement strand
AGGAAAAAAATATGGATGCGATATTTATCGGCAGAAAAAAACGGGCTAAATTGGCTCGGAATTCTGCCTTGTTTTTTTCCGCATTTGAATTCAGGTAATAAAGTACTACGGGCGGTCCGGTAATGCCGGTCGTTGTAGTCAAAAAGCCGCTGACAAAGCCGATCAACGACTCGACGCTCTTGCTGTGCTTCACAGGGAGGGAATAGCTTTTCCAAAGTGCGATAGTTACGACCAGGAGCAATAAACCGATGAAAAGTTTCAAGCCTTCATTGCTGATGATTGTCATGACATAAGCGCCGGGAATGGCGCCGATGACGCTGGCGGTGAGAAGGGGCAGTATCGTTCTATAGCTGCCCTGGTTTCGCGTAGCGCGGATTAAAAAAATGCATATGATTAAGGCTGTCAGCATTACAAGCATGACGGTTTCTTTTGCGCCCAGAACCAAAGCCAGAAGCGGGGCTGTGATTATTGCATAGCCAAAGCCTGTCACGGTTTGTAGAAAGCTGGAGAGAAGGAAAACGGAAAAAATATATATTTCGGTAATCTTGCACATCCCCCTACCCACAGATACTATCCATAGTCTAAACAAAGTGGGTTCCCTTGTCAAAACAAGCGGGAACTTTTTTAATTGCCGGCGTACTCTCGATTACCAGATCGCCAGAGCATATTGCGCAACAATCGAGACAAGCGCAACCGCGACCCAGCAGGAAAGCCCCAGGAGTACGGGTTTGACGCCATTGTTGACCAGATGGTGAAGACGTGTGTTCAGGCCTATGGCAGTCATGGCCATGATGATGAAAAATTTTCCGGTTTGCGCCAGTGTTGTTCCAAGATTTGCAGGGATAAACCCTGTTGTGTTTGCGATGGAAGTGGCCAAAAAGCCAAGAATGAACCAGGGGAATATCTTGATCAGGCTAAAAGTGCTGTTGCCGGAATTATTCCTTGCGGCAACAAGTGCCAGGATTACCGTGATTGGCACTATCATCAGCGCTCTGGTTAATTTTACTATCGTAGCAAAATTTCCCGCTTCGTTGCTGTAGGAATAGCCCGCAGCCACTACGGAAGAAGTATCGTTGATCGCAGTTCCGGCCCACATTCCGAAGCCCACATCGCTCATTCCCATGAAATGACCGGCGAAAGGGAAAATAAACACAGCTGCAATATTGAACAAAAAGATTGTTGATATGGAATAGGCAACATCTCTTTCGGTGGCGGATATGACAGGCGCCGTAGCCGCAATGGCTGAACCTCCGCATATCGCAGTTCCCACGCCGATTAAAATGATGGTGTTTCCTTCCAGCTTAAAATAATGTCCGAAAATCCACGCTGTAATAAATGCGGCGCTTAATGTGAAGACGATGATATACAGGGACTGGCTTCCAATGTCAAAAACGTGAAACAGATTCATTTCGAAACCGAGCAGGATAATGGAAACAGGCAATAATTTTTTTGACAGGAAGAGGATTCCCGCTTCAAAAACAACCGGTCTTTGCCAAAGCGCAACAAGCATGCCGATTAGAATTCCAAAAACCGGCCCGCCTACCAATGGAACCAGTGAACCAAGCAAATAGGCAATGATTGAAAGCGTTGCAACAAGAAAAAAACCAGGCATACAGACTCCTCCTTCGTCTCTGTGATAATATCATTTGAAAATAAATATGTAAAATACTATAATTTAATATTAATAATAGGCTATAGACTATAATTAAAAGAGGGTTTGTATGACGCTGCGACATTTGAATGTATTTATCTGTGTATGTGACGAAGGAAATATGACGGCTGCCGCGCAAAAACTTCACATAGCGCAACCATCGATCAGCCAGGCCATTGCAGAACTGGAAGGTTACTACAATGTAAAACTGTTCGAACGATTGGGGCGGAAGCTGTTTCTTACGATGGCCGGACAGAAGCTGGCAACTTATGCGAGACACATTCTTAACCTGAGTAAGGAAGCAGAAGAGGAGATGCGGGAAATCAACCGCAATGGCGTGTTGCGAATCGGTGCGAGCGTCACTGTCGGAACCTGCATTTTATGCGATGTCATTGACGAATTCATGAAAGAAAATTCCCATGTCAAGATTGTATCCACGGTGAACAATACGAAAATCATCGAAGGTATGCTATTGCTTGACCAATTGGATGTGGGGCTTGTGGAAGGAAATATTCAGTCCCAGGGTATGCTGAGTGAACCGTTCATGGAGGATGAACTTGTAGTGGTGTGCGCTCCCACTCACCCATTTGCGGATAAGAAGCGGGTAAAACCGGAAGAACTTGAGGATTTGGAATTCATTATTCGGGAAGAGGGAAGCGGGACCCGGGAATTGTTTGAATCGGTGATGAACAGTAACGGAATCAAATGGCGGACCTACGGAGTCTACAATAATGCGGAAACGATCAAAAAGACGGTGTCTGCCGGGCATGCGCTCTCCGTGATGTCCAGGCTGACGGTGCAAAAGGAAGCGCAAGAAAAAGAACTGGCCATTGTTGAAGTTGCTGAAATGGGGTTTCGCAGGCAATTCAGCATTGTCTATCATAAAAACAAGTATATTTCTCCTGTGTTTCAAAAATTTATTCAACTGTGCAGGGGGCTAAAAAAGTCTTGAAGAAAAGAAAATCAAGGCTCTTCGGATTTCTTCCGAAGAGCCTTGATTGAATATTATGGGTGCACATGGATTTGTGAAAGGAAGGTTGAGACCAAACGTCGAAATTTTTAATATATTGAAAATGATTGGCTGAATCTATTGCGCGGGTGATGCAGACTGGCCTGATTGCGGAAAATTTTTGAAATGGAAAACAGTGGAGAGACTTGGCAATGACTATTAGTAAAAGAATAATCATTCTGTTTCTCGTCCTGACGGTGGTTTTTACATTTCACAGCAAGTATACGGAATTGATCAGAGAGTTTGAAAGTGAAGCCATAGCCAAACAGGCCCTGATCAATGAGTATATTTCCTTGAGCAGTCATTTCATTGAAGGAATGACTGTTTTTGGCAATCAGTTTTTCCGGTACGGTGTGAGGAAAGACCAGGAACTTTTTCGTTTTCTTGCATATAGTGCGGATAATAAAAGCTACAAC
>CAZXCC010000174.1:0-3002 GCA_964638945.1 uncultured Veillonellaceae bacterium | reverse complement strand
TGAATGCCTCCCCGGATGAGATCGAAAGAGTGAAAAAAGCGAGGAAGGACACGGTTCAATTCACAGGTAAATATTATGTCTACTTGTCTGAATTCAAGGATGCACCCTGGAGAATCCTCTTTTTTGTTCCTGTTTGGCTCGTTATCGGTCAAGCAGCGCTGTTTACCTTCCCCATCCTGTTGCTTTGCGTTCTGTTGTCCTGGACGGTGTTTGAAGTGGACAAACGAAAAAGAACGGAAACGCAGCTGGGAAAATCTCTGGAAGAGTTGCGGAAATATCAAATCCTTCTGGAGAATGCCGCGAAGTATGATTTTCTGACGAATACCGTGAATCGAAGGGGATTAAAGGAAATCTTCAATACAAGCGTTGATTTGACGGGGGTGGAAAAGAACCCGGTTTCTTTTGTCATGGGTGATATCGACTATTTCAAAAATTTTAACGACACTTTTGGCCATGCGGCCGGTGATAAAGTCTTGATTGCGATTGCAAACCTGATTAAGAACAGCATAAAGGCCAATGATGTCGTTTGCCGGTGGGGCGGAGAAGAATTTGTCATCATGCTGCTTGGCACAACTTATGAGGAAGCCCTGCTTTGTGCGGAAGACATCCGGCAGAAAATCGAATCCATTGTCATCCCCTGGGAGAACGGCGAACAGCTTCGGGTTACAATGTCTTTCGGGGTAGCGGCATATGACTATGATGAGAATATCGACTCCTGCATTTCAAAAGCGGACAGTGCCCTGTATGTTTGTAAGAAAAGCGGAAGGAACAGGGTGGTCGGCGACCGAGAGTGTATGGCAATATGAGTATTATTAGCGGCCAATACGGGAACCGTGAAGAATTGTGCGATACACAGGGGACAAAAATGCTGCGTGACAGTATGGTGCAGCTGCAATTGGCCTGCAGAGGAATCGACGACCCCAGAGTGCTTGCTGCAATGAGGGAGGTGCCTCGCCATTGGTTCTGTTTGCCGGGTACAACGGATGAGGATGCCTATGGTGATTATCCGTTGCCGATCGGTCGGGGCCAAACCATTTCCCAGCCCTTGATGGTGGCGGACATGTTGCAACAACTGCAGTTATCGGGCGATGAGACGGTCCTTGAGGTTGGGACGGGAAGCGGCTATAACGCAGCTCTCCTGAGCCGTTTGGCACGGCGCGTCGTATCGCTGGAAATTGTGCCGGAGCTGGCGGAGAAGGCGCAGGAAATATTGCATCGCGGTGGGTTCGGCAATGTAGAAGTGCATTGTGCAGATGGATCGTTGGGATGGCCTGCTGCAGCACCATATGATGGGATTGTTGTAACAGCGGGAGCGCCGGTGATACCGGCAGCACTGCGGGAACAACTGCGTGTCGGCGGACGGCTGGTGATTCCGGTGGGAGATTTTTCGATCCAGACATTGCTGGTTGTGCGGCGGACTGCCGAGGGGGTTCGACAGGAAGAACATGGCGGATGCCGGTTTGTGCCGCTCAGGGGAAAAGGCGGCTGGCAATAAATTTCTACAGAGGCGATGGTTTTATGAATACGGTGGATATGCATATTCATTCCGAATTTAGTGCGGATGGGGAGCTGCCCGTTGCGGAGATTTTGTCCTTGGCACAAATAAAAGGCCTCAACACTGTGGCAATTACAGATCACAATAGTGTGAAAGGTATAGAGGCTGCGGTTCATTATGGCGAACAGGCAAATGTGGCAGTGATACCAGGCATTGAGATTGATTGCGAGTATCGTTCCGTTCATCTTCATTTATTGGGCTATTTTATTGATTGGAAGAAAAAAGAGTTCAGCGATCTGGAGCAGAACGTTCATGCACAAGAACTCTCGGCTTTTCCGGAAATGATCAAAAAATTGCGAGCCGCAGGCATCGAGGCTGACGTGGACGAAGTATTGTCCTTCAGCGCCGGGAAAAATCCCTGCGGCGAGTTGATTGCCGAAGTGCTGCTGTGCAAAGAAAATGCCAGGGAAAACCCAAAATTGCGCCCCTATTTATCGGGCGGAGAACGAAGCGAAATGCCGTATCTGAATTTTTACAGGGATTTTTTCGCTCAAGGCCGGGTCGCGCATGTTCCGCTGCAATATATGCAACTGAAGCAGGCTGTTGAGTTGGTGAAAAGCAGTAAGGGCATTCCCGTCATAGCACATCCCGGAGAGAATTTGAGAAGCAATATGGATATGTTGGATGAGCTGATTCGGGAAGGGGTCGTGGGCATCGAAGTATTCAGCAGTTATCATACTCCGGCTCAGGCTGGATTCTTTTATGAAATAGCGAAGCGCAAAGAACTATACATTAGCTGTGGAAGTGATTTTCACGGAAAAAACAAGCCGGGGATTTCCATCGGCGATTGCGATTGTGCATGCGAGATTTCCCCCATGGGATGGCTCGCAAACAGGAAACGGTCATAAGAAAAGGCTCTTCGAGAAAAATTCGAAGAGCCTTTTCTTATGATGGGCTGTAAAGCAACTATTGCTTCTGGGCGTACAATTTGTCCGTAGTCATAATGTGGTTGACCACCCAGTCGGTGATAAACCCCAGAAGGTCTCGGAGATATTTGTCCTGCTTTTCATCGATATCACGCAAATCCACGGCATTCAGTTTCTCTACAAAGGCACTGTGTTCTATGGCATGCGAAAAGCGTTTTTTATAACCGATTTTTGCCATATATTCTTCTTCGGACTTGAAATGATAAATGGTGTAGTCTTTCAGTTCCCCCAATACTTCAAGGATTTGGTTGTATTTGTCGAGACGCCACTGATCATTCATGATTTCATAAATTTGATTGGCTATTTCAATCAGTCGTCGGTGCTGCTGGTCGATTTCCTCGATACCCAGTGAATATTCTTCGCTCCATTGATACATGCTGCAGCCTCCTTGCAGTGATTTCGTATTTAATAATAATTATACTCTGCGAATCTGTCTGAGGGAAGTCGGGAATGCTGAGAAACAGACAATCACATAAATGTATCCCGTTCGACTCTGCAGACTCGCAGGCCGAAAGTCGTGT
>CAZXCC010000173.1:0-6257 GCA_964638945.1 uncultured Veillonellaceae bacterium | reverse complement strand
GCTTCCCTGCAATACTCCTGCGATTTGAGCAGATAATATTAGGAAAAGCCCTTGGGCCATTGGCATATAATTATTGCTTTTTCACAAGCATTGTTCCGCAGATTGTCCCGCAAAACAAAAAGTGCTTCCCAGCCGAAGCTGAGAAGCACTGAATTTACTGGAGCGGGCAACGAGATTCGAACTCGCGACCCACGGCTTGGGAAGCCTGAAACGTTCATAGCACTCATTTTTTCGATTCTATCCTGTCATTTCTATAAGTGCCATAAAGGCCGTTAAATAGGCATTTCCGCAATATGACTTTTCGTGTTTTGCGCCCAGTGTCTTCCATTTACTTCCACGGTTTTAGTGCTTATTTGTTCTCTTCAGCACCATTTAAGCACTAATTAAGCACCAGCTAAGCACCGTCCAGCACTATTATTTTCAAGCCTTGGCAGTTATCGCGGAAAGAATTAAGTAATGCCTTCTTTTTTATTCTTCATCAGAAGTTCTTGGCACATACCGCGATGCTTTTCCGTCCCCAATCAATACCAGCAGTTTATTATCCACCAGTTCTTTCAGGCGTTTGTTTGTACCGGACTTGGAAAGCCCAAATAAGTCCATTGCTTCCCGAATTGAAATGGACTCGTGTCCTTCAAACCATTTGGTCAACCCGTATGGATACGCCAGGACCTGCTCCAGTCCGTCCCCTTTTGCGTCCACTTTTTGCGTTGCGTCCACTTTTGCGTCCACTTTTTGCGTTGCATCCACTTTTGCGTCCACTGACCGATATATGGTCAATTTCACAAACATGCCTGATTCTACAAGTTTCGGCACTGCTAGACCAGCATCGCTGCATAACCCAAAGATCAGTTGGACACCACGGCCCCACTGTTCTATAGCTCCCGACTCATGAAATATCCGGGCAACAATACGATTGCGAATTTCCGATCGTCCACCGATGATTTCATCCACCGTGATGCCTTTAGGAAAGCCGCCTGGAGACGTAATTTCTACACGAGAGTCAAATACGGCCACTTTGATGTCTGATCCACGCATGGAATAATCCCGGTGGACAACCGCATTCAAAATAGCTTCCCGCAATGCGTCGGTAGGAATCTCGTAGCGGTCAATACGCCGGATATGATCAGGGCCGACTTCTCCATGCAAATTAATATGATTTTGAAGAAATTGCATGGTCCGTTCAACCTGATCAAATAAATTTCCATCGTATTCTTTCCTGTCGATAAAGACTCCGGCATCATCGCCTTTAAACCGGGCACACTTTATCCGCACATGATCGAAGGAGCCCATGAGGATGGCTGCAGCATTGGTAAACCTGCATTTTTCATTGTCCATTCTGCATAGTTTCAGGTTCAGCAGATCCTTTTCCAGGACTGGTTTATGTAAATTGTCTGATAGAACCGCCAGCAGGGCCTGTTTGTCAATTTCGCCTTCAACTTCCCGTAACCAGTCTTCATCAAAGCTGATATTGAGCCGCTGGCGCTCCAATTCCTGGATGTATTCGGCATCGGCTTGCTTGTTGGTTGCACCAACGCGGATATACGTCCCTTCAGCTTTACCCTCTGATTTAAGGTAGTGCGGCTTCATCTGGCTTGCCGGAACATTTATGACAAGCAACGTCTTGTCACCCATAGACTGCACATACAAATCCGGCACTAATACTGGCCGAATGCAGTCATGAACAATATTAGAAATACGATCCATCTCCTCCGGAATGCCTCCGGCATCGATCCCAACAACTTCTTTATTGTCGGTAACGCCGATAATGATTTTCCCTCCGGACATATTGGCAAAGGCAATGATGGACTTGGCCAACTTTTCGCCGGCAGGAAGGATCTGCTTAAAATCCAGATTCTTGCCTTCTCCTGCATCGATCATATCTTTTATCGACATGCCTTCACCCCGCCCATTCAGCGTTCTGTGCATTTCTCCCACAGCACGGTACCCTTGCGAATTTCATTCAAAAACTTTTATCAATGGTTTTCAGCAACAACTCCAGGCAGTTCCCCCAAGAAGAGCGTATTGCTTCGTGAATGCTTCAAGGTTTTCTTTGAAGTCTGTAATCGGGTTACTATAATACGGACTCCAGCATTTTGGCAAGAGCCTCCTGAATACGCTCATCCCGTTGCTCTTTTAAGGATAGATACAGAGAAAGCTTGTCATCTGTTTCTTTTGCGCCAGGCATGAGAACAGGGTATCGCCATAATTCCAATTCGATCGATCCCGATTCAGGATAAGGTATCTTTTCAAATTTCAGTCGCAAAAGTTCATCATTCTTCCATATTCGGCTTTGAATAGCCCAAACCGGAACCTTGGGTTCTGCCAACATCGACACTTTTGCCAAGGCAGTTTCCCCTGCTGGAGTAAATCTTGCATCTTCTGCTGGCAAACCATTTGGTCCTCGAACATATATGGTTTGTTGAACGGGTGAATGTAGAGAAGGCAAGGCCGCTTGCCAAACATCTCTTCTTGTCCCTTTTAACTTCAAGTGTTTTTCTTTGCCAATTTTAATATTTTCACCGATACCAGATTTTTCAATCTCGCGAAAGGCTCTCACCATAGTCATGTTGGTATACCCAAGAAGATTAGCAATGTTTAACTGATTGGTTTCCAACCCTTCACTTTTCTGCAGCAAGTATAACAATAAGTACTGTGTCGAAGGACTGAAAGAATCACTTTGTGCCTGAGTCCCTGCATACCATCCGCGCAGGTCTAACCCGCAAAAAGGAAGATACATCTGATTTCCTGGCACAACAAATGGAATTTTCTTGTCAATCAATCGTTTTCGATCATAGCTGGTGATGGCTTTGCATAAATAGACCACTTCGGCCTGCGTTTTGCCAACTAAATATTTCACGTTTTTTTCTATTACTGCCGGCGCTTGCATATCCTTGTCAACGCAAAGAATGACGTCTTTCGCGCCTGCCATGTTCTGCACCTGATAAAACTCATATTGTTGACGCAAATACAATGGAAGCGCTTCTTCACACTTCCATTTATCAAGAAAAATTTCCACACCAAGTGTCTCATATAAATATGTTTTTAACCCATTTAATAAAGTATTCATTCAACTACCGCAACATTTTATTTGCACGATAACAACATTAATGTTATCGTGCATTATTTATGTTATTATATTAACACGACATGAAATTTAGTTCAAGTATCGCCCGAACAAATTTGCCCTGGTACTTGCAGGGTTTCGCATCTTCCAATTTAGGTATTACCAACACTTCTCCCAAATACTATCCCGCCTGGATTTAATACCGTATGCTGCTTAAGCTTAACTACATCAATCTGATCTTTCACTCCTGCAAAATATTGTTTATGTGTGATTGCATTCCCTCATAATAATCACAAATGCAGTTTCACGTAACGCCCTCAAATATCCATCAGTAAAACAATCTCTTTTTACACTTGCAGTAACAATCTCTTCATGAGCCCTTCTACAAGCTACGAATTCCTCTCTGTCTCGCATACAATACTGATGATCCTCCGGAAAGCAACCACCAGTATGTACCATGCAATTTCGATGCCGATACCATATTTGAATTTGTTCGGGAATTGAACCTTGATTTAATCCGTATGCCAGAGACTGTTCTGACATTTCGCCTGCTAAGAAATTCCGGCGAACAAGTTCGTGAACTAATTGGTCAGCATGATTTTCAATTTTGCGTGCTTGCCGCGCTTTATTTAGTATAGAATTCTTATTCCAATCCAACATTTGTTCACCTATATATTTTTTACTACGTGCAATAGTCTCAAGCAAATTCCAGTATCGAAAATACGCTATCTCAGCATTTTGCTCCTGTAATGCCTCTTTATACAGGGATATATGCAGCTGAAGTTTGATATTTCCCCTTGTTTTATTCATTTTTTCGCTTATAACTTGCGGATTCTCTCCTGAAATTTCGCCCCCAAGTAGATTTCCTCCATAATTTGGGGTATTAATCCTATAGTAATTAAGGCGAGTGTTCGAATCAATAATTACTGTACCAAATATAGACGCATAACTATTTCGAAACAAAGATAAGAGATTTCCAAGAATTCTCACTTCGTTTTCAATTAATTCTCCAGCTTGGTCGACAGTTTGTGCGAATACTCTTGGAAAATGTATTATTGCCGTGGGCTGGCCATGCTGCGCCCGAATTAAAGTGTCTTCGGTATTCGTTAATTCAGGAATACCTGCCATAGTTAAAAAATTTTGCATTAATGCAATTTCGTCGTTACATTCAAGACCATCAAAGGGTATTAGTTCATATTGCCCTAAACGCATTCTCCTTGTCATTAAGCAGTTTTTTACAAAGACAAGTCCTATATATTCATTAGCTGTTGTGACATCGCCAAACCCGGACATAAAAGTTTCATTCCTTCTTTTCATAATATCTGCATATGACTCGTATATTTGTTGTTTTGCAGTTAACGGGACTGCTGATTCTCGAATTTCAAATAAACTGAGCCCAAATTCATTTGCGGTAAATTGCATATTACTATCTGATCCCTCAGACAAATCACCTGAAAGAGATATATTTGTTACTTGATACAATCCAACTTTTAATTGGTCAGTAGGAATACCGGCTATCTTAATTTTGTCTCCCTCAACACAAAATTGTGTACTATAGCTTAATGCAAAGTTTGTATAATCTTTGCCAATGCAAGCAATGTTTATTCCACATTGATTTTGTTTGCCTATCAAGATACCTTTGAGTACCAAGTCTATTTTTGCGCCTTTATAAATAGAATCAGATGATAAGATAATTTCTGGCGAAATAATGTCAATCATCAAGAACTCCCCCATTTTCACAGTGTCTTATCAATGAGCCTTTTCGACTTCCACCGCTTGCGAGTCTTATGCCACGACACCGACCCATTATTTCGTCGTTCCTGCAATGCATTCTGGAGACTCCGAAAAGGTTCTGACTACTGACACCTTTTCTTAGTCTCATCTATTCATTTTACATAATTCCATTATTTACTGCCATCACAATAGCTTTCAATGCTTCGGCCGCGCTTATCCGTAGTGTCCATGTCGCCAGATGGTCCAAAGGTGTCGCCTCTTGATTAATGATCAGCAACTTCGCTCCGTCTTCCACCGCTATTTGAGGTAGATAGTTGGCCGGGCTGACCACCAGGGATGAGCCGATCACCACGAACAGATTCGCCTTGTGGCTCCACCGTTGAGAGATATGCCACGATTCTTCAGGCAAAGACTCGCCAAACAAAACTACGTCGGGTCGCAAATTCCCTTCACATTGAGGACATAAGCATTCATTCCCATGTTGATAAAATCCGCTCTGATATTCTGCTTCCCAGTCGTCGCGTTGGGGTAAAAGCTGCCGGCTATCATAGCGGCCTCTGCATTTTATACAACTTACCGTCTTCAAGCTCCCATGAAGCTCTGATACGCATATTGAACCCGCACAATGATGAAGTCCATCAACGTTCTGCGTAATCACATATTGCACACGGCCAGCCGATTCTAACTGAGCCAACGCTAAATGCCCAGCATTCGGCTCCACTGACCAGAGTTGCTTAATGCGCCACTGATAAAAGAAATAAAATTCATCCGGTGTCTGCCGCATGGCTGCTAAGGTCGCCAAAGATTCCGGTCGCTGTTTCCACAAGCCCTGAGCCGAGCGAAAATCCGGCAGCCCGGACTCAGTGCTCATTCCAGCTCCTGTGAAAACAATTACCACTTTGGAGTCGTGCCATGCAGAAGCAATTTCTTGGATTAACTGATTATGCATTTCGATCCTCCCACGCGCAGCAAAAAGTTTGCCTGGCTCGTATTCAAGAAGAACCTCATAATCCATTAAATCACCGCTGAAACTGATCTGGACTGCTACAAAGTGGTCAACAATCCTCTCAGATTATCAAACTCATAGTCTGATTTATACTTGCGAATCTATGGGAAATCATGTAACCGGTTAACCCCGATGCATTTAAAGTTCTTCCGCCTTTACTCCCATCCCATCGAATGGCAATCCGCGAACTTGCAGCACGAATCAAACGAATTATTAGAAGAGAAATCAGGCAACCGCAATTTATTCAAACATATTCTGATATAGTTCTAAATCCTTGTCCGAAATGCTCAATAGATTAAGTTTATGCATTTTTTTTACTGTCTTAGACTCCAAATAGCCATTAAACACACGCATTCCGTGAAAATACCCATTTATGTGACCTGTCCCCTCTGAATCTGTTGGCTTGCGCCTGCAGGACTTGATTGAGAATCGATTCCAGCATGGGTTTCATTC
>CAZXCC010000172.1:0-6258 GCA_964638945.1 uncultured Veillonellaceae bacterium | reverse complement strand
TCGGCGCGGTGGAGGATGTTTCTGCCACCGAAGCGGAGGCAGACAAAACCATTGCTGATAAGCGGGTGGAGGAAGCGCACGATATCATCCACCGGGTAGCCGCAATCCTGGCGATGGAGAAAAATCAGAATGAGGGAGACGGCGGAGATGGCGGCGGTGGCGGAGACGATGAACCGCTGAGAGAGGTTCCGTGGGACGGGACACTGGAGGGGGAGACGATTGAGCTGAAGGAAGACGAAGAGGAATAAGTTGCGGGAATAATTCCATCACAGGAAATCCAAAAGGGTTCATGACACGTTTGAGTGACATGGACTCTTTTGATTTCCGGACTGTCAACAGGTTGTCAGTGAGCAATGGAAATTATCCCAATGAGGCAAGCCGGTTATCTCGATTGCGAGCAGGAAACTGGAAAGAAGAGGGAGAAGAAATAACTTATCGTGGAAAACATCTGAAGAAGTGCGACAAAAATTAGTGGGGTGGCCAATGAAAGCGATATCTTGGTATAACAAAAACGCTGCGGAAGTTGCAGGGAGCTATGAGGTGGCAGACACAGAAAAAGTTCATGAATGGTTCTTCGACCATTTGCCGAAGCGACCGTTGATGATATTGGATGTTGGTGCGGGGTCCGGACGCGATGCTGCCTATTTTAGCAGTTTGGGGCATGATGTTGTTGCTGTTGAACCCTCTAAGGGCATGCGCGCTGAAGCCATGAAAAAGCATTCTTCGCCCAGAATTCAGTGGATTGATGACAAAATGCCTGCATTGTCCGAAGTAACCCGACTCGGCCTATTCTTTGACTTCATACTTCTCAGCGCAGTGTGGATGCATCTGCCGATCCCTGAACGCCCGCACGCATTTCGGAAACTCATTCATCTGCTAAAACCAGGCGGGTTTATGGCAATCACCCTGCGAATAGGGGATTTGGATCAGGAACGTGAATTTTATGCTGTATCTGTGGAGGAACTGGAAAAACTCGCCCGCGACCACGGAGCGTATGTCGCAAAAGTTGTCCATGCAAATGATGCACTTGGCAGAACCAGTGTGCAATGGATACAGGTAGTCATAAAACTTCCCGATGGTGGAACCGGTGAAGTTGCAGGAGACAGCACGAAGTGACATACGGAAAATAGAAAATGTTTCTCGGGCATTGTGCTGATCTGATGTTTTGGAGGGAAGTCCATGAACCAAGTGGTAACGATTGTCGCCAATCCGCGCAGCAACTCCTTTACCCGTCGTCTGCTGCAGGCGTTTTCGGCGGCGTATCAGCGGCGTAACCCTGCCGATATGATTACGGAGCTGGATGTGTATGATAGCGAGATTCCGGTCATCGACGATGCGGTAATCAAAGCGTGGGAAAAGCCGCCGCAGGAACGCCTGCCGGAAGAATTGCAGGTGCTGTCCCGCATCGACCGGTTCACCGATATGTTTATCGCCGCAGACAAGATCGTGATTGCTGCGCCCATGTGGAACCTGCATTTTCCGCCGCAGTTGCTGGCGTATCTGGCCACGGTGATGGTGGCGGGAAAAACATTTGCCTATACCGAAAACGGTTGCAGGGGTCTTCTGCAGAACAAGCCGGTTTTGCTTCTGCATGTGCGGGGAGGAAACTTTTCGACAGGCCCGCTGCAGGCGATGGATTTTGCCACGCCGCATCTGCGTTCGCTCTGTGCCATGATGGGGCTGACCGACTTTCAGACGGTGATTTGCGAAGGGATCGAACAAGAACCGGACCAGGCCGAGAAAATCCTGCAACAGGCGATGCGGCAGGCGGAGCAGATAGCCGAAGCGTTTTAAGAGGGAAATGAGGTGTTGTCATGCAGCAATTCACATTGAATACACCCGGTGAGGGATTCATCGACATCACCGGGCAGGTGCGCAAGATCGTGGCGGCAGGAAAAGTACAAAACGGCCTGTGCCAGATCTTTGTGCCGCATACCACTGCCGGAGTGACAATCAATGAAAACGCCGACCCCGATGTGGTGACAGACATGCTGGCTGCACTGAACCGAATGGTGCCGGACCTGCCGTACCTCCATGGCGAAGGGAATTCCCCGGCGCATGTGAAAAGCAGCCTGGTCGGCTGCTCTCTGACGGTTCCGATCATGGAAGGCCGGTTGTGCCTGGGAACCTGGCAGGGAATTTATTTCTGCGAGTTTGACGGGCCCAGAACCCGCAACGTCTGGGTGCAAGTAATAGGTACCTGATTGATAGCAGGTGAGAGTGGCAGGAATCACAATCCATTGTTAAGAAAATAAGATGTGAGCTATCTCTGAATTTAATAATTATCCTGGCAGGAAAAAGGAAATTCGAGGAGAAGTCTATTACAAGACAATAAAAAATTGGGCAAACTTGTCGAAAGGTAAGGACGCAAAGCCATTGGGTCTAACGGTTTATAACCTATGACAGCCAGGTTGCAGTGATGTAACGTCATTTGTTTCGAACCGAAGAGTTATGTCTTCGGTTTCGTTTTTTCTTTCGGCGTTGGCACAAACGGAACAAGCAAAAAATGCGATATGAAGTGGGGTGTTGGTATGTTAAACTCAATAAAAACGAAACTGATTGTTTTTGTATCGGTTCTGATGTTGATCATTTCCGCTTCCATCATGGGCGCAATATTATTTTTTTTCACCAACTACACGGATAATACCGCGAAAGACCAGGCGCGGGCCGGGACTGCCGGAATGCATAAACTTCTGGAAGATGCCAAACTGGAAATGAAAACAAATGCGGTAACTTTGGCTGCCAATCCAAATATCGCACAAGCCATCGCGGCAAAGGACACCGCGCTTGTCCTGCAACTGCTGGCTCCGATTCTCAAAGAGTCACCGGTTGACTCCATCACGATTTCCGATGAGCAGGGAATTGTTATCGCCAGAACGCATGAACCGGCGAAAAAAGGGGACAGTGTTGCCAATCAGGCCAATGTGAAGGCGGCATTGCAGGGGAATGTCACGGCTGCCGTCGAATCCGGCACAATCGTAAAACTGTCAGCCAGGGCCGGCGCACCGGTCAGGAATGCTTCCGGCAAGATTGTCGGAGTGATTACACCCGGTACGACGCTGAGCCGCAATGAATTGGTGGATAGTTCCAAAAAACTGTTCAAAGTCGACATCACCCTGTTCTTAGGGGATGTGAGGGAATCAACGACCATCATGAAGGATGGAAAACGACAAACTGGAACGAAACTGGACCCGGCCATCGCCGATATCGTGCTGAAGCAAAATAAACGATTTGACGGGGAGGCCAATATTCTGGGCATGTCCTATCTGACTTCGTATGAACCGCTGCCAGGACCTGACGGAAAGCCAATCGGAATCATATTTGCAGGGAAGTCCCTGGAAGATGCGCATGCTGCAAGGGATAAAATGTTGAGCGCTATCGGGATCGTCACCCTGGCGGCATTAATCATTGCCTTTATTGCCACGCTTTTCATGGCAAGGCGCATCACCAATCCTCTGATTCAGCTGGGCATCGGAGTAGGGGCGGTCGCAGGCGGGGATTTGTCAAAAACCGTCGTAGTAAAATCGACAGACGAAGTGGGCGTTTTAGCAAAAGATTTCAATATCATGGTGCTTCATTTGCGGGAACTGGTGAAACATGTGCATGATCTTTCGCAAACGCTGGCCGCTTCATCGGAAGAGCTGACGGCAAGCGCCGAACAGACATCGGAAGTCAGTCAGCAGGTGGCCCATTCGGTCACGCAGGTAGCAGCAGGAGCAAACAAACAGCTGGGAGCGCTCAATGATACTTCGGCAATTGTGGAGGAGGTATCGGCCGGCGCGCAGGAAGTTGCTTCCACATCGGAAACCATCACGGGAATCAGCCATACGGCTACTTCCGCTACGCTCAACGGCAGCGCTGCCATCGAGAAAGCAGTGAGGCAGATGGACAGCATTGGGCAGGGAAGTGCATCGACCCGCGTGGCTGTGGAAAAATTGGCTGCATCCTCCCAGCATATCGGCGAAATCGTCAACGTTATCTCCGGCATAGCCGGCCAAACCAATCTGCTGGCTCTCAATGCGGCAATTGAGGCGGCAAGGGCAGGGGAGGCGGGCCGCGGTTTTGCCGTAGTGGCGGAAGAAGTGCGCAAGCTTGCGGAACAATCCGAAGCGGCGGCGAAAGAAATCACGGGAGTAATTGTCCGAAACCAGACGGATATTGAGCAGGCGGTCCAGGCGATGCATGCCGGAGAAGAATCGGTTCGCGTGGGAATTGACGTGGTAAACAATGCTGGCGCTACTTTCCGCGAAATTTCAAAACTGACCGATGAAGTATCCACGCAGGTGTCCGGAATTTCTTCGGCGATTGCCGAAATTGCCAAAGGCACCGAAAATATTGTGGTTTCAGTGCGGGAGATTGAAGTTGTGAGCAAAGATTCAGCCGGGCAGGCAGAAACAGTATCAGCCGCTGCAGAAGAAATGACCGCATCGATGAGTGAAATATCCACATCCAGCCGAAGTTTGGCAATAATGGCCCAGGAGCTTCGGGCAGCCATCGACAAGTTCAAAATGTAATATCAAGAGCATACCACGCAAGGTATTCCGATATTTTTGAATGCCCGGAGGCAGAGATGAAAAAAGGAGGAGTGTATGCCGCGATTGGCGAAGCTCCAGGGAAGAATGCAAGCGTATTGACTGCCAGTTCCCAGCAATCGGCGGATGCCGCAGGCAATGTGGCATCTTCAATTACACTGGAAGAGGTGGCTGCAACGGCGAATGAAATGGCCGCCAAGGCCGAAAAGACAGCCGAAGCGACCAAAGAAGGACAGATGTCGGTAGACCGGGCCGTGACCCAGATGTCGACCGTGGGACAGGGTGCCAAAGAAGCACAGAAAGCGACCGAGGAAGTTCGCAAGCTGGCCGAGCAGAGTGAAGATGCAGCACGGAAGATTACCGACCTGATTGGCTGGAACAATACCAGCATCGGCCATGTGGTGGGCACCATCGATTCCGCCATCAGCGCAGTGGGACAAGGTGTCGAGCTGGTGAATGTAGCAGGTGGGAATTTCCGCGAAATCGGGAAACTGGTCAATGAAGTGGTGGGGCAGGTGGGAGACATCTCCAAGGCACTGCAGAAATCAGCGGAGGGGAGCCGGCGAATCGTCGCTTCCATCACTGTTGTCGAGAACCTCAGCCGGGATGCTGCTGCCGAATCCCAGAACGTATCGGCGGCCACCGAAGAACAGTCCGCATCCATGGAAGAGATCGCCGCATCCAGTCAGGCGTTGGCAAAGCTGGCGCAGGACTTGCAGACCGCAGTGGCCAAATTTCGGATATAGGAGGGACTACCATGGCAGCAGATGTTCAGCTTGTTATTTTTAAATTGGCAAACGAAGATTACGGGCTACCGATAAACAAAGTGCAGGAAATCAACCGCATGGTGGCAATCACAAAGTTGCCGCATGCGCCGGAATTCATGGAAGGGATCATCAACCTGCGCGGTCGGGTGATTCCTGTGCTGGATCTGCGCAAACGGTTCGGCATGGGTGCGCATGAGTACAAGGATGATACCCGGATCATGGTCACGGATGTGTCGGGTCAGACGGTGGGCTTGATCGTCGATGCTGTGCATGAGGTGGTGAAAATGCCGGGAGACTGTATTGAACCGGCACCACCGACGTTTGTTCTGGATGCCCGGTTTGTTCAGGGCATCGGGAAACTGGAAAACCGGTTGGTGATCATGCTCGATATCGATCTCATCATCACGACGCAGGAGAGCGTGATGTTGAAAGAAATAGAGAGCTCTTCCCAGACTTGATGGGCCTGAAACGTTTTGGACCATCTGATTAGGGACAAAATATGGTTATGAAGGAGGATTGACATGAAAGACAGGCTATTCTTGCTTAAACCAGGTTTTATGGATCAAGGGGAGGGCCCTTTCTTTTGTCCGGGTTGTGCAATGGTGGAAGGGATGCTGTCGTTCTATCCTTCATTGCGTGAAAAGATTGATGTGCATTATATCGATTTCCCAAGGCCTCGTCAGGAGGTTGTTTCGATGATTGGTGCTGAAAACCAGGGAATGCCTAAACTCGTCCTCCGAACGGATGCTGCGTTACCTGAAGGAGTAAAAGTGGATTCCGCCAATGGCTGGAGGTTTGTTTCCGGGGATGCTGAAATCTGCAGATATCTGGGCAAAGTATATGGAGTCGGCATTCCTCACTGATATGCAGCAGAATGAGAAAAGCACAAATTTATGGGCGGAATATTCGGAGCTATTTGGATGCGAGTCTGGCCCCCATGTCAAAGGCGTTTTGGCAGT
>CAZXCC010000171.1:0-6290 GCA_964638945.1 uncultured Veillonellaceae bacterium | reverse complement strand
GCTGCAACCGTTCGCGCTGTGAAAGTGTATCGTCGCTTTCTTGCGCTCCGTGTCGCAGATACTTGAGCTGAATCGGCTCCGCCCCCCATTGTGATTTGAAATGGTAGGTTCCCGAATCTGTCTGCGAACGTCCCATATCAAACTTTGTCATTCCGCAGCGGATGCCGAACCGCACCGCTTCCCAATACATGAAATTATTCAGGTACCGGTTGTTATATTCGATCCGGCCGGCTCCGTAAGGATAATAAATTGTAGAGTCGCCCGGGCTTTTCAAGAGAAGCATCCCCCCGATGACCTGATGGTTCGATTTATCACGGATGGTCAACAAAGACGCATGCTCAGGCAAATAAACAAAAAAACGCCGAAAAAAACCGATATCGGGCGCAGGGGAACCAAGTTGCTTCATCCGGCGGACATATACTTCATAAAACATCGGTAACTGCTCCGGATCGAATGAACTCTCAAACCAACCGTTTCTGTAAGTCTTGCGCACATGATTGCGGCAGCCTGAAGAAGCCTGAGCAAGCGTATCCCCCTCGTCTTCGAACAGGCGCAATACGAAAGTGTGATTTTCCAACCGTGAACTCCAAACCATACGGTCTGCATTCTGCTCCTTCAGACGGAGTTCCATCCTGTCCAGTCCAAGCTTCTGGCTCAGCAACGGAAGCTCCTGCATCACAAAATGGCCGATTTCTTTGTTCTCAGTGCAAATGTCCAACTGATTCACAAAGGGAAGTGAAACCCCCACCCGTTTCCAGTCAAGGCTATGACCGATCACCAGGGGAAAAACACCGCAAATCCTGTCATAAGAATCAAGAATCGCCTGATAGGCGCATCGGTAACCAAAAGCTTCCAGCAAAATACTGCGAAAACCGGTCGAGTGAAAGATGGTTCCGTGATGCAAGGCAAACTCATCCCATTCATTCTGCATCGATTCATGATAGGCAGCAAAATGGTACATGCCGCACTACCCCTTAATCCAGCAGAACACACCAATCATGATGAACCCGCATCCAACCCATCGAAGCAGACTGATTTGTTCATGAAACAACCAGATGGAGACTGCCAGCAGAAGGATATATTGAAAGCTGGCGACAAAAGAAACATAACTGAGATCGAATGCCGACAGGCAATATACCCAAAGAACTGCGGCAACGGCATACGAAAAGAACCCGGCAATCACGCCGGGCGAAGACAGGTAACCCATGGCTATCGTCATCAGGCCTCCGTCAAATTGAATCGATCTGCTGCCGATCTTAATCAGCGTACTGGCAATCACGGTCATCGTCACACTACCGAACAGAAGTAAAAATTTCATCATGGTCTGGCCGTATCCCTTTCTTTTTCCAGTTCCTCCACTCGGAGTTTCAGCAGGCCAACTTCTTGCGTAACGGCTTTGTTTTGCGCCTTCAGTCCGGAAATGCTCACGCTTAGATGCAGCAGCAGAAGATAGGCAAAAGCGATCAGCATTGCAAAAAAGGCAGAGGGAGCATAGTCGACACCGATAAGCGAAGAAAACCCTTCCATTAATCCATGAAAAGATGACATCGCCAGAACAAAAATTCCGATTAAAAACCACACGAGAGAATACTTTTCCTTGATCAGGCGCTCTCGGACCAGGAAAACGACGGAAATCAAAATGATTAAGCTGAAGATGATTCCCAGCCACTGAATTTTATGAAAGGACGCTTCCATCACCGCTGTTTCACCGCCTTGGCCTCGCACAGGAAAAGAGAATCGTCAGAATAACTTTTGCCATATAATACGGGCTTTTTAATGGTGTTATCGACGAACAGCCAGAAAGGCGTTCCCTCATCCTGACGCCGGTTTCACAAATTCGGAGTCCCTGCTTTTTCAGGAGTACAATTGCATCAGGTTCAGGATAATCACTGGAATAATAACGGGCCAGAACAGACAGACTGCGTCTGTTGTAGAGGCGAAACCCCGAAGTGCTGTCGGTAATCCGGGTATTAACCAGCGCACGGAACAAGTAATCAAAAAATTTGATTCCCATCCTCCGGCATGGTGTGGAACGAAATGAGCCCACTCCAAGAAAACGAGAACCAATCACCATATCACAGCGATTTTTCTCCATTGCCTGGAATAATGAACTAACCTCTTCGGGCACATGCTGGCCATCTCCATCGATCTGTACCACATGATCATAGCTGCTGGCCAGGGCATATTTGAATCCGGCCTGCATCGCGCCGCCAACCCCCAGATTGCAGGGAAGGTCAATGACCTTCACATCGTTGATACCTCTGGCAACAGCCGATGTATCATCAAAGGAACAATCATTGATGACCAGTATGTCAGCTTCCGGCAAACTTGCCTGAACCTCCTGCACCACGCGTGCGATATTGCGTTGTTCATTAAATGCCGGAATAACGACCAAGGTATCAGCTTTTCCGTTATAGCGACCGGGTCCGGATTTTGAGTGCAATGGAACAACCTCCGCTGATCAATCTATCCAAACCGTACGCGGCAATGATGCCAATAAAGGGCATAGCCGGAAAACGGTAACGGTACATTGCATCAATAAACAATAGAATACAAAAAACGAATACCGCAAATACAATCCACCACAGAATTGCAGCACGACCAATTATGTGGTTACGGACAGCAGCGATGGTTCCGACAGAAAATAAAAAAGCTGGCAGAAGTCTGAAGGAAAAAAACAGATAGTCAGCCACGTTGCGAAGATTATTATCCCAGGCCCATGTTCCAAAGAAAGCAACTGCCCTGCGAAAAAACAAAATAACGACGGCATCCCAATTATGTATAAAAAAGCTGAATACCAGACTATCCATAATATCGATGGTATAATCGGGCCGATAAAAATAGTCGTACGCAGTGGCAATATCATAAACGCGTCCTTTTGCATATAAATTATACAACACCAATTTTGCATTGTATTGCAAAGATGCGAAAAATCCATCAAAAACATGCCGGGAATACAGCAAACCAAGCCCAAAAATAACAAATGCTGCAAATCCGAGCAAAATCGTTCGATATTTTGTCCAAAACGCAGAGATACTCTTCCGTCCCATACGGCTCAAAACATATAAAAGCATACACAAGAAGATGACAATGCCTGCAGGACGAAACAAAGACATATACAACGCCATGATGGCAAATGCTGATATATAAGAAGTTCTTCGCGAATCAACGGCCCGAATAAGCAAATATACGCAAACAATCAACAAACTGACAAAAAAACTGTCGGAAATCAAATAGGTCGACCAAAATGTGACCTCCCAATTATAAAGATACAACAGGCTGGCAATGATGGCAGTTCTTTGATTAAAAAGCGTCCATGCAATCAGATAAACAAAGATAACAGCCAGGCTCGCCGTCAAAGCCTGAATGTAGATTACTGTGACAGGGTCTTTGAATATGGCCAGCAGAGCCGTTAGCAGCAAATTATATCCCAGATAAAGGATTTCGTTCATGTTCAGAGAGATGGCAAAATTATCAAGCATGGAGCGGGAATGGTTCAGATACCAGTCTCCATCCGGTGAACTTGGCAACCCGCGTTTTGAGTGAACCAGCCATACAGGAAAGCTGATAATTCTCCAGCAGGAAAGAATCACGAGTGGAACAAGCGTTATATATTTCCAATCCCGGATTTTTCGCAAAACATGATGCACCCGACAACGATTCTCCTCATATTTTTTGCATTACTATTTATATTACTACAGAAAGACATTTTAGAAAACAAGTCTCCATCACCCTCCATACAAAATGCTTGTCAACCATGTTCGTTTATGGCAAGTCTCAGCTGTACCGCCTCCGCCATATGTGCACCTCCTATCGATCCTTCTTCCGAAAGATCTGCGATGGTTTGGGCAACTTTTATAATCCGGTCATAGGATCTTGCATTGAGTTTCATTTTTTCAAATACCTGCCGCAGCAGTTCCTGTGCTTCCTTCGTGATGTGACATGTATTTTTTATTTGCCTGTGGCTCATCTGTGCATTGCAAAAAATTCCCGTACCGGAGAACCGTCGCAGTTGGATATTCCGCGCAGCTGTGACTCGAGTTGCGATCGCTTGAGATGATTCAGAAAGCTTGTCGGAAACCATCTCCTCATACTTCACTCTCTGAACCGCCACATGAATATCGATCCGATCTATGAGCGGCCCGGAAATCCTGCGCCGGTACCTTCGAATCTCTGATTCCGAACAAGTACATTCGTGCAGCGGATCACCCAAAAATCCGCAGTTGCATGGATTCATCCCTGCAACCAGCATAAAACGGGAAGGATACGTATAGGATGAATTCACCCTTGCCACAGAGACCTGTCCGTCTTCAATCGGTTGTCTCAGGACTTCCAGCACATGACGTGGAAATTCCGGCAGTTCGTCAAGAAACAAGACCCCATGGTGCGCCAGAGTAACTTCTCCCGGACGGGGAACCCGTCCGCCACCCGCCATTGCTGCAGCAGAAACTGTATGATGCGGAGCCCGGAAGGGGCGCTCTGTCACCAAGCCGCCTGAAGTTCCGAGCAAACCGGCAACACTAAATATCTTACTGACTTCAAGGGCCTCTTCCATTGTCATTGCCGGAAGAATGGAAGGAATCCGCCTGGCAAGCATGGTCTTTCCTGCCCCCGGCGGACCACTGAGAAGGATGTTATGGCTTCCGGCAGCAGCAATCTCCAATGCTCGTTTCGCTGCGAACTGTCCCTGCACATCACGATAATCATCGGTTTCGCAAGCTACCGTGACTGAACCGACGGCATCCGGCATGGACAACCCGGCATGCTCTCGCCGCAAAATCGCAATCGCAGTTTGCAAATTATCTGCCGGAAGAATTTTCACTGTGTCGACCACACTTGCTTCCAATGCGTTACTTACTGACACAATTAGATTTGGAATCCCGTTCTCACGACACATCAACGCCATTGGCAATACTCCGGTAATACCACGCAATTGCCCATCCAATGACAATTCTCCAAGTAATGCAGTCTGTGACAAATCCACTTCTTCCAGCTGCCCTGCTGCAGCAAGTATGCCAATCGCGATCGGCAAATCAAGTCCTGATCCGTCTTTTTTCACATCGGCCGGTGCCAGATTTACAGTAATTCTCCGGCAGGGAAATTCAAATCCGCTGTTTCTTATTGCAGCTTTCACCCTTTCCTTTGATTCCCGTACCGCAGCATCCGGCAATCCGACAATTTCCAGTGTCGGAATACCGTTTGAAATATCCACTTCTACTGTAATCAGTACGCCATTCAGGCCAAAAATACCAGCGCCGAGCGTTTTTGCAAACATGGATTCCCTCCTACATCCCAAAAGCATTTTCAATATGGTTCAATGCCGTTATTCCCGCATGGCCCGGAATTACTTCCATAATGTCGAACCTGCAGGGGGTATCCGTTCCCTTGTATTTTTGCATATAGAGCAATGCAGTCCTGATGATATGCTGCTGCTTGCGGCGTCCAACAGCTTCAGCGCCTGTGCCGAAGCAAACGCTGCGCCGGCTTTTCACTTCACAAAAAACCAGTATCCCGGCGTATTCGGCAATGATATCAATTTCCCCGGTTTTTTCCCGCCAGTTTCTCTGCAGTATCCGATAACCTTGCTCCAATAAAAAAGCCACCGCGAGGTCTTCTCCGCGGCGGCCTTGTTCAACACCGTTCATTTAGTTTCACCTTCCGGCTTTGGCTTTTTCTCCTGCTTTTCCATCCAGTCGATACACGTACGCAAGCACGTTGGCCACAGCCTGATACAATTCGGGAGGTATTTCACGATCGAGTTCAACAGCCATCAACAATTGTGTAACGGACTGGTTTTGATATACAGGCACGGCATGCCTCTTGGCAATGGCCAGCATTTGTTGCGCAACAAAGCCTTTGCCCTTTGCTACAACCCTCGGCGCATCCTCTTTTTTTTTGTCATAGCGCAATGCAACAGCTTCCTGAGGCGGTGTTGCCTTTGTATCAGACACGTCAATCTCCTCCGGCATTTGAACTGCGTTCAGAAACCGCTATTTTTTTCAGTTGCAGGCTAGTTCCGGCAAATTCACCGCGTATTTCCGATAGACATTCGCGAAATGCAGCGGCGGTTCCCGGCTTGGCAAATCGTGTAAACACAGACAGATATTTTTTATCCTGCAAACGAAAACTGAGATCTACCGGCCCAATATTATCCGTTTCCAAGGAAACCCTGACCCAAATTTCCTGTTCTGGCGGTTGACCGGGACCACGTTCCCGCTTCTCTTCAAAAACCTGTATCAGAGCGGGATACGGTTTTTCTTGACCCGGTGCGAATAACGCCATCTGAAGGG
>CAZXCC010000170.1:0-6376 GCA_964638945.1 uncultured Veillonellaceae bacterium | reverse complement strand
TCTTCATCCGTCGCCGGTTTCACAGCCGAATGATATGCCGCAGTCGCCTCACAGCCCCGCAATTCGACTCCTGCCGCAGCAAACCGTTCCAGCAGGGCAGGCAACAGACGCTCAGACACCGCCCGGTGAACAAGCAAGGTTTCCATGGAGTTGCAAGTCCCGGGGCGTGATACTTTGGCATTGAAGGCAATATCGGCCGCCATGGCAATATCTGCCGATTCATCAACAAATGTATGACAAATCCCTATCCCTGTTTCAATCACGGGGACAGTGCTGTTTTCCACCACGGTACGGATCAGACCCGCACCGCCGCGAGGAATGATGACATCAACAAAACGGTTCATTTTCAACAGCATGTTTACCGCTTCCCGGTCAGTCGTCTCCACCAGGGCAATCGCTCCCTCGGGAATACCGGCTTCCTTTGCTGCGGAAATCAAAATTTCGGCCAACACTTTGTTCGATTCGATCGCTTCCGATCCACCGCGAAGAATCACGGCGTTACCGGTTTTCAGGCACAGACCGGCCGCGTCCACTGTCACATTGGGCCTGGCCTCATAGATCATGGCAATCACGCCAAGAGGCACTCTGACTTTTTGTATATCCAGACCATTCGGACGCTTTACACCACTTAGGACCTCGCCGACAGGATCCGGCAATGCCGCCACCTGCCGCAATCCTTCCGCCATGGCATGAATGCGTGCTTCCGTCAGTTGCAGTCTGTCCACCAGCGCCGCGGAAAGGCCTTTCCTCTGTCCTTCAGCCACATCAACGGCATTTGCGCGCAAAATTTCCTTTTTGCTTTTTTCGAGAGCTTCTGCCATCGCAATCAATGCCCGATTTTTGACTGTGGATGACAAAACCGCCAGCTGACGGGCAGCTGCTTTTGCCTGCCGCCCTTTCCCTTCCAGTTCCATCCTCAGATCCATTACTACCACTCCGTTCCACTACGCTTTGAATGAATCGTAAATTTTCTGATAGTCCGGCGTAGGTGGGATGGATTTGTAAAGATAAAGATGGATTCCATTGGGATCGTTTACTACGAAACTCCGTTCGCCCCAGGGTTTTTCCTTGATTTCCTCAAAGATCATCATTCCTGCCGCTTTCATCTTGGCATACTCGGCATCGACGTCATCCAGCTCGAATGAAAGAATCAGACCTTTGCCGGTAAATTTTTCTCCCGCTTCAAATTCCGGCAGAACAAAGCTTACCCCCATGGTCGTGCTGCCTTCGGCCAGCAATTCAATGTACCAGTCATTTTCAAACACCAGTTGAAACCCCAGATACTTCATGTAGAATTCCTTGGACTGTTGGAGCTTGTTTGTACTGACCGTAATGTCCATCCGTTTGGCTTTCATGTTGTCTCCTCCGTTTCCTGTCGGCTCAGCAGGACCATATTGTCCCGGTGAACGATTTCATCATAGGGTTTATGACCCAATATACCGGCAATTTCATGCGTATGCGCCCCCATAACCCGGCGCGTCTCCTCGGCATTATAGTTTACCAGTCCCCGGGCTATCTCCCAGCCTTCCGCATTGACAATGCTCACTGTATTCCCCTGTTCAAAAGAACCTTCGACAGCTTTGATGCCTGCAGCAAGCAGGCTGGAACCGCTGGAAAGCAAAGCCTGTGCACAGCCCCTGTCCACAGTAAGGCGCCCTTTGATTCTGGCGCCAAAGGCCAGCCAGCGCTTGCGGAACTGCAGACGGTTCTGCCGTGGAGGAAATAGGGTTCCGATCGCTTCCCCGTTTAGGATGCCGCGTATCACTCCTTCGCGTGCACCAGATGCAATCACCATGACAAGGCCGGAGTGCATGGCTGTTCTGGCTGCCTGCATTTTTGTCAGCATTCCGCCGGTTCCCCGCATACTGCCTGCCCCGCCGCAAATCGCCTCTACCTCCGGAGTCACTTCCGAAATCTCGGAAATCAGGCTGGCGGTTGGGTCTTTCTGCGGATTCGCCGAAAATACCCCGTCTACATCCGATAAGATAATCAGCAGGTCTGCATCGACAATCGCTGCTACGTTTGCAGATAGGGTGTCATTGTCGCCAATTTTCAATTCGTCGATTGCCACCGCGTCGTTCTCGTTAATAATCGGAATCACACCGATTCCCAGCAATGTCAGCAAAGTGTTGCGAGAATTGGCATAACGCCGGCGATTCACCGAATCTTCCCTTGTCAGCAGGACTTGCGCCACGATCTGTCCGTATTCGCCGAACATTTTTTCGTAGGTGTGCATGAGAATCCCCTGCCCCACTGCAGCAGCCGCCTGTTTTTCCGGAATGGTTTTCGGCTTTTCTTTCCAGCCAAGACGATCCATTCCCGCCCCGACAGCTCCCGAGCTGACGAGCAGGATCTGTCGCCCTGAATTTACAGCATCCGCCAGTTCACGCACCAACCATTCGATGCGTGAATAATTCAATTTCCCATTGGGATGCGTCAGGGTGCTTGTCCCGACCTTTACTACGATTCTGCGGGCATCACGCAGCTGTTGCCTGTCATACATGAAAACGGCCCCCTGTTACTCGCTGAACTCAAATTCCATATCACGAATACGCACCGTGTCGCCTTCTTTGACGCCACGGGCCCTGAGTGCGTCATCCACGCCGTTGCGCCGCAAGATATTATGAAAACGGCGCAGGCCTTCCTCATCGTTGAACCGTGTCATGGCAACCAATCGCTCAATGTTTTTCCCTTCTACAATAAAGGCACCGCTATCATCCCGGCTGATTGTGAATTCTTCATTCTGGGAGTCGCCTGTTACGTTCGCTTTCCATTCCGCCTGCGGTTCCTCTTTCGGCAGGGTGGCAAGCAATTGGGCCGCACGCTGAATCAATGCCTTCAACCCTTCGCCGGTCGCAGCCGAAATGGGAAACACTTCCCGCCCTTCCGCAAGCAGAGCAGCCTGCACTGACGGAAACTTTTCCCGCGCTTCCGGCAAATCCATTTTATTCGCGGCAACAATCTGCGGACGGCTTGCCAGACGCTCGCTATAGGCAGCCAGCTCGGCGTTGATCTTGCGATAATCCTCCAGCGGATCGCGGCCCTCCAGCCCCGATACATCCAATACATGAATAATCAAGCGGGTCCGTTCGATATGGCGCAGGAATTCATAACCAAGCCCCTTGCCTTCATGTGCCCCCTCGATGAGCCCCGGTATATCCGCAAGCACAAAATCAGTCTTTTCATCAATTTTCACTATTCCCAGTACCGGAATCAGCGTGGTAAAGTGATACGCGGCAATTTCCGGTCTGGCCGCCGATACTGTCGCGATAATGCTTGATTTTCCCACACTCGGATAGCCGACCAGCCCGACATCCGCAAGCAGTTTCAGTTCCAAGCGCAGATTTTTCTCTTCACCCGGTTCACCATGCTCGGCAAATGTGGGAGCACGATTGACGCTATTGGGAAAACGCGCGTTTCCCCGTCCGCCTCGTCCACCTTTCGCCGCCACCACCATTTGTCCGTCTTCCACGAGATCTGCAATCATTTCACCGCTGTCATCGTCAAATACCAACGTGCCTACCGGCACTTTGACAAATACTTCTTCTGCGTTGCGGCCATATTTATTTCCACCCTGTCCGGCAACGCCCTTTTCCGCCTTGAATTTCTTTTTATAGCGAAAATCGAGCAGTGTATTCATGTTTCGGTCCGCAACAAGCACTATGTCTCCGCCGCGTCCGCCATCTCCCCCGTCAGGGCCGCCTTTGGCGACAAACTTTTCCCGGCGGAAGCTCGACATGCCGTCTCCGCCATCGCCTGCCTTGATGCTGATTTTTGCCCTGTCAATAAACATAAACTGCTCCTTTTATTCTTCGCACAGCCTGCAAATCCCCGCTCTCTTAGGCCCTCGGTTAAGCAGGCTGTAGCTCGAAGTAAATTCGACTTCGGATTCGGGTAGCTTAATAAAGCCAACCGAATCGAGTCTCCATTTATTCTGCGTTTATCTAATATATTATTCGTGCCCAATCCAAAATTTCCTGTATCAGTCGGTGGCCGGCACGACAAAAACCATGCTGTTAAGCCCTATCAGCAGCCCGAAGAAATCAACAATACACAAATTAACACAAATCCCACGGCAGATCACCGTGGGATTTGTTGGATATATAACAAGTTATATAGTCATACTGTAATTCCAGCTGTGATTTATTTACTGTGCCTGTTCAACAGGGTAAATGCTGATTTGGCGCTGGTCACGACCTTTTCGCTCAAAAGCCACCTTGCCGGTCACTTTTGCAAACAGGGTGTGATCGCTACCGATGCCAACATTGCGTCCCGGATGAAAACGGGTGCCGCGCTGGCGAACCAAAATGCTTCCTGCTGGCACAAGTTTGCCATCCGGCTCTTTGGTGCCAAGACGTTGCGAGTGGCTGTCCCGACCATTACGGGAACTGCCGACCCCTTTTTTATGTGCAAACCGTTGCAGATCAAACAAAAACATCGGTGTCACCTCCTACACTACAGAATCCGGATTTTATCCGGGTATGATTTTTGGATTTCAGATAAACCGAGCACCATAGTTGACAGGATCGCTTCTGTCAATTCATCCGGGGGTTGCTTCAGACGGACGAAAATATTGCCGCTATCGGCACGCCAGTCCATCGCACGTTGCAGATGTCTGTCCAGTCCCAAAAAAACCGAATCAGTCAAAACCGAAACTGCTGCGCAAACTATATCTCCGCCTTTAGGACCTGACGCTGCATGTCCTTTCGCCTCAAAACCCTGGATTTTCCCCATGGAATCCCGTTCAATTTTGATGCGGATCATCGTTACGCTTCGATTTTTTCGATCGAAACTTTCGTATACGGTTGGCGATGACCTGCGCGACGACGATAGTTTGCTTTGGATTTGTACTTGTAAACAAGGATTTTCTTTTCTTTGCCCTGTTTCAGCACTTTAGCCGTAACTTTTGCTCCGTCCAGGTAAGGAGCGCCGACTTTTACATCGCCGTCCTTCACTATGGTCAGCACATCATTGAAAACCAATGATTCGTCAACTTCACCTGCAAGTTTCTCGACAAAAATCACGTCGCCCTCAGATACACGATACTGTTTGCCACCTGTTGCAATTACTGCGTACATTTTGCACCTCCTTATTCATCGGACTCGCCGGATACGGTACTGCCTGACGGCAGATTTAAAACCTCTCCGTGCGGTTCGGAAACCGCTGCGGACAAAGCCGCATAAGAATTTTAGCATAGGCCTGCACCAATGTCAATCAGACTCTCCGGTAGATGCTGCATCTTCTGCCGAAGCATCGGCCTTTTGCTTCTTTGCCGGGCTGCGCCGGCGACGGCGTTTTTTCTTTGCAGGCGGCGTCTCACCGACTGTCTCTGCCAAACTCTCTTCCGCGGTGCCGTCTTCTTCTGTTTCCACAACCTCAGGAGCATCTGCAGGATCTGGAGAAGCAGTTTTTTTCTTGCGACGACGGCGTTTTTTCTTTACAGGAGCCGCCTCTTCCTGTTCAACGTTTTCTGTTGCAACAACCGGCAGCAGCTCCGCCTCCGCCTCTGCGTCCACAGCCGGTTTTTTCTTTTTCCGCCGGCGTTTGGGTTTCGCAGCCACCACAACAGGTTCCTCATCCCCGGTCACTTCCTGATGCATCGGCTCCGGTTCTGCACTTTCGTCTTCAGAAGGCGCTTCAGCTGCAACAGTTTTTTTCTTCCGACGCCGACGACGCTTCTTCTTCGTTTCGGAAAGAACCGCATTCCCTTCATCCGGTTCATCCGCATCCAAACCGGTATCTTCGAGCTCTTCCGGTTCATTATTCTTTTCAGGGAATGCTTCATGGAAAGGAACAGCCTCGTTTTCCGTGATTTCCTCAGCAGCTTTTTTCTTCTTGCGGCGACGACGAGTTTTTTTCTTTTTCGGATCTTCCATCACAGGATACAATTCTGTTTCGAAAACTTCTTCCGGTGATGCCTCCGGGTATTCATCCTGTCCTTCTGCGCTTTCCACTTCTGTTGACTTGGCCGTCTTCTTGCTGCGACGCCGACGACGAGGCTTTTTACTTCCGGCGTCCTCCGCCTCTTTTTCCTGCGCCTCTTCTACAGAATGTTTCTCAATCGTTTCTTCTGTGTCATCCGGTTCAAGCAGCGGCTCCCAAAGGGAATCCGTCATGGCTGCCAAACGCATTTCCAATGTAGGTTTCGCATCCGGTACAGCCTCCAGGGCAAATTTTTCCGCAAGCAACGGCACCATTTCTTCTGCTGACAAAGGCTCTGCCAATGCCTGACCGTCATAAATTTCATCTTCATGACTGCGCCGCGGCGACGGTTTGCGTACTTTTTTCAATTCTTCGGATCGAACCAGTGCTTTCCCGCCTTCAAAAATAGCATATACTTCCGGTTGCAGGCTTTCTACCGCTTCCAGCGAAAGTT
>CAZXCC010000169.1:0-6406 GCA_964638945.1 uncultured Veillonellaceae bacterium | reverse complement strand
CGTGTGGCATGCTGATGGCTCACAAAATCACGGGTTGACAAGGCTGCCTGCAATGTTTTGAAAATTTCGTCACGGGCAGACTGGCTATGAGCCAGCTTGTTGCGATGCAAATTTCTTTCTGCAGTATGGTAAAGTGTCTGCATTCCCAGTTGTGCAGGCGCTCCTGCCGCGTAGCCAAAGGAAAGGCCAAAACGCAAATGCACATCATCCTGCCTGCTTTGCTCCACTTCCTGCAGTATCTTGCGGCCGAACTCCTCCAGATCGGCCAGAGTCACACCGGTCAACAAGGCGGCAAACTCGTCATCGCCGACGCGGGCGATGGTTGCCTCCAATGGCAGGCTTACACGAAAAGCAGTCGCCATAAAGACAAGAAGTTTATTGCCGCGATCGCGTCCGAGACTCTCGTTGATCAGAGCCATATCGTCAATATCGCAAAGAATGATGCCGACCGATTCCTCCATGTGGTTTGCGGCAGCCAATTTTTCGTCCCAGTAGGTGCGGTTGAACAAGCCGGTTAATGTATCCCGAAGATTGTACAATTGCAGGGTTTTTTCCAGATGCCTTCGTTCGGTCGAGTCACGGATGATGACAATGGCTTCGTTTGTACTGATACGGGTAACCCGAATTTCTTGATGAAAGCTCTTTTGGTGAATGGACAGTTCATGGTCGAAAACCTGCGGAGAATCAGTGGCAAACGCCTGCTCCAGGGCATTGAAAAGCTTGGGTTCCCATGTATCAGGATAGGCATCGGCGAGAACATTCCCCACAAGGAGTCGGGACGGAGTCGCTGCACTTCTGTCACGGGCGGTCTTAAAGTCGAGTATGACTCCTTTTCGGTCAACGCGCAGCAAAGTGTCCGGCAAACCCTCGAGCAGGGCGCGTGTTGCCGCTTCGCTCTCCTTAAGCTCGTTTTGTGTGGATTCCAAGGAAACCAGCATATTATTGATGGAATTTGCCAGTTTCGATAGTTCGTCCCTTCCTGTAATCCGCACCCGCAATTCAGGAGAATTGTTTTTGCCAACATTGAGAACCTGACGGCTCAGGTCGGCCAAACGGGCGAGGATTGTCTTTTCCAGTAGCAAAAGGTTTGCAGCGCCAAACAGGATGCCGAAGGCGAAAAGAAGAAGAAGGAAATACCGTACGGTTTTTTTACCCTGCGCATAGATTGTTCGATTCATGTCGATCTTCAGAAGAAGAGCGGGTTTATGATAAATGTCTTCCAGCAAAACGAATCCTGAAACGGTATTCTCATCCGAAGCACGAATCAGGATTGGAGCGGTTGGAGAAACAGTTCGGGCGACTGTCGCAAAATCGGCAGGAAGAGCTGGGTCGCCGATTTGCCTGAACTGAAGGGACAAACCTGTTGTGTCGCTGATGTTTTTTAACACGGAAGGACTCAGAAACCGTCCGACGACCATGACGCCGCGAGGCGGATGCTGCTTTTCACTGTCCAATACAGGACGGGAAGCGATAAAAACCGACGATTCGGGCAGAACGATCAAACCGCGAACCACGCTGTCAGGGGTGGCATGTTTCAGGGCAAAGGCACCGGGCTGCAAATGGGACAACAGACTTTCGGGAACAGGCCGGAATGATTTTGAGAGAGTATCATAAGCCGTACTGTATACGATGTTTTGGGCCGAATCCAGAAAAATCATGACGTCCAGCTGCTGGGATGTGAACGTGGCGGCATTGATGTTTTTTTTGACAAAATCCGGGTCGGGTGCGGCAATAAACTGATATGTGTCATCCCAGGCAGACCAATCCGCGAGAAAAGAATTCAGAGATTCTGTTTCAGCCATGACAGCACGGGAAGCGCGATTTATGCTTGATTCCGCTTCCTGCTGTTCGAGTTGGGAAAAACCGCCAACCAGGATAAGATTGGCGGAAAAAACCAATATCAAGCTGAATACGCTGATAGCGCAGCCGACAATTAGCAACGTCTTTTGCCGCAGGGTCATGGAGAACCTCCCGCGAACTTATTTTTTTGAAGCAGGGGAACGTCCGACAAACTCCAGATATTTACCCTTCAACGCATAACGACCCGGCTCCGGCGGCCACAGTTCGGCGTTATCCCGCCCTCGCATAGCGGAGGAGAAGCGGCGGTAGTATTCGGGATCTTTCATTTCATACTCGCGCAGCATTTCCTTAATCTCCTGGCGCTTGGAATGGCCATTGTACGGACAGGGGTTTTTCAACGGCTGCAAGCCGATTCGGTCAACCGCTTCCATGATTTCTGCCTCCCGGAAATAGACGAGCGGACGGATGATTGTCAACCCGCTGCGCTCCTGCGGTGTCTTCGGCAAAAACGTTTTGAGCCGGCCGGAATAAAACAAGCTCATCATGAAAGTCTCCACGGCGTCATCATGATGGTGAGCCAAAGCAACTTTGTGGTATCCCCGCTCACGGGCTATGCGATTGAGGGCTCCCCGACGGAAAAAAGCGCAGATGGCGCAAGCATCAGGCGATTTTGCAGCGGAAATGGCGTTCGGGACATCTACTTGCATGGAATCAAAAGGGATGTTCAGTTTTTCGCAGAAATCAGCCAGCTCCTGCTGGGGAAACAGGTTGTCAAAGCGGGTGTCGATGGTGAATGCGCCGAGTGTAAAGGGCCGGGCGGAATGCTCGCGCATGTGGGCAAGGACATAAGTGAGCAACAGGCTGTCCTTTCCTCCGGACAGCCCGATCAGAATTCGGTCGTTGGCCTCAATCATGTCAAATTCGATTATGGCGCGCCAGACACGGCTCATCAATGCTTTCATTTTTTTGCTTCCTGCTTCAGAATTTTTCCTTCCGGCAGCCAGTCCCAATATTTTTTCGGGATGAAATGGGAGGCAAGCCGGATGTTTTTTCTCGCCGGAATATACTGGGAACGGTAATAGGTTTCCCACAACGCAGCGAAATCATCTGATTGATTCAATAACGATGCAGGAAAATCCTGCACGGAAATTTCGCTCAGCCGGCCCTGTTCGCAACACAATGCACCTTCCGGCAAAACAAATATCAGGCGCTGGGCCGGATAGCGCTGCTGAAATTTTCTGAGAAGAATATCCGCGGTGTTGTGAAACAAAAGAGGGTGGGCGACCAAATCCCCTTCGCTTGTCGTGTGAAACCGAATCAAACCCATCATGCGGTGAATTTCGGTACCCACTTCGCGGCTGCGATGCCGAAAGGTGTGACTGGCATCGCCCCGGCCGCAGATGCAGTATCCGGGGCCGTAACGCAGCGCTTCCGAAAGCGCTGCAAAAATAAGGTCGCCGCACTTGTGGGCCCGGTTACGAAGATTGAATAGGATCATCAGTGCCAGGCGGCGCCCCTGATGATGTCCAAGCCAGGCATAATCATTTCCGGTACGAAACGTCAGTTCGTCGATTAAAGCGGGAAAATCATAGCTGTCGGCATCCAGTTCTTCGGACAGAGAGAAAAGGTCCGGCTGTTCGCAGGCATTTCGAAACGCCGGCGTTTGTCCGGTAAGTTCGCTGAGAAGGGCGGCTTTCATCATGCTGGAAGGGTTGGCCGAGCAGCGTATCATGCTTCTGTACCCCAAAGGGACAGCTGGGAGGATTTTTCCCGGGAACGGGACGAGGGCAGAACAGAATAGCTTGAAAAGCGTTTGCCCTGCAGCAGCATAAACGGCAGCGCCCGTCTGGTAACCACACCGATACGCTTTAGTTCTTCCACCGAACGAAAATTGGCTTCTTTGCGCAACAGGATGATTTTTCGTGCGGAACGAGGGCCGATTCCCGGGATGCGCAGCAACTCCGCCAGGGACGCGCGATTGATTTCAAGCGGGAACAGTTCCGGGTGATGCAAGGCGTAGGCATGTTTCGGGTCTATCAGCAAATCGAGGTTTCCGCCCTGATCAAAAGCCAGGTCTTCCATGTGATATCCGTAGTATCGGAAAAGGAAGTCTGCCTGATACAGGCGGTGTTCACGGATGAGCGGGGCGCCGGTGATACCGTCAAGCGGAGTGCCGGGAACCGGCTGAAAAGAACTGAAGTACGCCCTCTTCAAACCATAGGAGCTATAGAGGCGTTCCGCAGAGTTTAATATATCCTGGTCGGACTCTTGTGCAGCACCCACAATAAACTGGGTGGAATGGCTCACTCCCGTTTTGTGCATCACATGGCGGTGGATGCGGCTGATGCCGCCCATGATTTCCGTCGCATAGTTTTTTGTCTTGCTCAGACGCGCGAGATGGAGAGCGGAAGGAGCTTCCATATTCAAGGAAACCCGGTTGGCAAGCGCGACAGCTTTTTCGGTTTCTGCATCACTGGCGCCAGGCAGGATTTTCAGATGGATGTAACCGCCGAAACGATAGCGGGTTCGGAGAATTTCCAGGGTATCCAGCAGTTCCTGCATCGTCCTGTCCGTGGAATGATGAACGCCGGAACTCAAAAACAACCCTTCCACAAAATTGCGTCGATAGAACTCCATGAAAAGCGAAGCCAGCTCCTCGGGAGCAAAGCGGCTGCGGGGAACGTCGCGGGCGGCCCTGTTGGGACAATAAAAGCAGTCTTTTTCGCACTGGTTGCTCATCAACACTTTGAACAAGGAAACACAGCGTCCGTCCGGAGTAAAAGAGTGACAAATCCCGCTGGGTACGGTGCGTCCGATGGCAGCATTTTTGAATTTCTTCGGTGTGGCGGAGGAGGATGCACAGACATCATATTTTGCGCTTTCCCCAAGCAATGCAAGTTTTTCAAGTTTGTCCAAAGCAGTCGCCTCCTGTAGGGAATATGAATTCCAGCTATATTATATAAAAATGGGTAATAAATATCAAACATATGTTCTGTATTTTACAAAGGAAAATCATGCAATAATAAAGAATTAGAATATAAATGATCGAGGAAAATCGGGAGGAACAAAGTGCATAAAGACTATACAAAGAGATTGAATCCCTGTCAGCTGGAAGCAGTGACTCACATCAACGGTCCTTTGCTGGTTGTTGCCGGTGCAGGATCGGGAAAGACCAGTGTTCTGACGAGCCGCATCGCGTATCTGCTGGAACAGGGTGTGAAACCATGGGAAATTTTAGCGATCACGTTTACCAACAAGGCTGCATCCGAAATGAAACAGAGAGTGGCAAAGATCGTCGGGCCTTTGGCGACGCAGATCTGGCTCAGCACTTTTCATGCATTCTGTGCCCGCTTTTTACGGATGGAAATCGATGCAACAGGCTGGTACACCCGGCATTTTACGATTTATGATGAAGGGGACATCAAGCTTTTAGTCAGGGAATGCCTGAAGGAACTGGATTTGGCTGAAAGGCAGTTTTCGGTCGGCAGCGTCATTGGGACCATATCCAATGCCAAAAATCAACTGATCAGCCCGGAGACATTTGCCGCGCAGGCCGACAATTACTATTCGCAGCGGGTGGCATCCATTTATGCGTTGTATCAAAAGAAACTGCTGGCGAATAATGCGATGGACTTCGACGATCTGATGACTGTAGCCGTCAGATTGCTGCAAGAGCGCCCGGAAGTGCTGGAGAAATATCAGCAACGGTTTCGTTATATCCTGGTGGATGAGTACCAGGACACCAATCATACCCAATACACTCTGACACGAATGCTGGCAGCCAGGCATCGCAACCTGTGCGTGGTGGGCGACGCGGACCAGAGCATTTACGGATGGCGTGGAGCCGATATCAGCAATATCCTCGATTTTGAAAAAGATTATCCGGAAGCGGCAGTGATCAAGCTGGAGCAAAATTACCGTTCGACCCAGGTGATTCTTGACGCGGCCAATGCACTCATAGACAATAATACCGGTCGCAAGCCGAAAACGATGTGGACGGAAAATCCGGCCGGCGAGTCCTTGGTGCTGCAGGTCACGGAGGATCAAAAAGGGGAAGCGCGGTATGTGGCCGAGCAAATCGTACGGCTGCATTCGGTGCAGCGGCAACCTTACGGAGGAATGGCCGTATTATACCGAACCAATGCACAGTCCAGGGCGATTGAAGAAGAGTTTCTCAAGCAGGGTCTGCCGTATACAATGGTCGGCGGGGTCAAGTTTTATGACCGCAAGGAAATAAAAGACATGCTGGCGTATTTGCGGGTGATTCAAAACCCGTCTGATTCGGTCAGCTTCCGCCGGATCGTCAACGTGCCCAGGCGCGGCATCGGCGACACTTCGATGGGGCATCTGCAAGTGGCGGCGGATCAGGCGGGATTGTCTTTTTATGCACTGACAAAACGAATCGACACTGTTGCGACGTTAGGTGCAAAAGCAAAAAATGCACTTGCCGAACTGGTTCGCCTGCTGGATGCGCTTCGCGAGGCTGCAGCCAAAGTGACGGTGTCCGACCTGATCACCAAAGTGATGAAAGATTCGGGATATCTGGCAGAACTGGAGCAGGAAGGAACGCCGGAAGCCCAGAGCCGTGTGGAAAACTTGCAGGAAC
>CAZXCC010000168.1:0-6428 GCA_964638945.1 uncultured Veillonellaceae bacterium | reverse complement strand
ATTCAGCGAAACTGCCTGTCTGATATTGTCTCCGACTCCGGGGTGAAACCGTCCGGAAGCGAGAATTTCACGCAACGAATGCACCGGTATTTCCGGTGCCATTTTATGCAGATAGCTGTCCAGGTCAGGTTCCAGATCATACAAATGCACACTAACCTGCGAGGTGATACTGTCAGCATCAAATACATCATTCACTTCGCAAATTTCAGCACCCGACTGTCGCATCGCCGAAAGTGCATTTTCGACTACTGCATTTACGGTAGTATGAACAACATCCGTACCAAAAAAGCTTCGCAAAACTCCTATCCGCTTTCCTTGCAGCCCATCCTTCCGCAATGACGTCGTATAAGTCCGCGGAACCTTGCCTGTGCTTTGTCGCGTAACCGGATCAACGGGATCTGCACCGGCAAGGATATCAAGTAATATTGCCGCGTCAGCAACTGATTTTGTTATCGGTCCGGCAGTATCCTGTGTCAAAGAATATGGTATGATTCCGCTTCTGCTTATCAATCCCATAGTCGGACGCAAACCCACCAGGGAGTTTGCTGAAGCAGGGGAACGCACCGAGTTCACCGTATCTGTCCCGATCCCTGCCACAGCATAGCCTGCTGCCACTCCGGCGCCGCATCCGCCGCTGGAACCGCCAGGCGTCCGTGTCAAATCGTATGGATTCAGAGTCTGACCTTGCAATGAACTGATTGTTTCTCCCCATATCGCAAATTCGTGAAGATTGGCCCGTCCGATAAGAATCGCGCCAGCCTTGCGCAATTTGGCTACAAGAAAAGAATCCTCCAAAGGAATGTTTTCTGTCAGGCAGACCGAACCCGCAGTATTTGGCAATCCGGCCTCGTCAATATTATCCTTCAAAAGGATAGGTATGCCATGCAACCCTCCGGCAGCTTTGCCGTCAGCCATTGCCTTGTCCAGCATATCGGCCTGCACGATAGCTTTTTCATTGATTCGGATTACAGCATTCAGACAAGGTCCGTGATGGTCATAGACGGCAATGTTTTTCAGACAATCCTGCACCAGTTCTTTCGCTGTTATTTCTTTGGCACGCAACAATTTCTGCAGTTGCGCAATAGTATTTCTCTCCATCATCAATCACCTTTCCTGCATACATTTGGAGAAAAGTCTTCCGCAGTCAGCTGTCAGCGTATCGCCTGTTCTCTTCATTCCTTAGGGATGAGCGCGTTTAAACAGTAACACTTCATTTCCTGCAGCATTATACACTACCCTTTCGACCGATGCTTTCATCAAGGCCAGACCTCGGCCAGAATCCTGTTCCAGGATGTCACGGAAATAGTCTTCCCCATACATGGCAATTTTCTTCAGCAACGCATTCCCATCAAAAGGCCTGCCGCTGTGGCGAACCCGGATTACCACATAATGGCTGCCATGGCTCGTGATCCGCCGCTTCATGCGAATATTCACCAAGGGAATTCCCGCCTCCGGTCCAAAACGAAGGGCGTTGCTTACTGCTTCACCCAATGCAATTTCCATCCTTGTCGCTGCCTGACCGATATGAAAAACGAGATGATGTCTCAATCTTTTGCGTATGACGTTCCATTGGTCGATCCGTCTGAATTCAAATTCGATTGGAGTCGCCCCCTCATCGCCTACTTCAACCAGAATCGCACCAACCCCATGTGGCATCTTTGAAAATGCCCGTATCAACCGATTTCGCACATCAATGAAATCAACTACGTTGAATTCTTTTCCTTCCATGGCCATACGAAGCGCAATACCGGGCTGAAAAGAGAATGTATCGCCACACTGAATCGAAATTCTTTGTTCGTAAATCATCGGCAATTCGCAGCTTCCCGGCGAATTTCCCTGCAACGGCACTACTCCTTGCAACGTTCGGGAAACAGCAAGCATGGTTTTTATCCCTCCGGCTGCAAATTGCATGACCCGATCTTGCCGGTCAATACAAAACAGGAATATTGTGATTGCCGAAGGGCCTTCCGTTTGCTGCCGCAGGCCGCGATGGATAGCGTAAGCCTGATCGCGCAGGGACATTGAGTCGCAAGATTCTTCCCAAACGTCGATAGCCTGTTTTGCGATATTCATAGGGCATTCCGGCATAGTATCCACTGCATGGGTCATCGCCGATGCCGTTCCGAGCACCAGCCCTTTGATAAACCGCTGGTCCGGCTCCATAAACACCCTTGTATAACCCTGCTGGTCGCCCGAACACATCCGAAAGATCTGCCGGGCTTTTACATTCAACCAATTCGGCTTTTCCACCGTAGTCTTGTATTGGGACGAAACATTGCATTCCCCCGGATCTACCTGGTCATTGCAAGGAGCGACAAAACGTGTATAGACACTGCGCCTGAAAAGGCTCAGCTCTCTCTCCTGGGCATCCAAAAGCAGTTTTAGTTCCACGATTTGTACCGCTTCCTGGCAAAACAATTCCAAATACCTGATTTGCTCCGGGTCAAACCCGCGGCCCGGATATGTGAACCCAATGGAAAGAACTCCAAGCACCGTGCCGGAAATATACAACGGCAGGCCGACAATGGAAAAAATCTGATTTAGAGCGGGTAAGTGCCGGCGATGTTCCCATCTTTTGTAATCTTCGATCAAAATCGTACTGCCGGTCTCCCAAACACGGCCAACCAGATATTCTCCACGACGGTAATTATAAAGCAGTTCCCGCTGCATGGAACCGACTGCCACCCTGGTTTCCATGATATCCAACGAAGCATTGTAAATCTGGATTTGTCCCATGTTGGCACCAGTCATTGCCAATGCTGCCATGATGACACATTGAAGAGTGTCATCCACGCCCTGTTGGGAAGAAATGCGCAAAATCTGTTCATGAAATTGCTGGAACATCAGGGGCAAATCATGCTGTTCGGCCTTCGCAACGGCGACATCGGCAAAAGAAGTATCGCGGCTGAGCCGGACTTCAAAAAATAGTCCGGCTGCATCATCGCGCCGATGCTGTTGTGATGACAGTCTATTCAACTGTTCGCAGGTTTCGGAAAAATTTTGCGGCTGCGTCTGGATTTTGGCCAGACCGAGTTGATCAGCAACCCCATCCGTATAAAAATAAAATTTATCTCCAGCCTGTATCGGCATCTCGATAAAACCGAATTCCGCATCACGCATGATCCCCAAAAATGATCCCGGAATCTGCACAACACCCTGATATTCTCCGGAAAAAGCAATAAACTCATATATTCCTGCACCGGCGCACTTCAGCAACCCGTGTCGCAAATCGAGGTCAAACAGGATTAATGCAGCAAAGCTGCCCTCATGAAAATAAGCAGCCGCATCGGTATTCAATCGTCGCAGGATATCCGCCTGGGACCTGATTTCGTTCCTGGACAGTTCTCGGTCAATGAGTGCCCGCAATGTCGCCGTCTGAAGCGCCGTGGCAATGCCATGCCCTGTAATATCCATGACATAACCCATCAACCGTTCCTGCTCAGGCAACCATTTATAGGAAATCGCATCACCGCTAACCCCGTGTACCGGTTCCCACAACGTGCGGACTTCAATCCATTCGTTCTGCAACCCTGCCGGCTGCATCGCCCGCTGCAGGAAACCTGCGTACTCTACCTCCGACGTGATAAGCTCCTGACGGCGCCGTTCATCGCTCAGTGCACGCAACGAATACAGAAACAGAAATTCATCTCCTGCCTCGATGCAGGATACCATTCTTTCCAACCGGAGCAAATGTCCATCTGCATGTCGGATATTGCGGATGGCAGGCAATAAAACTCCTTTTTCTTTCAATTCCTGCAACGCCGAATCAATCTCAGCCTGAGGCATTTCTACGATACTAAACGCCTGTTTCCCTCGGATAAGATCCATAGTATATCCGGTAAGATCCGTCATGGGACGGTTGATTTCCAATACCTTGCCGGATCGTCCGTCCACTACAGCCAACGCTTCACGCGATTGGGCGATCAATGCATGATATCTTTCTTTTTCGATGGACAGCCTCTTTAGCAGTATATTCCGCTCTTTTTCCCGCTTATAGATGAGCCGCAACAAGGTTTCCGCAGGCTCACGGAACGTAGTCAAAATAATGGCCCGGGAAAGTAACGCATAGGCAAGAAGGCTTGCAAGATGCCCGATACCGTTCTTCAAGTCATATATGTCCGTTCGGGTGCTGATCAAAAGCGTTGCAACAAAACTCATACCATAGACTATCAGCAAATATCTCAGAACTCTAGGCGAAAATAATTCCCTTCGGCGATAAAGCAGCCCTGTGCCAATGATATACGCAAGTAATGCTGCACCATTCGCAAGATCAATGGCAGATGAGGCTCCTGTCGCTGCCACTGACAATGACGGACAGAAGAAGAGCGAGCCCAGAAGCAGCACCGTTGCTGCAGAAAAAGCAGCAAAAACCGGCATAAAGGTGATGGTGGCAGAGTGAATTGCTGCACCTGCCACCAATGCAAATGCATCAATCAATCGTGCCATGCTTTTTAGCAAATATGCTATATCGCTTGACCCATCACCGACGATATGAAAACCCTCGAAAGACATAAGGTGCAGCAAACCGAACAATGCGACAAAGCCTTGCCCCATGCCAACAACAAGAAAAAAAACAGGCAACTCCACACGACGGACAGACCATACAAGCAAAAAGACGCAACCAGCCACAGTTACGCCTACCAATTCCACAAAAGTATGAAACAGCAAAAAATGTGTCTGTGCAATTCCCAGCAGAGCCACACATACACAACCGATCATGAAGAGTTGCAGCCACTTTAGGCTATCTTTCACCGCATCCTCCAAAACTCCAATTGCTTCGGTTTTCGCCAGTTCTTTAATTCCACGGTTTTTTCACAAATTCCTGCAGTTTTCATGTCTCGCCGACAGGCTGCCTTACAAGCAATGACAAACCGGAAGACAAAAGAGCCGATACGATGAAATAAATAAATACCACGGTATAATTTTGAAATACGTCCAGCAAGAGCCCCGAAAGCAGAGGTGAAACAAAACCACCAATATTCCCTCCGGAATTCATGACGGCCATCCCAACGGGATAGACCTCGCGAGTTGCCAGTCGAATCGGATACGTCATAAAACCCAATGGAGTAAATCCGACAAAAAAACCGATGAGCAGCAGTAATGCCAACGCTCCTCCCATAGGTACGGGTATCCATACGAATATAGCCAGGCTTGCCGCAGTAAAGGCTCCACCCCATACCATGACCGGTAGTGGATTCCCTCCCAGCCAGTGATCCACGATCCATCCTCCGACAAGTGACCCAAAAAATGCACCCGCCCAAGGCACTGCCGACATCCAGCCCATATCCAGCATGCTCACTCCCCGAGCTTGCATAAAATAGGAAGGAAGCCAGGTAACAATCCCATAAAAAACTGAAACGAAACAGAAGTAGGAAATCGTCGTCCACCAAAGATCCGGTTGCTTCAATAAGATTTTCTTTTCGCGGGCCACTGGCACAGAGCCGTTATGAAACAACGCCTTCTTAATAAGTCGAGGTAATTCGAAACGTTGAAGCACTGGTTGCAAAATTTCCGGACTGCGGATTTCAGCCAGCTCTGCAGGTGAACAGTGAAGGCTTTGCTCTGGATAAGAACGTATATAACAATGCCAAAATATAGCAATGAGCAGGCTCATAACAGTAAAAGCCTGAAACAGAGCACGCCAACCCCATTCGACGATAAACCAGGCCGCCACCGGAGGAAACACCACCGGTGCCAGCATTGTCGCCGCTACCATGACAGAAACAGCACGCGACTGTTCACGAGGTGGAAACCATTGGCTAATGATCGCATTCCCTCCAACTGAAACCGGCCCCTGGGATATCCCCAGACCAAACCTGTACCAACCGGCCCAGGCAAGAGTCGACATTGTCCCAAACAGCCAGAGAAATCCGGACATCAGAAACAATGCGATTCCAACCAGGATGCGGCTACCAAAGCGCGCTATCCAGAAACCGGCTGGAACCTGAGTCAAAACATATCCCAGAAAGAAAAAACCAGACAGTGCACCGGCTTCAGTATTTGTCATACCAAACTCACTAATCAGGGCCGGCAGGGTCACCCCGATGCTGATTCGCACTCCAAAGACGGCAGTATACATGATAAATACGATAAGTAAAACAAATTTTCGGTATTGTGTCGTATTCAAATCATCTTATTCCTTTTCCCGGTCTCTTCCCGTTCATGGCATCTGCGTTGATAATGACTTTTTGTACTCTGGCATTTCTTCAATCAATTCCAAAAACTGATCCACAAGCATTGGGTCAAACTGGCTGCCTTTGCAGCGAGCAATTTCTTCGCAGGCCTTCGAAGCGGCCATGCCTTTTCTATATGGCCGGTCATTTGTCATGGCATCGAACGCATCGACAATAGCCAGGATGCGGTCTTCAACGGGAATGTCTGTTCCCTGCAGGCGCAATGGATACCCCTGGCCGTTCCACCATTCGTGG
>CAZXCC010000167.1:0-6599 GCA_964638945.1 uncultured Veillonellaceae bacterium | reverse complement strand
TCTTGATCACATCGGCCGCTTTCGGCTCACTGCCGCCGCAGCCAGCCACCATTGCTGCAACAAGCAACATGGCCACCAGGGTAATTCGGAAGTTTCTCATCATGACCCTCCCATATTCAATAATACAATAGCACTTACTCTTCGGTTTTCCCGCTTGAAAATCCTGCATGTTCACAGATTATTTCTTTAAAAAATATCTGCGGATAATTGCCAGGTTTTGAAAAATTCTCAGCCCGAAAGCCAAAGAAGCAACATAATAAAGATCAATGCCCAGGCGATCCCCAACGAACACCAGGATTACGGCCAACAGCGCATTGACAAAAAAACCGCTGATGAATATTGCATTGTCGAATTTTTCTTCCAAAGCAGACCGCAGACCGCCAAATACCGAATCAAGGGACGCCAGCAGCGCCACGGAAAGAAATTTACCATATTCCACCGGCATGCTCATAGGAAAAAACAGGCCGATCAGAATTCCCACGAGGACTCCCAAAACCGGTAGCATCATTTTGTCGCACCTTCTTTGTAAGGCTTGGCAAATTCAAATTTGCGCGCACCTTTGAATGCCGCGACTTTTACGTTTTGCTGCAGTTTAACGCTCACCTGGATTCCCCAGAACTGCAGGGTTTCGATCACTCCACCCCGCATTTTCAGTGATGCTTCCAAAGTCTTGGGATCGCCAATAGCCCGAATTTCATATGGAGGTGAATAACGGGCGTTGTTGACGGATAAAGTAGGTCCGGCACAGCGTATTTCCGATCCGATGACCAGTCGTTGCTCATTGATTGATATGGCTTCGGCGCCAGCCGCCCATAATTCGTTGATCACCTTTAAAATATCATCATCATGAATTAAATATAAGTTCGGATTTTCACCGGGTTTCATGGGACGTTTGCTGTCATCGATCGTAACAATGAGGCCAGGGCCCTGCACCGGAACATAACCGGCAGCCATACGGAACATTTCCGCTTCTTTTGTCACCGCTTCACTGATGGTGGAATTCTGGACTTCCTGGAGTTGACGCAAAGCGGCATCGCGTTCCTTTTCAGCCTGGTTCAGTCGCTGCGACAAATCTTCCGCACGCTGATAAGGTATGGAGGACCTGATGTCCCTTGTCGTCCTGAATTGTACAGCGAGCATGACGCCAAGAACGACACAAACAAAAGCGATCGCCACCTGTCCCTGTTTAAGGGCGCTCAAATCAATTACGCCTCCTTATATTTTATTTTGGACGCTTGAACCGCAAAACCGGCGTTTCATAGACCAGGTCGATGGACTCTACGGCAATTGCTTTGGCATTGACTTCCTGCAAAATATCCTGCGTCAGCCTGGCTTTGCTTCGGATGCGTTCCATCGGCCCCAACTGGATTCTGATGTTATTCAGAGTCACGGCAACCACGGCATTTTTGGCATAAACATTCACTTCGGACAATTTGTCCCGTGTTGAACGGTCGAGTGCAGCAAGATAATCCAAAACAGCCAGCACGCCCTGATCATCGACCCGGTTTCCCGGAAAAACCCTGCCTGCTTTGAATCCGGTTATCAGCGGCGCCTCCATCTTGCTCAGACTGTGGGAAACCGCCAGTACATAACCACTCTGGTCGAGATCAAGAAAACCGTGCCTGCTTGCCAAGTGGGCCATCGCACGGCGCTCTTTCATATGAATCGTCAAAGTGGACGGAAAATCATATTCAGTCGAAACTTCAGCCACTCTCATATCATCCCGCAAAGTTGCCAGAAAATCTTTGGCATCCCACAGCCAGAGAGGTCCTGAATCAGCAGAAAACCCAGCCATACGAAATATTTCGTCCGTGGCAACTTTCTGATTTCCTTCCACCGTAACGGTCTGCAGAAAAAAATAAACCGGTCTCACATAGGCCTGCCAGGCGATTAGGCTAAGCAGAATCAAAAAAAACAATATCCGTTCAAAAAGCCAACGAGACTTTTTCTTTTTACGCCCGGAACTCTCCATAAAATTAAGACTCCGCTATCATCAGCAAAATCCGTTCACACAAATCCGGGAAAGAAATTCCCGCCGCCGCAGCTGCTTTGGGAACCAGGCTGGTAGCAGTCATGCCGGGAATCGTGTTGACTTCCAGCACATAAGGATGATCGGAAGGATCGAGCCGCACATCCACCCTGGCAACGCCTGAACAACCCAAAATGGCAAAAGCTGCCAAGGAAATATCCTGTACTTCCCGACTGACAGATTCGCTTATGCGGGCAGGAACGAAGTATTCCGTCGCCCCTTTTGTATATTTCGAGTGATAATCATACACGCCGGAATATGGAACGATTTCAATGACAGGCAACGCCTGTGGATGCTCGCCTCCAAGGATTGCAACAGTCAGTTCACTGCCATCAATAAATTCCTCCACCAACACTTCCTTATCATAGGAAAAAGCCTTTTCAAGCGCATCAGCAAGCTCTTCCGGCTCCTGAACAATAGTCAGACCGATAGTGGATCCCTGTGTTGAAGGCTTAACGACAAATGGGAGTTCAAAATCATCTATGATGTCCTGTATCAGTGTGTCGTCAAAACCATTTTGTTTGTGCAAAAGGCGATACCGTGGCGTGGGAATCCCGGCCGACTCAAAAAGCCGCTTTGAAATCCCCTTGTCCATAGCCATGGCGCTGGCCAGAACTCCGGAACCGGTATACGGTATGTCCAGCAGCTCAAGAGCTCCCTGCAGGCGTCCATCTTCTCCATAAAGACCGTGGATCGCATTGAATACCACATCAACCTTATTGTCGCGCAACTGTTCGACAAACCGCTTCGGTTCAAGATCAATGCCGACAACGTCATATTTCTTTTCCTTCAACGCTTCCACGATGGCTCTTCCGGTATTCAACGATACTTCCCGTTCGGCGGAAGGCCCTCCCAGGACGACTCCGATTTTCCTGCCCTGCATCTTCATCACCCCTTGCGATAATTTTGAAAGGCGCTGCACTAATCGTTCGCCAGTCTGATAAATATTCCCTGCCCCCATCGTAATCAATAAATCACCATTCTTTAAGAAAGGCAGGATGCACTCTTCCAGTTTCGCGAATTCCGGACAATAATGCACAGGTTGTCCGGTCTGCCGATGTATCGCCCGCAGGATCGTTTCCCCGGAAACTCCTTCAATCGGCCGTTCCCCTGCAGCATATACATCTGTCAGCACTACGAGGTCCGCCGGAGTGAAGGCTGTGCCAAATTCTTCGGCCAGGAGATGCGTCCGCGAAAACCGGTGCGGCTGGAAAACGCAGATAACCCGACCCGTAGTGGCTGCTTTGGCAGCTTGCAGCGTCGCAAGAATCTCCGTCGGATGGTGGCCATAATCATCCACAACCCAGATTCCATACTCCCGTCCCTTGGTCTGAAAACGACGCTTGGCTCCGCTGAACCCTGGCATTATGGCGGCTATCTGTTCAAAACCCAGTCCGATATAAGTTCCGACAATAACGCAAGCCAGAGCGTTCATCACGTTATGCCGGCCTGGCACGCCAATCGACATCCGGCCCAGCTTTTCCCCTTTATGCCAGACTTCAAAAGTGGTGGATACGCCTTGTGCCATTATGTTTCGTGCCATATAATCGGCTGCCGCATCGACGGCATAAGAAATATATGGATGTTGTATATTGGCTGCCACACTGCGCACTGCAGGACTGTCAAAGCCAAGAATGGCCAAGCCTTCAGGCTTGATCTGACCGAGAAATTTCGCAAAAGCTTTCCGTATTTCATCCTGGTTGCCATAATGGTCCAGATGGTCGTTCTCAATGTTTGTCACAACAGCAATACGGGGATGAAATTTCAGGAAAGACCCGTCGCTTTCATCTGCTTCCGCAACCATCCAACTGCTTGAACCAACCTTTGCATTTCCGCCAATCAGGTCCAGGTCTCCGCCGATCAGAATATTGGGATCGACACCGGCCTGTTCCAGCAAAAATGCAATCATGGATGTTGTCGTCGTCTTGCCGTGCGAACCGGCAACAGCGATACCATCCTGCCGGTTCAGCAATTCAGCCAGAACATCAGCCCTATGAAATACAGGGATCCCCCTGCTGCGCGCAGCAACAAGCTCCGGATTATCCTGTCTTATTGCACTGGATACGACCACAGCGTCAACGTCACGCAAGTTCTCCGCAGCATGTTCCTTGAAAATTTTCGCGCCGTTTTCCACCAGCCTGTTTGTCACTTCCGAAACAGACAAATCCGCACCGGATACGCTGTGACCCTTTTTCAGCAAGACATAAGCGATCGCACTCATCCCTGCTCCGCCGGCGCCTATGAAATAAAATGATTTCTTATCGTCAAGCAACAACGCTTTCTCTCCCCTCACCGTACAATTCTGCATATTATCGCCGTTCGGCCAGTTCCTCTGCCAGGCCCGCAAGTTCGTCCGCAGCGTTCTGATGTCCCATTTCAGCTGCTGCCGATGCCATTTTCTGCAACCGCTCCTGATCTGCCAACAGAGCGGCCGCTGTTTCAAATAGCAGCTCCCCTGTAAGTTCCGCATCGCGGATCACGATTGCCGCGCCTTTTCTTTCCAGTGCCCGCGCATTAATTTCCTGATGATTTTCCGCCGCATACGGATATGGAACAAGGATGGACGGTATTCCAAGCAATGTCAGTTCTGCCAGCCCGATGGCTCCGGCCCGTGATATGGCTAAATCCGTCATGGCCAAAGCCAGAGGCATCTCATGCAGATACGGCAGTACCAGTCTCCCCTGCGCCGGATCATCGACAGCCAGCCCTTCGCTTGTCAAACTCTTTTTTACTACATCAAAATCGGATGGCCCTGTCACATGCAGTAGCTGGACATCGGTTCGTCCCGCCAGACGCCGGTGCAAAGTCATTGCTGCCTGATTAATGCTTCGGGCTCCCTGACTGCCGCCTGTAATCAATATTGTCGCTATTTCCGGCTTAAAGTCGAAATGCTGTAACGCTGACGCACGGTCCCTGGTCAGAAGGTCCTGTCGTACCGGATTGCCGCTCACCACAACGCGTGCTTTGTGTCCAGAGAATTTCGCTGCAGCTTCTGCATAACCCACGGCCACCACATCGACAAACCTGCTCAAAATCATGTTGGTCACACCAGGAAAGGCATTTTGTTCCTGCACCAGTGTCGGGATCCCTGCCCATGCCGCCATAAGAAGCACCGGTCCGCAGACATAACCGCCGGTACCGATCACAACATCCGGTTGAAAACTCTTCAAGATGCGTTTTACGGCGAACATGCTCCCGGCCAGTAAAAACAGATTCTTGCAGTTTCGCCAAGAAAAACGGCGCTGAAATCCATACAAGCTGATCGTCTCCAGTTTATAACCGGAGCGGGGAACCAAGCTTGCTTCCAGTCCATGTTCTGTGCCGACAAAACTGAATTCCGCAGTCGGGACCCTGCGTTTTACCGCCTCAGCTATAGAAAGCGCAGGGTAAATGTGCCCCCCTGTTCCTCCACCCGCCAACAGAACCTTCATGCTTCGCCTGCGCCACGCTGAACTATTTCCTTGAAGGCGCGTCCCCGTTGCTCGTAATTGTCAAACATATCGTAGCTTGCACAGGCAGGAGAAAGCAGAACGACCTGCGGAGGCCTTGCCGTCGTATGGGCAACTTTTACAGCATCGGCAAAATTTCCTGCCCTAATGACTTTATTGTAACCGACTGCCCGCGCAGCATCGGCAAATCGTTCCGCTGCCTCTCCGATCAGAATCAGCAAATCGACCTTTTCCTTGACGAGACGCATGAATTCTGCCAAGTCCGTATTTTTGTCCCGGCCGCCCGCTATCAGGATGATGTGTCCGGGAAATGCCTCCAGCGCCTTGATCGACGATTCAGGATTTGTTGCCTTGGAATCGTTGTAATAGGGCACGTTGTCAATAGTGCCCACAGGCTCGATACGGTGTTCCACACCGGAAAATGTACGCAATACTTCCGCCATTTTTTCCGGCGACACTCCTGCTAGAAGAGCCGCTCCGCAGGCAGCCAGGGAGTTCTCCACGTTGTGTCCGCCAAATAGCTTCATTTCATCTATGGAGCAAACCGGCTCATCCTTACCGTTCCATCGCAGACGGATAGAGCCGTTTTTGACAAAGGCCCCTTGCTCCAGCTCGGCCAGGCGGCTGAAGAAAAACACCCGGGAACGGGATTTATTTGCCATATCACGTACTGCTGCATCATCATAATTCAGCACAAGAAAATCTTCCGGCGACTGGTTGGCAAAAATTCTCTCCTTGGTCAGGCCATAACCGGAAAAGGAGCCATGCCTGTCTATGTGGTCCGGTGTCAGGTTCAAAATCACTGCAATATGCGGTTTGAAAGTATGGACCGCCTCCAGCTGAAAGCTCGAAATTTCGGCAACAACGCGGCTTTGCGCACTCACTTTTGCCACTTCCTGCGACAACGCGGTCCCGATATTGCCTCCGACCACAACGTCAGCATAAGTGGTCTTCATCATTTCCCCGAGCAGTGACGTTGTCGTCGTTTTTCCATTGGTTCCTGTCACTGCAATGATCGGCGCTTTGCATAAACGCCCAGCCAATTCAATTTCACTCCAAACTTCAATCCCTCGGCTCCGGGCCATCTGGACCAGAGAGTGATTAATTGAGATGCCGGGTGA
>CAZXCC010000166.1:1929-6688 GCA_964638945.1 uncultured Veillonellaceae bacterium | reverse complement strand
CCCGGCCTTTGATCCCAACCAGTTTATCGGCGGGATTTCAACGAAAAATTGGAAATTGATCAACGAGAACCCGTTCCATCCGATGGATAACCGGGCAATCGCCGGAGAATATCCACCAGGGTCGACATTTAAGATTGTGACGGGAACCGCAGCGCTGGAACTAAAAAAGGTTACTCCGAACGAGCTGATTTTCGACTCCGGCCAGCACTGGCTCGTGCCTAAAGTGAATGCCGCCGGTGAAGCGCTCGGCTGGATCAATTTTCATCAGGCCCTGTCCATGTCGGACAATGTTTATTTTTATGAATTGGGAAACCGCCTGGGAATCGATGCACTGGAAAAGTACGCCCGGATGTTTGGGTTGGGTGCGTACACCGGTATTGACCTGCCTGGGGAATCGGACGGCCTTGTGGCAAATCGGAGTTATAAAGAGAAAAATTTCAATGAAGAATGGTATCTTGCGGAAACGTTTGACGCAGCAATCGGCCAGGGATTCCAGCTGGCGACTCCTCTGCAGATGGCTGTGCTGGTGAGTGAAATCGCCAATGGCGGGTATCGCTATCGTCCGCATGTAGTCGGCAAGATCATGTCTCCCAAAGGGGAAATATTGAAAGTGTTTGCGCCGGAAGAAATGGGACGCATTGAAATCAGCCCCGGAACCCTGAAATTGGTGAGGGATGGTCTCAAGGGCGTTTCCGAAGCAGGCGGCACCGGAGCGGGTGTTTTTGCAAACTTCCCAGTCCCTGTGGCAGGAAAAACAGGCACGGCTGAAAACCCACATGGAGACGACCATGGCTGGTTTGTGGCGTATGGTCCTTTCGATGATCCCCGGATTACTGTGGCGGTTATCATTGAACAGGGGGGCTATGGTTCGACTGCAGCCGGTCCTATCGCCCGAAAGATACTGGAAACTGCATTCAATCTGAAACCGGCGCTGGTGGAAGCGGCCCGGGTACCCATACCGGGAACTGCATTGTAGGGGGCACAGATGGACAAGGTATGGTTGATTGCTTCAGGAAAAGGCGGAACCGGCAAGAGCTCTCTGGCGGTCAATCTGGGGATTGCACTGGCAAGCTCCGGCCGCAGAGTGTTGCTTGTCGATTTGTCGATCGGGTTGCGCTGCCTTGATCTTTTTCTGGGACTGGAAGACAGGGTTTTGTTTGATGTCATGGATGTACTGGACGGGACATGCCGCCCCTGTGATGCAATATTAAAGCACACTGATACACCCTTGCTCTCGCTGCTGCCGGCAGCACAGAACCGCAACGCTGAAGAGCTTGATGGCAAGCGTTTACGGGAGCTATGCTGCATCCTTGAGGCGGATTATGACATGATCATACTGGACTGTCCGCCGGGATTGGAACCCGTTTTGCCGCAAGCTGCTCTTGCCGCAGGGCAGGGAATCATCGTTGTGACACCGGAACCTGTATCTTTACGCGACGCTGATCGCGTGGCGGCAGAATTGGCGGCAAACGGAACCCTGGGAATCTATCTCGTCATCAACCGTTTTCGGGCTGATTTTTTGCAGCAACAGCTTATGCCAAAGGCGCAGGAGATGGCAGAGTCAATCGGATTGCCCCTGCTGGGGACGATTCCGGAGGATGTTGCCGCTTCTGCAGCCACAATGTGCGGCGAGCCAGTTTGTATCAGAAAAGCGGATTCTCCATCAGCCGGTGCATACACTGTCATAGCCAGACGAATACCTGGAAAGGATTAAGAGAAACCAATGTTCGATCGCAGATCGTTTCGCAATATCGATTTTTTGATGATTTTTGCCACGTTGGCCCTGCTGGGAATCGGCATATTGATTATTGGCAGCGCAACCCATGTGAATTCGCCAAGTGACGACCGTTACTGGTTTGTTCAAAGACAAGGGTTGTTTGCCTTGATTAATATTGTGCTGATTTTGGTGATGCTGAAATTTGACTACCGGATGCTTGGGTCGCTTGGAAATGCACTTTATGCCGTGAACCTTCTGATGCTGATCGCAGTCATGTTTGTCGGCCAGTCTGCTCTTGGCGCACAACGCTGGATTGCGCTCGGTCCGTTTCATGTGCAGCCTTCGGAGTTTGCCAAACTGATCATGATTATTTCACTCGCTCATATGCTTGATGCAAAGACGGAGAGGCTGAAAAGCGTCTGGGACCTGCTGCCCGTATTTGCTTTTGTGATCGTACCTTTTTTATTGGTTTTGAAGCAGCCGGACCTGGGAACCTCGCTTGTTTTTCTGGCCATATTGCTGGGAATGGTCTTTGCTGCCGGTATCGACGGGAAACTGCTTCTGAAAATTATCGGTGCAGCTTTGGCAATCATGCCGGTTTTCTGGCTGTTTTTGAAAGATTACCAGAAGGCGCGGCTGACGGTATTTCTGGACCCCAATGTAGACCCGCTGGGGGCCGGTTATCATATCATCCAGTCGAAGATCGCCATTGGTTCAGGGCAATTGTTCGGCAAAGGTCTTTTTAATGGGACTCAGAGCCAACTGAATTTTTTACCGGAAAACCATACTGATTTTATTTTTGCCGTTGTTGGGGAAGAGCTTGGATTTGTGGGCGCGGTAATCATTTTGATGCTCTATTTTCTCTTGTTGTATCGAGGCGTGAAAACCGCCCAGAATGCCCGGGATAATTTTGGCATGTTGCTGGCGGCGGGCATCACTTCCATGTTGGCGTTTCATGTACTTGTCAACGTAGGGATGACCATCGGTATTATGCCTGTGACAGGAATTCCACTGCCGCTGCTGAGCTATGGGGTAAGCTCTCTTACGACCAATCTTGTCAGCATCGGTATTTTGATGAATATCCAGTCACGGCAGCAAAAATTAATGTTCTGAAGCGGAGGATTGTTTGTTTGCATTCTTGGGAAGAGATTCTTGGATCTGTTGGAAAACCGGCCCGTTATACAGGCGGTGAGTGGAATTGCGTGCAGAAGGACCCGGCTGCGGTTGCAGTACGGTTTCTGCTTGCATTGCCGGATGTCTATGAAGTGGGCATGTCCAATCTGGGCCTGAAAATATTGTATGGTATCCTGAATGAACGGACAGATACCTATGCGGAAAGGGCTTATTGCCCCTGGCCGGATATGGAGGCGGCCATGCGCATGGCAAACTCGCCTTTGTGCAGCCTGGAAACCCATACTCCCTTGAACCAGTTCGATGTGGTGGGCTTTTCCCTGCAGTATGAGATGACCTATTCCAATATCCTGACGATGCTGGACCTGTCAGGGATACCGCTGGAGAGCTGCAAACGGGGAGAAAACGATCCGCTGGTCGTCGGCGGGGGGCCCTGTACCTGCAATCCGGAACCGTTGGCCGATTTCTTCGACTGCTTTGTGGTTGGGGAAGGCGAAACGGTAATTGGTGAGATAGCAGCCGTGACGGCGGAATGGAAAAAGACGGGACGTGCCGGCGGGAGACAGTCTGTATTGCGTGCTCTGGCTAAACTGTCCGGCGTTTACGTTCCTTCTCTGTACAAAGCAGAGTATGAAAACAACGGAATTTTTTGCGGCTTGACTCCCATTGCAAAGGATATACCGCCGAGCGTGAGCAAACGGCTTGAAAACGACCTGGACAATGCGCCGTTTCCAACCAGTCCGGTTGTGCCATACCTGGAGACTGTCCATGACCGGATTATGCTTGAATTGTTCCGGGGTTGTACGCGAGGCTGCCGATTTTGCCAGGCAGGAGTTGTGTACCGGCCGGTACGGGAACGCAAACCGGAGACCTTGATGCGTTTGGCGCAGGAATTGGTGGATCACACCGGCTATGATGAGATTTCCCTTGTTTCGCTTAGTTCGGCAGATTATTCCTGCCTCCGGGAACTGACAGATTCCCTGATGAAAAAGTTTGCACCGCAGGGTGTCAGCCTGTCCTTGCCCTCTTTGCGGGTTGACAGTTTTTCGATCGAGCTGGCCAATGAAATTCAAAAAGTTCGGCGTTCCGGCCTCACGTTTGCACCGGAAGCAGGAACGCAGCGCCTGCGGGACGTCATCAACAAGGGAGTAACGGAGGAGGATCTGTTTGAGGCGGCCGGCGCGGCTTTCCGATCTGGGTGGGCGGGGATCAAACTGTATTTCATGATCGGCCTGCCGACGGAAACAGACGAAGACGTGCTTGCCATTGCTGACTTGGCTCGCCGCGTGCTGTCTTTGTCTCGCAATGCCCGCAACCGCAAGGTTACGGTAAGCGTTTCCACGTTTGTTCCCAAACCGCATACACCGTTTCAGTGGTTTGCCCAACTGTCTGTGGATGAAATGCAGCGGCGGCAGAATTTGCTGCGCGCAGCATTAAAGGGGCGGGGAATTAACTTGAACTGGCATGATGCGCAGACCAGTCGGCTCGAAGGAGTATTTGCCAGGGGAGACCGGCGACTGGGCAGAACATTGCTTGAAGCATGGCGTAATGGTGCGAGATTTGACGGCTGGAGCGAACATTTCCGTCAGGATGTCTGGGATGCAGCTTTTGCAGCGACAGGCATTGACGCTGATTTTTATACGGTGCGGGAGCGCGACCATGCAGAAAAGCTTCCGTGGCAGCATATCAGCACCGGTGTACGGATCGAATGGCTGGAAAAAGAATGGCGACAGGCCTTGTCGGGAGAACTGACAGCGGATTGCCGGCATAGTGACTGCACGGGATGTGGCGTTTGCCAGGAATTTGGCGTATCCGTCGTCGACTGGAGGGCCTGAAAATGGAAAAAATGCGCATTGCCATCGCAAAGAAGGCGGCTACGCAATATGTCGGTCATCTGGATTTTGGCCGGGC
>CAZXCC010000166.1:0-1829 GCA_964638945.1 uncultured Veillonellaceae bacterium | reverse complement strand
TTGGCAGCTGCTCTGAACATAGCGGATTATCAGGTGGAATTGGTTGCGGAAGAAACGCCGGAGCTGATTGCGAAGGCGCAGGAAGCACTGGATTCTTTTCTGGCTGCAGAACAGGTACTGTTCACCAGGCACACGCCGAAAGGTCTGAAAAATATTGAACTGAAGCAATTTTTGGTTGACGGGCCGAATTTGATGCGTGACGAAGCAAAACTCAAGGTCGGCTTCCGCCTCAGGATGAAATCGACCGGAGCAGTGAAACCGCAGGAAGTGTTCGCTGTACTGTCGGAACAGTATGCTTTTCCGAGCGGGGCGTCCTGTTTTATCAGAACCGGATTGTGGTGCGATACAGGGGCGGAAATGAAAACCGCTTTTGATATTTAATAAGTTAGGGGATACTCCATGGCGAAAAGGATTGTCGTCAATGTGATTCCCGAAGAAATCCGTATGGCGCTGACCGAAGACGCTTCACTGCTCGAAGTGGCCGTGGAACGGACGGATAGCTCCTATATGGTAGGGAATATCTACAAAGGGCGTGTGGAGAACGTTTTGCCAGGCATGCAGGCGGCTTTCATCAATATCGGTATTGGTAAAAATGCCTTTCTGTACGCGGGTGATATCTTTCCCCACAAATCATTTCAGCGTCTGGTAGAAGAAGATAACCTTACGGTAGGCGCAGAAATCATGATCGAGATCGTCAAGGATGCCATGGGAACAAAAGGACCGCGTGCTACAACACATTTCTCCATTCCCGGCCGATATGTTGTGGTGATGCCCAGTGTGGATTATGTGGGGGTATCACGCCGTATCGAGTCAGGAGAAGAAAGAGCGCGGCTGCGGTCTCTGGCGGAAAAAATCCGTCCCAAAGGCATGGGTGTCATTGTACGCACCGTAGCCGAAGGACACAACGAAGAGGAACTGGCCCGGGATTTTCAATACCTGTCCAATTTGTGGAATGCGTTGACGGCAAAGGCGAAAAAAGCCAAAGCGCCGGTTCTGTTGTATCGTGATGCGGACCTGGTGGTCCGGATTATCCGGGATCATGTGAAGGACGATATTGATGAAGTCGTCATTGACAACGCGGAAGCGCATGCACGGATGCTGGAACTGGCTAAATTCACTTCGCCGGATCTCGTAAAAAAAATTCACCTGCATAAAGGAAAAACGGATATTTTTACCCATTACGGCCTGGAAGAAGAATGGGGACGTTTGGCTGACAGACGCGTTGATTTGAAATGCGGCGGCTATCTCATTATCGACAAAACGGAAGCATTGACAGTGATCGATGTGAATACCGGGCGTTTCATCGGTCATTCGAATCTGGCGGATACTGTATTTCGGGCGAATATGGAAGCGGCGGCGGAAATAGCACGCCAGCTTCGTCTGCGTGATGTTGGCGGCATAATCGTGGCGGACTTTATCGATATGCAGAAAGAAGGACATAAAAAAGCCATAATTGCGGAACTGGAGGCGCGCCTGAAGGCCGACAACACCAAAACGAACGTACTCGGACTGACCGAGCTTGGTTTGGTCGAAATGACGCGCAAGAAAGCGCGACAGACGTATGAGGGAACCTTGTATGAGAGCTGCCCATGCTGCGGGGGACGCGGCATTGTTCAATCCCCGGAGACGGTATCCATCGCCATCCACCGGCAGCTTCGCAGACTGGCGGTAAAAAAGCCCGGAGCCGCCCTCGTAGTTCAGATGCATCCGCGGATATTGGAACGGTTCGGTGACAAGAAAGCTGCTGCAACTTTGGCAGAAGAACTGGGTATTGAACTTTCGCTGGAAGCGGTAGAAAGCCTGCAACCGGAAGTATATGCTATTTTTGA
>CAZXCC010000165.1:0-6742 GCA_964638945.1 uncultured Veillonellaceae bacterium | reverse complement strand
GGCCGGATGCCTTTGTGTTAAGTAGCTGGAAAGTGTAATTGTATTCTGTTACCCTGGAACTTGTTCCTGAGGAAAAACCGCGAACTTCGTCAGACTCCCGAAGATCCCGGCAAAAAAGTCCCGGATTCTCATGAAAAATGATTTGCGGTTTATCGATTCAAGCAAAACTACTTCCGAAGAAGCAACTTCCCTGTCATTGTACACAATCTTTACAACGCCAACTTTTTGTCCAGCTGTCACAGGTGCGCTGACCGTTTTAGAAATTTCAAAGACTGTCCGGAATGCATCACGGTTACGCTGTGTAACGGGAACAAATACATTGTCGCTAATAACAGCACGCGTTACCTCAGTAATTCCGTAGTCCACCCGAACCATGTCCACAAAATCTCCTGCACGTACTATCGGCTTTTCTTGCAGCTGATTGAACCCATAATCAAGTAATGCCATAGAATCTTGCCACATGAAATCGGCATCCAGAACAACCGCAATCAGTTGGACTCTCCCACGCTTCGCAGCCGAAACAAGACAACGGCCTGCGGCATCCGTATAACCTGTTTTAACACCATTGGCACCGGTATAAATGCGCAACAGCTTGTTTTCGTTGTCAAACATCTCGTTTTGATTGTTTGCGCGAGGGATGAATTTTCTCTTAGTACCCACAATTTCAGCAAACTTTGGGTTTTTATATCCATAAGCCGCAATGCGGGCCAGGTCATACGCAGTAGAATAATGATTCGGGTCCGGCAATCCGGATGAATTGGTAAAGTTAGTATTCAATGCACCAATATCGTGAGCCTTGTTTGTCATCAGTTTGGCAAAATTGCTTACTGACCCGGCGATATGTTCCGCAATGGCAACCGTAGCATCATTTCCTGAAACCAAAGCCACACCGTACAGCATATCCTGCATTTTCATTTTTTCAGCGCCCACCAATTCCATCGATGACCCTTCGGTATTTGCTGCGTTTGGGCTGACGGTGACAACATCATTCATGTTGCCTGCTTCCAGCGCCGTGATTATCGTCATCATTTTTGTGGTGCTGGCCGGATAGCGCCTTTCTTTGGCGCTTTTCTCATACAGGATTTCCCCTGTGGAAGCTTCTATTACAATTGCAGATTTCGCAGTAATAGTAAGAGGGGCGGGCGCCGCAAAACCTGTTACAGGAAACATTATTCCTGTTAAGAACATCATCATGACCATGATTACTGTTTTCACTGATAAATCCCTTCAAAAACAAGAATGGCTGCTACTATTATAACAACCTTCAAGGTTTTTTTCCTGCCAATCCGTTCCTAATATTGTCCAATTTTTCCCAACGGCTTTCCGAAAAACAATTCATTGTTCCGCAGAACAACAAAAGACATGACTGCAATGAGTAGCAGTGTCTCAATACATTTGGCAGTGTTCCCCATGAGGAAGATTCCCTGCAGGTTTGCTGAAGCATGAACAAGTACCGCCGTCAAAATACATCCCCGATTTATGAACCACAGCCAATTGATCAGAAACCCTCCGGCAATCACGCTGGCGAAGTAATTCAGCACGTAAACCCAACCGGTTTGCCACAACAGGTTCATGTAATAGTTTTTGACAAAAAACAACGGAGCGTGCCACAGACACCACAAAATCCCAAACAGGAATGATGCGGTAAAGAAATTGTATTTACTGCGCAAACTGTCGATCCCATAGCCTTTCCACCCCAATTCTTCAAACAGAGGTGCTGCAAACAAGAAAAAAGAAGCCGGAACAGCGCCTGTTGCAAAAATGACTCCTCTGTCAATCTTGAACTGTTCCAGGCTTCCCCCAAAAAATATCGACAAACCGATGGAAATAGATGCCAACCCCGGCATCGTAAAGAGAATCAGAGGAAGATATTTCAATTTTATCCGGCTCAAATCAAATGTCCTGCTGAGGAAATCTTGCTTTAGCTCGCTGCTGCCGGACAAAAATATCATCAGCAATGCAACAGTGCAAGGAAGTAGCAGTACAAAAGCAAGCATCAGGGAGAACAGCCCTTCCCCAGCCCACGCATTTTTGTTGTAGCTCAGCCAAACCATTCCCAATTCAATAATCCAGGTAAGCAAGATCACAATGAAAAAAAACGTGAATGGCTTATATTCATATTTCTTATTCACGATTCTCCCCCTGCCCCTTCCGCCTTTCCAACTCACAGCGTGCTGTCACGCATACTCTTTCCACAGTATCCTGCTTATTCCTGCCACCCAAAATGGAACCTTGCCGAGGAAAACTTTCCCGGCAAAATATTGGGACCTCTTTTTGTGATAAATCATCAAAGGAATAATGAAGTTCATCACGAAATTGATATCATAGAATCGACAGGGACTCGAAAGGAGGATGCCTACATGAAAGCTGTTCATGCTCAATCCGCCATCACAACATTGAACAAGCTGGCCAGTGCGTATATCTTTGATGCAGCGCAGTTTGATGAAGCGATTGATATCCTGGAAGCCATAAAACAGGAACTGAATGTTGATGACGATGAATCGATTGATACGATAGATGAAATACAGGACTATCTTCAGTACATACTGACGGTTAACGACTTATCCATGGAAGAAATCGGGACAGAGCTGCATCGCATTATTCAAGATTTGAAGAAAAGCTCGGAGTAATCGATTTTCTTGCATCGCCCTTCGAATTACTAATATGCGAGGCTCCTCGGACCAATAATCCGAAGAGCCTCGCTTTTTTTCCTATATGCGTTCCAACACTTCTTTCGTTTTTTCCGTGATTACATTTCCTGTATTCAATGTTCCTTTGGGTTCAATCAGCATTACATGAACTTCTTCCTCCGCCACAGGCAAATGTTCAACTCCTTTGGGAATGACAATGAGTTCCCCTTCGTCAAGGTTTACCTCTTTATCACGAAACTTGATGGTCAGTTGCCCCTTCACAATGAAAAACATCTCTTCTTCGTTTTCGTGATGATGCCAATCGAATTCCCCTTTGAGCTTTGCCAGTTTAATATAAGAGTCATTCAGTTCCTCGATGATCTTCGGACTCCAATGCTCGCTGAACAGATTAAATTTCCGCGACAAATTGATTTTTTCCAAAGAGGTTCACCCCCCGATTCACTTTGGGCAGCAGACATTGCATCCCTATGGCTGATGGAACAATCCATTATATTTTTCTAACTGTTGCAGCGATTTCCTGCCTGCCCGCATCAATTTCGAAGCAGGATTTCCTGAAGCGATAAAGAATGTTGTTGGGAATGTCACTACAGCGAAAAAAGGATGAAGTTTATGTTGATGACCGTTTGGACAGTTTTTGAAGTTGTTGGAGCGGTCGCTTTTGCCGCCTCGGGAGCTGTGGTCGCGATTCGAAAGGAATTTGACCTGTTCGGAGTCCTGGTTCTTGCCGTCATAACCTCAATCGGCGGCGGACTGCTTCGCGACATGATTATTGGCAATGTTCCTCCCCTGGCATTTCGCGATTCCACATATATCCTGATCAGCCTGGTTTCCGCAGCGGCAGTATGCTGTTTCTACAGCTATATCCATCGTTTGCGGCACCTGCTGCAAATCTGCGATGCTCTCGGACTTGGCGCTTTTACTGCGACCAGCGCCGCTATGGCGATGACAATGGGCTGGAACACTCTTTTGGTGGTCGTTACTTTAGGAACTGTTACCGGCGTGGGCGGCGGTGTTCTTCGAGATGTATTGGCAAGGCAAATCCCCATGGTTTTTCAGAAAGAAGTGTATGCCCTGGCGGCTGTTTCCGGTGCTGCCGCCTTGTATTTTTCCCACAGCTTTTTCCCCGGCAGCGCTCCGCTGTACATCAGTTTTATTACTACGGTAAGCATTCGCTTGGTTTGTCTGTATAAAAACATCCACCTTCCCATAGTGCGGCCCCATGAGTAGCCACATCTCCCGGCCTCATCAAGGGATTCGATTCATACTGTAGACAAAAATGGCATCTTACGCTTCGCGTAAGATGCCATTTTTGTCTCAGAGAATCAAACTACTCTTTTTTTCCTAATGTGAATTAGTCCACGTAACTTGGCACATAGCTGCCATTGATCACTTTAAGCTCATCTTGATAGTACTGGGCTTCTGTTGGACTGAGCGTCAAATTCTCCTGAATCAGGTCTAGTATGCTCTTTTTCCCTTCGTTATCAAGCCCATCGATAGAAGCCAGCGACAATAGATTGGCATAAACGATCTGTTTGGACCGTTGGTCAGGAAAATTGCCGCAAAGGTGCTGCAACGATATCGGCTGCAAAGAAACCTGATCTTGCTCCAACCCCATCTCTTCCAGGTACAGGTTTATCAGTTGAAGTTCGGCATATCCCAAACAACCGTCAGATTTCGCGACCAAGTATGCGAGATTTACAAAGCTCTCTTTTTCTTCCTGTTTTTTCAAATCTGCCAATAACATTTCAAACCCTCCCGCTCTATTTCTCTTGACGGTATTGGCCTCTTTGATTATCATAATAGCAAAATCATATTCATAAAAATAATACTTAATTTCTTTTTTATCCATAGAAAATTTTTATGATTTTGCAAAGGAGGCATCGTCGTTGGATATAAAGCAGCTGAAATACTTTCGGACTATTGTAGCAGAGGGCAATATTACCGGAGCGGCAAACCGCCTGTTTATGACCCAGCCTTCGCTCAGTTACCAGCTTCAGCTCTTGGAAAACGAGTTGGGAGTAAAACTGGTAAACAGGGGCAGTAGAAGAATCACTGTTACAGAAGCAGGTCATTTGTTAAACAAACGCGCTGAACAAGTTTTGGATTTACTGAAGTCCACCGCAGTAGAGGTGAAAGAATTGCATGAAGGGTATAAAGGCACTTTATCCATTGGAACCATTGCATCCTCCGGGGTTACCTTGCTGCCCAGCCTCATTCGGGACTTCCACAGGCAGTATCCGAACATCTCTTTTCAATTATTTGAAGGCGATACTCCAAGAATTCTTGATCTATTAAAATGCGGCATCATAGAAATCGGCATCATTCGGTCTGTATTTGATGTAGAACTTTATGAGTGGGTGGACTTGCCATCGGAACCCATGATCGTGGCAATGTCCAAAGAATGGGACTGTGTGGGGCAAGAGCAATGCATACGCCTTGACGAACTTGCAAGCAAACCATTGCTGGTGCATCGCAGCAATGAAGCGATGTTGCGGGAATGCTGCCGAAACGCGGGCTTTGATCCCAACATCCTATGCAAGGGTGATGATGTTCGCTCTTTATTGGTCCTTGCGGACGAAGGAATCGGGCTGGCGATTTTGCCGAAATCAGCCTTAGGCTTGGTTCCATGCAGCAATATAAAATACCGGGAACTTGTTGATTCCCCGCTGGAAATCAAGAAAGCGATCATCTGGATGCGAAAAAAATTTCTTTCTGCTGCTGCCGAACATTTCATCAAAATAATATCCTTGCATGATGTGTAAGCAGATCATCCTTACTTCTTGCCGATCAGGTCAAAAATGGTTTTGTCACGAAGAACCTGATCAACAAAGAGGGTCAGATGTTCCCGCAGGTCCAGGTCGGTTTGACTTGAATATAACTTGCCGTGCTTATCCAGTATCAACCGTACTACCGGACGATTTGTCATCCCTGGCTGTATATCTACGACAACTCCGATATCCCCACTATTCAGATGTACCATGGTGCCAATGGGATAGATTGCAATTTTGGATAGAAACAACGGTAAGATCTCCGGGTCAAAATGCAGGTCATTCGATGCAAGGATGATCTCGTACGCTTCGTGCGGCAATTGTGCAGGTCTGTACGGTCTGTCCGAAATGATTGCATCGTAAACATCCGCTATCGCAACGATGCGGGCATATTCATGAATATCATTTCCTTTTAAGCCACGGGGATATCCCCCGCCGTCAAACCATTCATGATGCTGAAAAGCCACATGCATTGCCGGCGCCGATATTCCCTGCCCTGATCCGCGCAACAAATCAAATCCCAACTCCGCGTGCCCTTTCATAATCGTCATTTCTTCTTCCGTGAGCACCCCGGGTTTGTTCAATATCACCGGATCAATCAGCGTCTTCCCGACATCGTGCATAAGCGTTCCTATTGCCAAGTCGCACATTCGTTCTTCCGTGTAGTTCATTCCTGCCGCGATGAGAACAGACACGATGCAAACGTTGACCGAGTGATCAAAAGTGTAGTTATCCGAAGTTTTGATGTCATTAAGATGCAACAAGGCCTCCCTGTTGCGCAGCACTTCCGATACAATCTTTTTCCCGACACCTTGAATTTCTTGGTAGGGGATATCCGAACGGGGTGATTTCATGATACTGAACGCCCGTTTCACAGTCTGTATGGTTTCAATCCGAGTCTCTTCGCTAACGGTCGGAATCTCGTCAATCCCTTCCATGTAAGGGTTAACCACATATACAGCAGGTATTTTCAAATCGATCAATCTGCGGATAAAAGACCGGGTAATCGTCATGTCGGCAGAAAGCAGCTTCTGTCCATCATCATTATAAACGTTCCGGGCTAGAACCATCCCTGTCTTCAGTTTTGCCACGGCAATACGTTGCATGCAGATGCCTTCCTCCGTTCAAAAAGAAATATGACGCTCAGTCCATCATTGAATCCCGTATTGGATAAAACGTAAAGATATATATATCATATCGTTTCTTCTCCCGCAGTACCTTGAGACTTTATTCTTATTTTTCCTAGGACTTGATACCCATTTTATTATTTGAGTACCGGACGGATCATCACGATTTCATTTTTGCGAACCCTGCAATGTCTTG
>CAZXCC010000164.1:0-6761 GCA_964638945.1 uncultured Veillonellaceae bacterium | reverse complement strand
TTTGGCAAAGAAACCGCCGGGCTTCCTGAAAGTTTGCTGGAACAGTATCCGGAACAGTGTATCCGGTTGCCGATGATTGATGAAGCGCGATCGCTGAACCTGTCAAATTCTGTTGCCGTTTCGGTTTACGAGGCGCTCAGGCAGAACGGTTTTGTTGGTTTGCGCTGATGAGAACAGGAGGAGTCGCAGAGATGGATAAAGCCTTGTTTGGTCCTGCGGGAAATCCGGACAGCTTTTATGCTTCAGGTCGCAAAGCTTCGGTTGACATGCCGGAATGGCTTGCGGAAATTGGACTTGGTGCTTATGAATACCAGCTGACCCGGGGTGTAAATGTCGGAGAGGCTACGGCTCGCTCCATCGGCGGGAACGCAAGACAGTACGGAGTGCGGATGAGTGTGCATGCGCCGTATTATATTAGTTTGGCGACGGAAGAGGAAGGAACTGCGGCCAATACGCTCCAACATTTTATAAAATCATTGGAAGCCGCTACCTGGCTTGGTGCCGACAGAATTGCCTTTCACATGGGAGGAATCGGCAAATTGTCGCGTCCGGCGGCAATGGAGCTTGCCAAACGACGGATGTCAACGGTGCTGGAAGAGGCAGCCAGACGCGGACTGGAAGGTCCGAAACTGGCTGCGGAGACGCATGGAAAAATCAATCAGCTGGGGACTCTCGCAGAAGTGATCGAAATCTGCAAATTATCTTCCCAATTGATTCCTCTGGTGGATTTTGCGCATCTGTTTGCCGTTGCCGGCGGTGGGTACGGAAAACCGGAAGAATACGGACAGGTATTTGAACAGATTGCTGAAGAACTCGGAGAAGAGACGGCGTGTTCTCTTCACATTCATTTCAGCAGCATCGAGTTTACCAAAGGCGGTGAAAAAAGACACTGGACTTTTCAGGATGATTTTGGGCCGCCGTATCAGCCGCTGATACAATGGATCGCTCAACATAAGCTGAAACCCAGGATAATCTGTGAATCGTCCGGCACACAGGCCGAAGATGCAAAGACCATGCAGGATTTCTATTTATCGTTATTGAAAAATATATAAGTTACAGAGTAGCCTGGAAACGATTAAGGGAGGAAGAAGAATGACCGCTTATGATAAAGGCCATGAACTGGCACGGATACTGAAAGAGTCTGATGAATACAAGACGTTGTGCAGTGCCCGTCGAGAACTGGACACTGACCCTGACGCCAAAACCATGGTGAAAGATTTTCTGCGCAAGCAGGTGGAAATGCAGATTGAAGTGATGTCAGGCAAACCGGATGCCAAGGCAAAGGAAGAATCCCTGCAGAAACTGGCTGAGCTGTTGTCTCTGAACCCGCGTGCCCGCGATTATGCGGCTGCGTATTTTCGTTTTCAGCGGGTTATGACAGATATCTACAAAATTATCGGAGATGCTGTGGGGGAAGGATTGGATCCGTTTGCTGAAAAATGAGTTCAAAGCGGATGAAATTGCCGCCGCACTGAAAGCAAGAGCACCTCTGGGGATCATTTTGACCAAGGAACCTATGTTGCGTCATACGACATTTGAAATCGGAGGACCTGCCGACTGGATGGTCATGCCGGCTGATGCGAAAGAAACGGCAGCAGTCATCCGGATTGCGGTCGATCTTTCCCTTCCGGTTACGGTGATTGGCAATGGGTCGAACTTGCTTGTGCGTGACAAAGGAATCCGGGGCCTGGTCTTGAAGATAGGCGAACCGATGTCGGCCATGCGGTGTGCAGACGAAGAGTTGATTGTCGGTGCAGGGGCTCTGCTGTCGGATGTTTCAAAATTTGCTTCCGAAGCAGGCTTGACCGGCCTTGAATTTGCCGTTGGCATACCGGGCAGCATCGGCGGCGCTGTATTCATGAATGCAGGCGCCTATGATGGAGAAATGAGCCAGGTGGTTGAGGCTGTCACCGTGGTATGTCCGGATGGTGCGGTACGCAAGTATTCAAGGGTACAGCTGGATTTCGGTTATCGGCACAGTGCTTTTCAGGATAACAAATGCATTATCTGTGAAGTGCAGCTGAAATTGAGCCGCGGAGCCAGAGAAAAAATCTTTGAGCAGATGCAGGATTTGACACGCAGACGCGAAAGCAAGCAGCCTTTGGAGTGGCCCAGCGCCGGCAGTACGTTCCGGCGTCCGCCGGGATTCTTTGCCGGAACACTCATCGAGCAGGCAGGCTGCAAAGGCCTGTGTTGCGGTGGAGCCAAAGTGTCGGAAAAGCATGCCGGATTCATCATTAACAATGGGCAAGCGAGCGCCGCGGAAGTTCTTGATCTCATTCACCAGGTTCAACAAAAGGTCAAAGCAAATTCCGGCGTGGAACTGTGGCCGGAAGTGATTGTATTGGGCGAGGAGTGAAAATGATATCATGCAGCTGACTTTTCTGGGAGCCACCATGGGGGTTACCGGTTCCAGCTTTTTGCTGGATACAGGAAGTCGTAAAATTTTGATTGATTGTGGGATGTTCCAGGGTTCCAAAGTGATCGGCGCGTTAAACCGTCGCAATTTTGCTTTTCCTCCTGCAGATATCGACTGCGTTTTGCTGACTCATGCGCACATAGACCACAGCGGCCTGATACCCCGGCTTTGCAAACAGGGGTTCCGGGGGCCTGTTTATGCTACCAAGGCAACGGTGGAACTCTGTTCGATCATGTTGCCGGACAGTGCGCATATTCAGGAATTTGACGCGGAAATTGAATCCCGCAAGGGGAAAAGGGCCGGCCGATCTGCAGTGGAACCTTTGTATCGTGTCGACGATGCCTTTGCCTGCCTGAAACAGTTTCGCCCGGTAGAGTATGAAGTCGGCTTTGAACTGGGTGAAGGCATACATGTGCATTTTCACGACGCCGGCCATATTCTCGGGTCGTCCATGCTGGAAATCCATGTGATGGAAGCGGGGACGGAGACGCAGTTTCTGTTTTCCGGTGATCTGGGTCGTGCAGGGCAACCGATCATACGGGATCCGGCCTGTGTAAAAAGCGCTGATTTTGTGATCATGGAATCAACTTACGGAGACCGCGACCATGGTGCAACGAACTGGGAAGAAAAACTGGCGGAAATCATCAACGAAACCGTGGAACGAAATGGGAACGTGATTATTCCTGCCTTTGCAGTCGGGCGCACGCAAATCATTCTATATTACCTGAATCGGCTGTTTGAGGCTCGCAAGATTCCGGATATCCCTGTTATCATTGACAGCCCGCTGGCTATTGCTGCCACGGATATCTTTCGGCACAACACGCAGTACTATGATAAAGAAGCTGCAGATATACTGAAAAATGAGCACCAGAGCCCGATCGAAATGCCGCAGCTCCGGTTTACACGCACGTCCGACGAGTCGAAGGCCCTTAACACGATGACAAGTCCGGCAATCATCATTTCTGCCAGCGGTATGGCCGATGCCGGACGTATCCTGCATCATCTGAAGCATAACCTCTGGCGACCGGAGTGCAGCATCTTGTTTGTGGGGTTTCAGGCGGAAGGAAGCCTGGGGCGCCGGCTGGTTGAGGGTGGCAAGAAAGTGCGGATCATGGGGGAAGAAATAGGAGTGCGCTCCCATATCTACAATCTGGAAGGAATGTCCGCCCATGCAGACCGGGATGAGATTATCGAATGGCTGCAATGTTTTGTACAAAAACCGGCCAATATTTTTCTGGTCCATGGTGAGCCGCAAAGCGCCGAAGCGTTGTCGGAACTCATTCAGGAGCGTCTGGGTCTTCCTTCCTATATCCCGCGCTATGCGGACACTGCAACGATTACGGGACGAACTTGGCAAGTGGCGGCTTCGACAGGGATTCTTGCTCCCGCTCCTGCCGTGCAGGAATTGCAGGAATATCTGAATGAGCTGGATAATGGCCTGGCGGACTACAAGCAGCGGCTGGAGCAATTGGTGGCCATGGACGCGGCAAAAATGCCGGTAGTATTGGACCGGCTGCAAAAAATCCGAAAGTTTGTGAAAAAAACACTGGAAGATATTTAGCCAAAAGGCGTCCGGAGGATAGAGCATGGGACAGGGAATCTGGTACAAAATGACACATCTTTTTTCTTCACAGGAGCAGGAAGAGGCCGAGGAAGAAACGGCAAATGACCGCCGTCGAGGCAAAGAAACCGGCAATGTAAGATTTGCCGTTTATATGCCGTCAACCTTTGAAGAGGCGCTGCGTCCTGCAGAAGCCATGAAGGGCGGAAACGGTGTGGTAATCAACGGCGAACAGCTGGACGCGGGCAGTTATCAGCGCGTACTCGATTTTCTGGATGGAGCGGCTTTCGTGCTCGGTGGTTCCGGACGACGCGTTTCCGATACAGTTCAGGTTTATGTGCCCTCGGCTATGGAAATCGTGGACGAAAGCGTTTCATACTATGGAAGCCTGACATCAGGCAAGATGAGGACAAATGGCTGATTTTGTCCACCTCCACGTCCACAGTGGGTACAGTCTGCTTGACGGCGCCGGTCGGGTTAGCGACCTTGTACGCCGTGCCGGTGAAGTCGGAATGAGTGCCGTAGCGTTGACGGATCACGGCAATATGTACGGAGCGGTGGAGTTTTACAAACAAGCCAAAAAATGCGGCGTGAAACCGATCATTGGCTGTGAGGTGTACATTGCGCCGCGCAGTCGATTTGACAAAGCCGCCGGCGAGGGTGAAGCGTATTACCATTTGATATTGCTGGCAGAAAACCAGACTGGTTATAGCCAGCTTGTAGAATTGGTGTCTCGTGCCTATACGGAAGGATTTTATTATAAACCTCGGATTGACAGGGAATTGCTCGCTGCCCACCATGAAGGGCTGATCGGTATGAGTGCCTGTATTGCCGGTGAAGTGCCTTCTCTGATTCTCAAGGGAGATATGGAGGGAGCGGAAGAGGCAGCTCGTGAATATCTCGAGATTTTCGGCCGGGATAATTTCTTTATCGAAATCCAGGATCATGGGATTCCTGAACAAAAAGAAGCCAATCCAAAACTGGTGCAACTGGCGCGCAAGCTCGGCATAGGTCTGGTTGCAACCAATGATATTCACTACATTGATAAGGAAGATGCCGAACCCCATGATGTACTGTTATGCATTCAAACCGGAAAATGTGTGGATGATGCGGGCCGGATGCGTTTCTCCACTCCGGAATTTTATCTTAAGACCGGGGAAGAAATGGCCGAACTGTTTCCGGAATATCCGGACGCTTTGTCGAATACCTGCCGAATTGCGGAACGATGCCAGGTGGATTTTGAGTTTGGCGCATTGCATTTGCCTGACTTTCCACTCCCGGAGGGATTGACTGCAGCGGAATATCTTAAGGATTTATGTCTGGAAGGGTTGCGGAAGCGCTACCCGCAAGCTGGAAGACTTGAGCAGGAACGGCTGGATTATGAACTGTCCGTGATTGAAACAATGGGATTTTCCAGCTATTTTCTCATCGTTTGGGATTTTGTCCGGTTTGCACGGGAAGAAAAAATTCCCGTAGGTCCGGGACGCGGCTCTGCAGCAGGCAGTATTGTGGCTTATCTGCTGGGTATCACCAATATCGATCCATTGAAATATGGTCTGCTTTTTGAACGGTTTCTCAATCCGGAACGGGTGACCATGCCGGATATAGACATTGACTTTTGCTATGTGCGGCGCGGCAAAATTATCGAGTATGTTTCCGCACGCTACGGTGCCGACCGGGTGGCCCAGATCATCACCTTCGGTACAATGGCGGCGCGTGCTGCCATCAAGGATGTGGGAAGGGCTCTCAACATTTCCTATAGTGAGGTGGACCGTCTCGCAAAGCTGATTCCTGCCGTTTTGAACATCACGCTGAAAGATGCGCTTGCCATGAGCCAGGAATTGAAGAGCGCCTATAACAGCGAGCCAAATGCAAAAAAAATCCTTGATCTGGCCATGGCGCTCGAGGGGTTGCCGAGGCACGCTTCAACGCATGCAGCCGGACTGGTGATTGCCAGGGATTCGCTAAATTGCCATGTGCCGGTTCAGAATTCAGCCGATGGGTTTATTACCACCCAGTTTGATAAAGACTGCATCGAAGAAATAGGTTTCCTCAAAATGGATCTGCTTGGCTTGCGTACCCTGACGGTCATAGGCGATACGATCGACATGATAAAAAGCAACCGGGGCATAGAGATTGACCTGGATACCATTCCTCTGGCGGATGCTGCCACTTGCGAAATGCTGTCGCGGGGGGAAACCGTAGGCGTGTTTCAGATGGAATCGGGAGGAATGACGAACCTGGTGCGAGATTTGCAGCCGGAAGGGTTTGAAGACCTGATTCCTCTCGTGGCGCTCTATCGCCCAGGACCTTTGAACAGCGGTATGGTGGAAGATTTTGTCCGAGGCAGGCATGGCAAAAAAAAGTCGGTTTATCAACATCCCATGCTGGAGCCGATTCTGAGGGACACTTTCGGCGTTATTCTCTATCAGGAACAAGTCATGCAGATTGCTTCGGCCATGGGAGGATTTACCCTGGGGCAGGCAGACCTGCTCAGGCGGGCGATGGGAAAGAAGAAGCATGATGTGCTGGCGGCGCAACGGCAGCGTTTTTTGGACGGAGCGACAAAGCAGGGAGTGACCCTGCCAGTTGCAAACGAAGTATTTGGTCTCATGGAGAAATTTGCTGATTACGGATTCAATAAGTCCCACAGTGCGGCGTATGCCTTGGTCGCATACCAGACAGCCTATCTGAAGGCTCACTATCCGGCAGAGTTTATGGCGGCAATGCTGACAAGCGTCATGAATGACAGTGGCCGCATAGGGTATTTTATTGAGGAAT
>CAZXCC010000163.1:0-6881 GCA_964638945.1 uncultured Veillonellaceae bacterium | reverse complement strand
TGGCTTTGGCCGGGTTGCAGGTGGAAGAGGACTCGGTCGGTGAAAAAATTGGAGGAACCGCAGGCAACTTGATTGCAAGGCTGCCTGGCAATGTTGCGGGCGCTCCGTGCCTGATGCTTAGCGCTCATATGGATTCTGTCGAACCCTGTGCAGGCATCAAACCTCAATTGAAAGAAGGAAAAATCGTTTCTTCCGGAGACACCATTTTAGGATCAGACTGCAAATCGGGAATTGTGCCGATTTTGGAAGCAATGCGTCAATTACAGGAGAAACAGCTTCCCCACGGAGAAATTGTCGTGGTGTTTACGGTGGCGGAAGAAGGCGGGCTGCATGGAGCGAAAAATATCGATCCGCTGAAAATCAGCGCTGATTTCGGCTATGCTTTGGATGGCGGCGGTGCACCCGGCGTTGTCACAAATATGGCTCCTGGCCAAAATCGCATAGAGCTGGTGATCCATGGCAAAACGGCTCATGCCGGCCTTGCTCCGGAGGAGGGAATCAATGCGATTGTATTGGCAGGCAAAGCTCTTGCAGAAGTTCCACAGGGACGCATTGATTTTGAGACGACGTGCAATATGGGGCTGATAAAAGGCGGAACTGCGACGAATATTGTGCCGGACAAAGTAGAAATAACCGCCGAAGCCCGTAGCCGAAACATGGAAAAACTGGCGAATCTCACAGAAAAAATCACTGGAACTTTTTCCCGGATTGTTGCCGCAGGAGGTGGCAGGGCCGAGGTTTCCGTGAAAAAAATGTATGATCCCTTTGTTTTGGCAGAGGATTCCGTGGTGATTATGACCGCAATAGAAGCTGCAAAAGAAATAGGCCTTTCCACTCGGATTGAGGGAACCGGCGGCGGCAGTGACGCGAATTTTTTTAATATTTTCCATGTGCCGTGCGCAATCTTGGGGACAGGCATGTCCAAGGTGCATACACTCGAAGAATTTATTCTGGAGGAAGACCTGTACCGCACTACAGAGTGGACAATGGCAATTATTCGCGATACGGCGAAATTAACGAAATAGTATGACAAATAAAATGGCCGGGTGTATAATAAATTTGAAAACACATAGAAGGGTGGTGGATTATCGTGGCAGTGCCTACCATGATCGATGTGAGTCAATTTATAGTTCCCGGGATGAGCGAGATTATACAGAGAACAGTGGAAAAAAGGCATACAGGGGGAACGTATGGCGGCGGCGCGATGGAAGATCTGCTTGCAACACCGGCATATGTGGATGTTATGATCCGGGCTGCAGTCAAGGCTGTTGACCATCGATTACCGGAAGGATACATTACGGTTGGCCGATCCATGGAGTTTACCCATGAAGCTCCTACTGGAACGGGAATGTCAGTGAGCATTAAGGCGACAGTTGCCGAAGTCAATGGAAATAGAGTGATTTTCGATATCATTGCCAGTGACGAGGTCGGACCGATAGGCTCTGGAAAACATGAACGGGTGGTAGTCAACCAGGGCGAATGGGCGAAAAAAGTTCAGGAACGGCTGAAACTGGTGAAAAATATCGCGATAAAATAAAAAGAGAACCGCCGGCAGGCAGCACCTGCAACGGCGGTTCTCTAATGTTAAGGGGAATTTTATTTAAACACAAGCTGAAACTCTGCGCCTAATTCCCGGGAAATTAATTTGGTGTGTTTTTCTACGGCTTGAATTTCCAGGCTGCAATCTCCTTCGGCATTTACGGACAATATTGCTTTATCCTTGTTCACAAAGGCCACAGGGTTATGGATTGACTGGCGCTGCGTGGCGTCAAGGCTGTTGGCAACTGCCAGCAGTGTCGCCATTTTGCGTGCTTTCATCCAGTCTGCTTCATCAAGAAATTCACAATAGAGTTTGTTGCGCAAGAGTTTTCCGGAAATACCGCTATGCCATCCTGCAACAACAGCGGTAAGAATCTGCTCGCGGTGTGTAAGGCCGAACAGGCGGGCATTTTCAACCAGATAGGCACTATGACGACTGTGATCGTAGTAATTGATGCTGATGCCGATGTCATGGAGCATGGCTGCACAACGCAACAAAGCCCTGTCTCTTTCTTCCAGCTGATGCAACTGCGTCCAGGCATCAAACAGGTGCAATGCGAGGTCTGTGACATAAAGCGCATGTTGTTCGCTTACCTTGTAAAAGCGGAGCATATTCAGCGTGCTGTGCCCAAGAATATCCGGTATGATCTCCGGAAGGTCGTCCTGGCCCAAAAAATGCCTGAAAAACAATCCTTCGCGGACACCGCAGCCGCTGATAATGAGATGGCTGGCCCGAATGTTGTCGAATAGACGTTTGACGACGGAAATGCCGGCCACAATAATATCGCCGCGCTCGCTGCTCAATCCCGGCATGCGGCGCCGCTGCGCCAGACTTGCACCGGTTATCAGGCGAAAAAGATCTTCCAGCGCTATAGGACCCATCCGATAATTGTGTATCTTGGAAAAAGGGTAGTTTTTCCGGGACTGATCCATTTTGGCAATGTTGCGCGCAGTACCGCCGATTCCGACAAGCGGCAGTGACAGCCCCTCCAACCAGGGAGCTTTCCGCAACTGGCGATCAATAAAGCCGCACAGATGAGACAAAGTGTTTTTTGATATTCTGTCATACGTTTTAAATTCATCCGTCAAATTGACAGCGCCTATGGGAAGGCTTATGCTGTCTATCATTCGTCGGTTTTTTACCAGCGTGAGTTCTGTGCTGCCGCCCCCAAGATCGAAAAGTACTGCATCGCGCACATCAATGGTGTTGATGGCGCCGAAATAACCCAGACTGGCCTCGGATTCGCCACTGATCGCCTGGATGGGAAGCCCGGTCTCTTTTTCCACCATGTCCAGAAACTCAGGACCGTTGCGTGCATTGCGGACCGCTGCAGTTGCTACGGCCAAGACAGTGTCTACTTTCATGATGCTGCACATCTGGGCGCAATTTCGCAAAGCTGCCAATGCGCGGGAAATGGCTTCCGGTTGCAGGCGCTGGTCCCGACCCATTCCTTCTCCCAATCGCAGGCTCTCTTTCTGATGGTATACGAGGTTATACGCGCCGTTCGCGTAAATATGCATGATAATCAGGCGGGCGGAGTTTGAACCAAGGTCAATCACGGCGATTCTTTCCGACATAATGCGCCTCCTTCCGTCACTTCCTGAAAAGAGAAAATAGAGTACACTCAATCAATTCTGCTTGACGTCTCCTTCTCCTGCTTGTTAGAATGAAACGCAGGTAATTTGTATTTCAGGCAGATGCTGTATTGTGGATTTGAGGTGTAATTTCAGAATATGAGCGAACGGTTTTTTAAAGTAGTAATCCATTTTGCCGCTGAATATGGCCAAATCACATACGACCAACAAGAAAAAACAGTGCAGGTTGAATTGGCAGATTCTGAAAAAAAACAAGCGGTGGAGCAATATCTCTCCGGTTCCCATGTGATAGAGGATGCTGACGGTGAAGATTTGCGGACTTTTCATGCCAAAAACATCGACCCGATGGAAAGCTTGGCAAGCCTAAAACTTGCATTGACACGAATGTGGTTTCATACAGGAGTCTATGTTGACTGGAGCCGCCCTGCGCATTAAAGAAAGCTATTGCGTAAGGTGTTATGGCGCCAGCTTCTTCTGACTCAAAGAACAGTCGAAAGAAAGGTTGTTGTCTTTTGAAAAAGATTTTGCTAATTGCTTTGGTTACTGGATTGTTCATGGGGTCGTCCATCATGACGGCAGATGCCTATAATCAGGATCATTTGAAGCAAATTGCGAAGGGGCAGAGAAAGTGCAGCGGGTTTGATTTGTACGGAGCCAACATGGCAGGAGCCAGCCTGGCAGGAATCGATCTTTCGAGAGCGAACCTTACGGGAACCAATTTCTCTGAGGCCAACCTGAATCATGCCAATTTGTCCGACACCGACTTGTCTGTCAGCAATTTGAACAATGCCGACCTGTCTCATGCGAATCTGACAAATGTTAATCTATACGGAAAAAAATTGACTGGAACCAACCTTGCAAACGCGAACCTGACAAACGTCAACTTGAAAAATGCGGATATGAATGGAGCCAACCTTCGGGGGGTCACCTTGTCCAATAACAATCTGCAGGGGTTCAGCTGGGCAGGATTTGACTTAACCAAAGCCAAAATTTCTAAAACCAATCTGACGGGTGCGGTTTTGTCTGGTGCGATTCTGACTGGGGCCACTATTGAAAACTCCAATCTGTCCAAAGCAGACCTGACTAATGCCAACCTGCAGGGTGCCATACTGAAAAGCGTTGACTTGACAGGGGCCCAGGGAATTACTCTTGATATTCTGCAAAAATATAAAGTGAAAATTGATGGTGCTACCATCATGCCGAACGGAAAACCATACGGAAAAGATGGAATGTAATATTTAATCCTTGACTCTGGTACTTCGGTGTGATAATTTCTTTCTGAAGTATCTGACCGTAGCTCGGCTGAATAGAGCGCTTGACCATGAATCAAGAGGATTTGCGCGACAGAGTGATGTGAATAGCCAATGAAATCAGGACTTCCCATGGCCGGGAAGTCTTCTTTTTTCATGCTTGTAGTCCGGAAAAATAGCACAAAACAAAAGTCCTTCTTTACATAAAAAACACCGAAACGGAAAGTTTTCATGGCCATCCATTTCGGTTGCTTCAGCAAGCGGTTCCATTTAGTTTTTTTATTCGGTCAAGAGTCTCCGCATCTGGAGCACTTCATAATTTCCGCCACCGCTTCTGCCGACAGCGGCTTGCCCAGCAGATATCCCTGACAGGCGCTGCAGCCAATCTGACGTAACAACACCAGTTGATCGGCGTTTTCCACGCCTTCGGCTACGATACGGTAGCCAAGCAGCCGCGACATCTGCACCAGCGACTCCATCAACAACAACGCATTGCGATCCGGCTGGGCGATTTCATCAATCAGCGATTTATCGACCTTCAGTACGTCGATCGGCAATTTCTGTAGATAAGTAAAAGAGGAATAGCCTGTGCCAAAATCATCGAGCGAAATGGACACGCCCATAGCACGCAGTTCGTTTAGAACGGCAATGTTATTTTGTTCGTCCGTCATCATAATGCTTTCCGTCACTTCGATCCCCAGCTGATGGGGAGGCAAATCGTACTGTTGCAAAATCGACCTGACTTGGCTGGCGAATCCTGGCGCCAATAGCTGTCTGACAGAAACATTTACAGCTACCGTCGCTGCACACCCGGCTTGTGTATTGAGGCCCGAAAAAAACTGACAAGCCTCCTGCAGAACCCATTTGCCGATTGGCAATATCAGATTGGTTTCTTCGGCGACAGGAATAAATTCAGTGGGTGACACCATGCCGAGCGACGGGCTGCACCATCGTAGCAATGCTTCAAAGCCGATGACCCTTTCCGGATTCCTGTCAATCGCATAAATCGGCTGATATTGCAGAGAAAACTCCTGATTTTGCAAAGCCTGACTCAGGCCTTCGCGGATTGCATGGCGTCGCATGGCCACTGCCTGCATCGAGGGTTCATAAATATAACAGGCCGATTTTTCGACAATTTTTGCATGATGCATAGCGAGAACCGCTTTTTGCACAAACGATTCTGGTGTGCCTTCCTGCCCGCCGCACAGGAAAAATCCGCCACTGGCCCGGGCTACAAAAGAGCCGGCTGACGTCTGCAATAAACCGACGGCCAACGGTTGAAACAGCTTGCTGGCAGCCGCTGCATCCGTCAGTTCTGGAAAAAAGGCCAGATATTCATCTGCGCCGAATCTGGCCAAGAGAGTTTCCTGCGGAAAACTTTCCTTTAAATGCCGGGCAAACGCCTGCAAGAATTCATCGCCAACCTCCTGACCGTGAACATCGTTGATGAACCGAAATCCATCGATGTCAACGACCAGAAATGCTCCTGCCACAGGTTGCCGGCCAGAAGAACGCAGCGCTGCAATCGATTCCATAAACCCTCTGCGATTGAGAAGACCGGTCAGTTCATCGTGGGTTGCCTGATAATACCGCTGCATCTCCCTTTTTTTCAGCTCCGAAATATCGGTCATCGTTCCAATCAACCGGATCGGTTCGCCTCGGTCATCACGAATGATGTTGCCTCGCACCAACACCCACAGCCAGTTATCCTCGCGGTCACGTATCCGGTATTCCATTTCGTAAAACGAAGAATCGCCTCCCAGCAGGGCCGCAAACCGTTGCGCGCGTTCTGGCTGTTCCAACGGGTGAATGCGTTGCACATACGCTTCCCGTTCAATCGGTAGCGGTAGATGATCCAGGCCCAGTCTGTACAGCCAGTTGCGGCTCAACCAAAAAGGTTGTCCGGGTTGCAGCAAGTCACTATCCAGCAGGCCGATTTCGGACATCTCCGTCGCCAGGCGAAATCGTTCTTCACTGAGAGAGAGCCGGGCATCCGCTGCCTTTAGTTCATCATGTTGCTGATGTAGTGTTTCTTCCATCGCCACCAGTTCTTCATAGGTCGCCTGCAGCTCTTCATACTTGACCGCCAAGTCGTGTACCGCCTGTTTCTGCAAGTCAATATCCAGCGCAATGTTTACCAGCAGGGTCCGCTGCGGCAGCGTAAGAATCCGTATTGAGACCAAAGACCATTTTTTTGTCCCATCCTTTTTTTCCCAAGCGAGTTCCATGTTGGTTACCGACTGACCACTGGCCAGCATCGTCTGAATCCGGCCCAAGTCATCGGGACGGATCATCTCACGCAATATGGAGGTGTCTTTGCCAAGTAGTTCATTGCGGGAAAAGCCGGTTAATTTGCAATATTCATCGTTGACCGCCAAAATAACTGAAGACGTATTGGAGATTTTTTCCGATACAGCAATTGATAGCGGGATTTCGTTGAATAAGACTGGCAAGAAATAGAGGGATTCCTCTTCGGACAGCAGCGAATCTTGCAGC
>CAZXCC010000162.1:0-6895 GCA_964638945.1 uncultured Veillonellaceae bacterium | reverse complement strand
GTTTGCGGGAGGCAGGATTGGACCCGAAAATAACGCAGTATTCTTTTTGCACCAATGGGAGTCATTATGCCGGAGAAGCAGGAATCAAAACTGTCGGTTTCGGTCCTTCCAGGGAAAATCTTGCCCATACGATTGATGAATACATTGAAGTGGAGCAGTTATGGAAGGCTACTGCTGGGTATTATGGCATTCTCAGCATGATGATGCGGGAAAGAGGATGATAAAGATGAAAACTCTTATCGTGAACGGAATAATCATCGACGGAACGGGGAAACCGGGTTATCCGGGCATGCTTGCCGTAGAGGGGGAACGGATTCAGGCTGTTGGATTACCGGCTGATCCAGGAAACTTCGACCAAGTTGTCGATGCCGGCGGGATGGCAGTAGCGCCGGGGTTTATCGATACTCATAGCCATTCTGACGTGCAGGTGCTGCTGAATCCCTTCATCGAAGCCAAAATCAGGCAAGGAGTCACGACGGAAATTTTGGGACAGGACGGAATTTCCACAGCGCCATTGCCCAAACGGTATATTTCGGACTGGAGAAAGATTTTGGCGAGTTTTGATGGAGACAGCGATGAGATTGACTGGAGCTATGAAACTACCGACGGATATCTTCGGCAGATGGAGAAAAACGGACTTGGACTCAACGAAGCCTATCTTGTTCCGCATGGCAATGTTCATATGGCAGTCATGGGGTTGGATAACAGAATCCCTTCCACTGGAGAAATGGAACAAATGTGTCTGATTCTTGAGAGAGAAATGCAAGCGGGTGCGTTTGGGTTTTCCACGGGATTGATGTACAGTCCTTGTGTTTTCGCAAAAACGGAAGAGCTTGTCGAGTTATGTAAAGTAGTGGCGAAGTATGATGGAGTCTTTGCTGTTCATCAGCGCAGTGAGGCAAACGATATCCTGCAGTCTATGCAGGAAGTCCTTGATATTGGACGGAAGTCGGGAGTCAAAGTGCATTTTTCTCATTTTAAGGTATGCGGAAGTAAAAACTGGGGACTTCTCGGGGCCATGCTGGAACTTTTGGATCAAGCTCAGACGGAAGGAATTCGGGTGTCTTTTGATCAATATCCCTATAGTGCAGGGAGTACGATTTTAGGTGCGGTTTTGCCTCCGTGGGCGCATGAGGGGGGAACGGAAAAGCTGCTGGAAAGATTGCAGAAACCGGATCTTCGACGGCAGATGATTCGTGATATTGAAAGGGGAATTCCCGGTTGGGATAATATAATCGAATTTGCAGGACTTGAAAAGATTTTTATTGCCGGGATCGCTTCGAAGACGAATCAGGATCTGACTGGGAAGAATCTTGCGGAAATTGGCCGAATTCGAGACAAAGATCCGTATGATGCAATCTTCGATTTGCTCTATGAAGAGAGAAATACGGTCCATATCGTAGACTTTTATGGAACAGAAGATCACGTAATCCGTTTGTTGAACCGGCCTGAACAAAATGTTTGCACGGACGGGCTTTTTGGAGAACGGCCTCATCCGCGGATTTTTGGTTCGTATCCCAGAGTACTCGGGAAATACGTCCGTGAAGAGAAAACGATTTCTCTTGAGGCTGCAATCCGAAAAATGACCGGCAAAGCGGCTGAAACTTTTGGAATCCGTCAGAGAGGACTTCTTCGGGAAGAATATTTCGCGGATATCGTTGTATTTGATCCGGGAACTATCAAGGACAGAGGGACATTTTCCGATCCCATCCATTATCCGGAAGGGATTCAATATGTTTTGATCAACGGGAACATTGTTGTATCGCAGGGAGAATATCGAAAGTTCCTGGCAGGAAAAGTTTTGCGGAAATAGCGACGCGGAAAAGCAGGCGATTTTTATGAGGAAAATGATCGTGTTCTGGGGGATGGCTGTTTTGATTCTGCTGCAGGGCGGAGCATTGGCCGCAACTTCTGCAGCAAATACTTCTGCTTTGATGGATGTTACCAGTCAGCCGGTGTTGCAGTGGACGGGATTCCCGGACGCCGTGATGTATGAACTGGAAATCGCGCAAAAGGCTGATTTTGCATCCGACCAGATTGTCTTTCGTTCAACCACGGTGTATACGGCGGGATTCCAGCCGGATTTGACTCCGTGGCTGGGGAAAGTCCTTTTTTACCGGGTACGCCCGCTTGATTATGAGAAGAACCCAATGAGTGAATGGACGCAGACAATGGCGATTGCGGTGAAGATGCCGCACAGTTTCCAGAATTTCAAGCCGGTGACGACAACGAAATGGTCCCGTGTCACACCCATTCTCTATCCTGTATACGCCTGGATTCCAGTGCGGGGCGCCGACCGTTACAAAGTGGAACTATATAAGGCGGCAAGTCCGGGAGCTTCCGCAGAACGACAGTATAAGCTGGTGAAAACGTGGGAGGTCAAAGGAGGCCTGATTGCCGATTTTTATGACGAAGAACCCAGAATTGGCACATATGCTTGGCGTGTGCAGGCGATTGCGCAGAACGGGCAGCCTGTAGGACAGTTTTCCGACAGGGAGGAGTTTACTCTCCGCCCAGTACCGCGGCAATTTGCCCTGGGCGTATTCGGTGACAGCATCATGCACGGCGGCGGAGCGATTTCCAATGCTCCATCCGATTTTACATACAGCCTGCATGCTTATCTGAAGACGCCGGCGATCAACCTGGCCCGGAGCGGAGACACCTCCGAAACCAGTCTGGAGCGGTTCGAACGGGATGTCGTGCCATTTTCGCCGAGAATGCTGATCATACTGACTGGGACGAACAGTCTGCGCGGCGGGGTGAAGGCGGAAGAAGTCAATGCTGAGCTGGCGGAGATAGCCGGGAAATGTAGGCGAAATAAAATCGTGCCAGTTTTTCTGACGTTGCCGCCGATCAATCCAGACCGCATCAAACTGGTTTTTCATGAACCTTCTGCGCCCGGTTGGCAGGCGGAGATGAAAAAAGTGAACCGTTATATCTTGGAAAATTTGCCGCATCTAGATGTAGCTCCGCTTTTTGCAGACAGTCGCGGAGTAATTCCGCCGTACTGGGCTACGGATGGATTGCATCCCGATGCAAAAGCAAAAAAAATGATCGGAAACCTGATCAACCAGGCCGATCTGACGGTGTTCAAATGAACTTTCGAAGAAAGGGCAGGAGTGTTTGATGAAAATCTGCCAAATCGGGTTATTGGCGCTAACTGTGTTGTTTACCGCGAATTTTGAATTTGGATTCGCGGCAAAGTGCCAAGCTGCCCAGCCCAAAGTTGGACAGACGATTACTTTAGAAAGGTTGCTGAAGCAAAGCGGCCGCCCGGTTTATTTTACGATCCCCGAGAAGATGTTTTACAATCTGACAATCGAAGGCTACCCGCTTGCCACCAGGGAACAATGCATTGCATATTTGTATAAAACAAACCCGTTTCCTCTTATCGCGACAAGTGTTGAAAACCTGGTTGATCTTTACTACAAAGAAGGCAACAAAGAAAGAGTGAGACCGGATTTGGCATTTGCGCAGGCACTGCTGGAAACAGGGCATTTCAGTTATGGCGGAGATGTTTATCCCCATCAAAACAACTATGCTGGAATCGGGGCGACTGGAAACAAAGCGAAAGGAGCTTATTTTCCAACTCCGGAAATTGGCGTGAGAAGTCAGATACAACACCTTTTGTGTTATGCTTCAACACGACGACCCACTGAAAAGATTGTTGACCCGCGATATGAGCTTCTTGCAAAAATTCCATCCAAACATGGAAAAATACATACATGGATGGGGCTCGGCGGGAATTGGGCGGTTCCTGGAATAAACTATGGCGTCAATATCATGAAAATACACGGCAGAATCTTGAATATGCCTCGGTCTTAAGACTTTTGCTGCCATTGGATTCATGCAATATGTTGCAGTATACAGGGCGGATTTTATTCTGCTGTGAATTATCTGCGGAGGATTTCTGAATCGCCATTTGTGATCATTTCTCCGTATTTGCTGCTGATGATTTTTGCTGCTGCCTGACGCGAAAAATCCCGAAGACGCTGATGATCACCAGGGCTGCTCCCAGCAGAGTCGAAGTACCTATGGGTTCGTTCAGCAGCAACCAGCCGATAAAAAGAGCCAACACAGGGTTAACATACGCATACGTCATGGCGATATTGATCGGTAATAGCTTCAGGGCAAAAACATACGAGGTGAAAGCGATCACCGAGCCGAAAACTATCAAATACCCCAAGGCAAACCAGGCTGCAAATGTGGGCTGGGGAGCGGGCTCTCCCGATACCAGCGAAATCAGCAAAAATCCGACGCAGGCGAACAACTGGTGATAGCCGCTCATCACCTGCGGAGGCAATGATATCGGACGCCTGGTCTGAAGCACTGAGCCTATGGCCCAGCATACCGCAGCGAAAACAAGTGCGGCTACCGCCATCATATCCTGGTAGTTCCCTTTTTCCAAGGAAGGCATGCTGAGCACGGCAACACCTAAAAAGCCGATGAACAGTGATACGATGAGAAGAGAAGAAGGCTTCTTCTTGTACAGACATAGCTCGATGAGGGTCGCCCAGATTGGAGAAGAAGAAACGACGAGACAGGCGAACCCCGAATTGGCGTATTGTTCTGCCCAAAGTACGAGCCCGTTTCCCCCCAGCCATAACAAGTTTCCTATTATGGCCAAAGAAATAAGTTCGCTTCGGGATGGAAGCAGCGGATGCTTTTGCAATCGGGCAATGAGCAACAAAATAACTCCTGCAGCCAGCATCCGCATCGAGCCGAACACAAATGGCGGAAATCCGTTGGTTGCATCGACGCCGATGCGCATCGCCAGATACGTGGTACTCCAGAGTGTATACACAATAAATAAATGAAATAGCCCTTTTTTTGATAATAGTTCGCTCATGATTTCTCCCTCGATAACGTAATGTGTTTATCTTACACCCTTCTTGTCCGGATACCAAGCCGTCGTTGCCATGATGCATGAAGAGCGACTTGATTTTCGTCTGAATTGCGATTTGGACGATTTTTCTTATGCGGAGCTTTGTGCCCCAAAAGACAAAATGTTTGCCATTGATTTTCCAGCTATAGGAAGGAAATATGAGGTGGTGCGCGAAAATGATAGGAGAATTTGTTTTTTGGAAAAATAGGGTCATATACTTTGGAGGAACTGTGAATTTCGGGAGGATTGTATCGACATGAGCGGATACGGCAAAAACCTTGATTCTTCTGATGCAGCAAAAAAAGTCAAGGTTCTTGAGGAAGCTCTTCATGACAGCAAGCAACAGTTTTTCGCCATCATCAATGCGGCTCAAAACGGCATTCTGGCCGTTGACGTAACAGGAAAGATCCTGATCGCCAATCGGGTTGTGCAGGAAATGCTTGGTTTATCCGAGCAGCAAATTATCGGACATCAAATTATGGACATTATCCCGCATACCCTTCTTCCCCAAATCATTGAATCGCAAAAACCTTTGCTGGGACAACGATTCACTATCGGAAATACGGTTGTCATGGCAAACTATTCGCCCATATTGAAAAATGGAAAAAGTCTTGGGGCAGTCAGTGTCTTTCAAGATATCTCGATACTGGAAAACACTTCTACCGAATTGAGTTACGTCAAAGTACTGATACAGGAACTGGAAGCCATCATCAATTCCTCGTATGACGGCATATTCATCACCGATGGCCAGGGAGTTGTACTGCGGTGCAATGAAGCCTATGAACGGATGACAGGCATCACCTGCGCTGAAGTGGCTGGAAAAACAATGAAGGACCTTGTGGCTGAAAATTATTACGACCAGTCGGTAACTCTGATGGTAATGGAAAAACGGGAAAGAATCACAATCAAACAGTCAATCAAAGGGGAAGGCAGATTTTTGATCACAGGGAATCCGATATTCGATGCTGCGGGAGATCTTTTTCGTGTTGTCACCAATGTTCGTGATATTGCAGAACTGGTCAACCTGCGGGATCAACTTTCAGAAACCACGGCACGGTCATTGCGATATGAGCAGGAGCTTTCTCATTTACGGTCGTTGCATCTGGAAACGGATGAAATTGTTTTTCGAAGTCCCTCCATGAATCAGGCTATTGCTACGGCGACAAAAGTGGCAGAAGTTGATTCTTCGGTGATGATAACCGGTGATTCGGGAACAGGAAAAGAATTGATCGCCAAACTGATTCATATGAAAGGAAAAGGGCCGGACAAGCCGTTTATAAAAATCAATTGCGCCGCATTGCCGGAATCACTCCTGGAATCCGAACTTTTCGGCTATGAGGGAGGCGCTTTTACTGGCGCCAGAAAAGAAGGAAAGCAGGGGCTTTTTGAGCTCGCTCACAATGGAACCCTGTTCTTGGATGAAATCGGTGATATGCCCCTGGTTTTACAGGTCAAACTTCTCCGTGCAATTCAAAGCAGGGAAATCACCCGAATTGGCGGCATTAAGCCGATTTCAGTCAATGTTAGAATCATTGCGGCGACTCATCGTGACATGACCAAGATGATTGGTGACGGGAGTTTTCGTCAAGATCTCTATTATCGCCTGATGGTGGTTCCGATCCATCTCGCTCCTCTGCGTGACCGCAAAGAAGATATCCCTTTGCTGGTGATGCATTTTCTGGATAAATTCAACCAGCATTTTGGTTTGTCCAAAACCATTTCTCCCGAAGTAATCGACAAGCTCAGCGATTATGCATGGCCAGGCAATGTCAGGGAACTGGAAAACATCATTGAACGCATGATTGTGACATCCACTGACGAATATCTCACATTGGATTACTTGCCGGAAGCTTTAAAACGCAAAGTGCTTCTGCCGAAACGCGGTACCAAGCTGAAAGAAGCGGTTGAACAAACGGAAGCGTATTTGTTGGCCGAAGCCTATCGGGAATATTCTTCGTGGAATAAGGTGGCTGAAGTGCTGGATGTCGATAGAGCCACAATATATCGAAA
>CAZXCC010000161.1:0-6895 GCA_964638945.1 uncultured Veillonellaceae bacterium | reverse complement strand
CATCGCCTTGCCAAGGCGAGGGTCGCGAGTTCGAATCTCGTTTTCCGCTCCAGAAGTCAATGCGAACGCCAGATAGTTTCTGGCGTTTTTTGCTATGTATCGCAATAGAAAAATAATCGGGGAGAAAAAATAGAATATTATTGTAAATGAACTTTGATTTTGCAGGGATTTTTTGCAGCGAGTCGAATTTTTGTACACAATACACAAATGGATAAATCTCTTGACAGGGGAATTTTAGGGAGGGGTATTTGTGAGGAGCGACATTGTAAAAAAAGGGTCAACCCGGGCTGCGCACCGTTCCTTGTTTAACGCACTGGGTCTTGGCTCAAAAGAGTTGGACAAACCGTTGGTCGGGGTAGTGAATTCGTTTAATGAATTGATTCCCGGACATATGCATTTGCGGGAAATCGCCGATGCTGCCAAAAGCGGCGTCTGGGCGGCCGGCGGTGTGCCGGTGGAATTCCCTGCGATTGGAATCTGTGATGGGATTGCCATGGGTCACGACGGAATGAAATATCCACTGGCCAGCAGGGAACTGATCGCCGACTCGGTCGAAGCGATGGCAAACGGTCATGGACTGGATGCGCTGGTTATGGTGACCAACTGTGACAAAATTACCCCGGGCATGCTCATGGCGGCTGCACGCCTGAACATTCCCGCAGTCGTTGTCAGTGGCGGCCCGATGCTCGCGGGGCATTATATGGGTCGCAATGTCAGCGTAAGCACGTCTTTTGAGGCGGCGGGACTCTTTGAAGCAGGAAAAATCAACGCAGAAGAGCTGGCTGCCATGGAAATGGCCAACTGCCCCGGTTGTGGGTCCTGTGCCGGTTTGTTTACCGCGAACAGTATGAACTGTATGACAGAAGCGCTGGGGATGGGCTTGTCCGGGAACGGCACGATTCCGGCAGCACATACGGGTGCCCGCCGAATGCTGGCGCGTGATGCAGGTGCTGCAGTTCTGAAGCTGCTGGAAAAAAACATCAAGCCGCGTGACATTATGACCATGAAAGCATTTGAAAATGCAATCGCAGTGGATATGGGCATCGGCGGTTCTTCCAACACGGTGCTGCACTTGACTGCCATTGCCTATGAAGCAGGGCTGGAACTGCCAATGAGCCTGTTCGAAAGAATTGCGGCCAAAACACCGTATCTGACCAAGATGAGCCCGGCCGGCAGTCACCATCTGGAAGATTTAAACGAGGCAGGCGGTATCAACGCCGTTATGAAGGAATTGAGCAAACTGGGACTGATTCATGAGGATGCGCTGACTGTGAACGGAATAATCGGCGACCGCATTAAAGTGGCTCCGATACGTCGAACGGATGTGATCAAAACAGTGGAGGCTCCGTATCGAAAAAGCGGGGGCCTGGCAGTATTGAGCGGGAACCTGGCGCCGGATTGCGCCGTCATCAAAGAGAGCGCAGTGGCGGAGGACATGCTGGTATTCGAAGGTTCTGCCAGAGTTTTCGATTCCGAGGATGATGCCATTGAAGCGATTGTGGGCAAAAAGATCAAGGATGGCGATGTTGTCGTCATTCGTTATGAAGGCCCCAAAGGCGGTCCGGGCATGAAGGAAATGCTTAATCCGACAGCGGTAATTACCGGCATGGGCCTGAAAGTGGCCCTGCTGACGGATGGACGCTTCAGCGGCGCTACGCAGGGCGCCTGTGTTGGGCATATTTCGCCGGAAGCGATGGAAGGCGGACCGATTGGACTTGTTCAGGACGGCGACAGGATTCTTATCGATATTCCTGGCCGCAAACTGGAACTCAAAGTCGATGATGCGGAAATGGCCAAACGCAAAGCAGCCTGGGTCTGTCCGGCGCCGAAAGTCACTTCCGGTTATCTGGCGCGCTATGCAAAACTGGTTACATCCGCCAACACCGGCGCAGTTTTAAAATAAGCGAAAAGAGGGAAGAAAAAATGCATAAAAAGTATTCGGTTTTCTTATTTGCCATCCTGTTCAGTGCTCTGTTCGCGCTCGCCGGCTGTGGCGGCTCGGAGAAAAAACCGGAAGCAAAACCGGCTGCTGCAGGTCCCCAGACGATTAAACTTGCCCATGTAGTGAATGAAAAAGACGGTTTCCATATTGCGGCGCTCAAATTCAAGTCCCTTGTCGAAGAACGAACCAAAGGCGCCGTGAAAATCGAACTGTTCCCCAATGCATCACTCGGCGACGAACGCACGTTGATCGAAGGAATGCAAATCGGAACGGTAGCCATGGGCGTTATTACAAACGGTCCTGTCGCCAATTTCCTGCCGGAAATTGCGGCATTTGAAATGCCGTTCCTGTTCGCATCGCCTGAGGAAGCTTACAAAGTCCTTGATGGCGAAGTAGGAAAAAAAGTGTTGGCAAAACTGGATGCCATCAACCTGAAGGGATTGGCATACGCGGAACGAGGGTTCCGCAACCTGACAAATTCCAAAAAAGAAGTCAAAACGCCTGCGGATATGACTGGGCTGAAGATTCGCGTAATGGAAAATCCGGTTTATATCGACACGTTTAAGGCTCTCGGAACCAATGCGGTGCCCATGGCCTGGACCGAAGCGTTGACTGCGCTGCAGCAGGGGACCATTGACGGTCAGGAAAACCCGGTCAATGTCATCTATTCTTTCAAACTGAACGAAACCCAAAAATACCTTACCATGACCAAACATTCGTATGCACCGGCTCTGTTTCTCATGAGCAAAAAAGTATTTGATTCCTTTAACAAAGAAACGCAGGATATTTTGCTGAAATCGGCGCAGGAGGCCGCTGTCCATGAACGGAAATGGAACGCCGACCAGATGGCGGAACAGCTCAAGACTCTCAAAGAAAAAGGCATGCAGATTACAGAACCGAATACAGCCGCTTTCCAGGCCGCAGTGAAACCGGTATACGACAAATACGGTCCCAAGTTCGGAACCTTGCTTGATGACATCAACAAGGCGAAAAAGTGAGTTCGGACAACATGGGGCACGCCAGACACTTTCTTAACACGCTCAGTAATGGAATCGACCGGGCCATGGTGGGGATGGTTTTCCTCATCGTGGCCGGCATGGTCATCGTTACCACCTTGCAGGTGGTTTTCCGTGTTGCTTTTACTGCGCTTACCTGGAGCGAAGAACTGTCGCGGTACCTTCTCGTATGGGGCACGTTTTTCGGCGCCACGCTGGCATACAAGCGCGGCAACCATATTGCCGTCACTTTTATCATTGACTTTTTCCCGACAAAGTTGCGGGTATGGTTCAATATTTTTACCTATCTGCTGTCGTTGGTGTTTTTTATTGTCGTTGCCAAGCAGGGGCTGACCATGATCAACATGCAGGTGTTCCAGATTTCGCCGGCGCTCGGTTTGCCAATGAGCTATATTTATTGGAGCATTCCTCTCAGCCTGGTGATTATGATGCTGCATGCGGTTGCCGGTATTGCCGATGAACTGCACAAAGCCTTTGGGAAGGAGAGTGCAGCATGATAACTCTGTTGTTTGGCTCATTCTTCGTACTGCTGGCTTTTGGCGTGCCGATCGCGATTGCAATCGGTCTCACGGTGCTGATTGTGTTGTCAACCAACGATATCTCCTTGCTGGTCGTGCCGCAGCGCATGTTTGCGGGCGCCGATTCCTTCCCCCTCGTGGCTATCCCGTTTTTTATCCTGGCGGGAGATATCATGGCGAAAGGCAAAGTGTCCGAAAAAATGGTTCAGTTCGCCGACTCCCTGCTGGGGTTCGTCAAAGGCGGGCTGTGGGTAGTGGCGGTTCTGGCATCCATGTTCTTTGCGGCAATATCCGGTTCGGGAGCAGCTACGACTGCTGCGGTGGGAACCCCCCTGCTGCCGGAACTAAAGAAAAAAGGATATGACCCGGCTTTTTCGGCGGCCCTCATCGCTTCAGGCGGCTGTATCGGCGTCATCATCCCGCCGTCTGTGCCGATGGTGCTGTACTGCGTCATTGCCGACCAATCTGTGGCGCGGCTGTTTCTCAACGGCTTTATCCCTGGTTTTATGATGGGGGGTATTTTAATCGCCATCGGGTTATATGTCGCTTACAAGAATAATTACCCCAACGGTGCTCCGTTCTCATTGAAAAATATTGCCATTACGTTCCGGGAAGCGATTTGGGGCCTGGCAACGCCGTTGATCATTCTTGGCGGCATTTTTTCCGGTTATTTTACTCCTTCGGAAGCAGCGGTTATCTCTGTCGATTATGCCTTGCTTGTTTCATTTTTCATTTACCGCGACATGGGCTGGCGACAGATTGTTGAGATATTCATGCGGTCAGCCATCACGATGTCCATCATCATGTTCATCATCACAACCTCAACTTCCATGGGATGGGTGATGGCAAACTGGCAGATTCCCAAAATCATCGCGGAAAACATACTGGCCATATCCACCAACAAGTATGTCTTGATTTTATTGATTAACGTCGTTGTATTTATTGCTGGTTTTTTTATGGAAACGGCTTCGGCGCTGATTCTGCTCACGCCGGTTTTCCTGCCGCTTATCCAGCAGCTGGGCATTGACCTGATCCATTTCGGTGTAATCATCGTTTTGGGGTTGTCGATCGGCATGGTTACGCCGCCGGTTGCGATCAATCTTTATGTGGCAAGCACGATTTCCGGGCTATCCATCGAAAAGATCAGCAAAGCGGTGGTTCCCATGGTTATAGGCCTGTTGATCGTACTCTTGGCGGTGACGTATTTGCCTCTGTTCTTTAAAAATATGATTTTATAACCCTGCCTGACTTGAAACAAGGCTTCATGTCCGGTATAATTACTTTGTTGCGGGTGTGGTGGAATGGCAGACACAAGGGACTTAAAATCCCTCGCCCTCACAGGCGTGCCGGTTCGAGTCCGGCCACCCGCACCATAGAAAGTACCATCTATTGAGTAATAATTTTCTTATCGGCAGATGTCTTTAGAATGCTGGAAAGTGCTGTATTTGTGGCGCTTTCTGGCATTTTGTTTTGCAGCAATACTTGGTGTTTTTCGTATTCGGTCGCTATCTTCCTGTTGCAGTGCTGGTGGTCTTTGCAGGTAGCGGTTGTTTTGCCAGCTCGATGCTCGATTTTTCGATGCCGGCAAACAGAGAACGATTATTGACAAGCCGCTGCAGATTCACTATAATAAAATCACAAATAAATAATGACTGCTCTCTACAAGGGGAGTAGCCGGACAGCAGAATCGTCAACACGGAAAAAAAACCCGGTTCTGGTGGCAGCTTAAACAATTGCAGGCAAGACCTTGTTCTAAAAAGAACGGGGTCTTTTTATTTGTCAGTTTAAGCGTAATGAAAGGGGTTATTCGTGATGGAACTGTTTTCCGGTGAATTTTTCTGGGGATTACTCGCGGTCGTGATGATTGATCTGGTACTGGCGGGTGATAATGCGATCGTGATTGGTATGGCCGCACGCAATGTGCCGCTGGCGCAGCGACCAAAGACCATTCTGCTCGGAACGGCAGGAGCCATTGGCGTGCGGATTGCTGCGACGGTCGGTATGGTATATTTACTCAACATCCCCGGTTTGATGGCGATTGGTGGCGTATTGTTGCTGCGTATTGCCTACAAATTGCTGGCAGACGGTCAGCAGCCGCACGCGATTGACGCCAAGAACAGTATGCTGGCGGCGGTGCGCACGATTGTGGTGGCCGATGCCGTGATGGGGATCGACAATGTATTGGCGGTGGCCGGCGCTTCGCACGGTAATTTTCTGCTGCTGGTGCTGGGTTTGCTCATCAGCGTGCCGGTCGTGATCTGGGGAAGTACCCTGTTTGTCAAATGTGTGGACCGTTATCCTGTGGTGATTTACGCCGGAGCCAGCATCCTGGCATGGACCGCGATGAAAATGCTGCTCGGCGAACCATTACTGGCAGAACTAATCAAACCTTACCCGGTTTTACAGTGGGCGGCGATGGCTCTGGCCGTTGCGTCGGTCCTGGGTGGCGGCTGGATGAAAAGCCGACCTGAGCCTGCGTTGATTCCGGTGCGAATTAGCTCCGACCAGAAGGAACCGTATTAATTCACGGGTGACTTACGTGCGCCAAATTTATGGAGGTGTAGCAAACATGATGAACAACCTGAAACTGGCCGTATTGTTGGCATTGCTGACCGGTCTGCTGGTTACAGCCGGCAAAGCCTTCGGCGGCAATAACGGCATGATACTGATGTTTGCCGTGTCGATGGGAATCAATTTCTTCAGTTACTGGTACAGTGACAAAATCGTGCTCAAGATGTATGGCGCCAGAGAGGTCGACATCCATTCGGCTCCCGAACTGGTGGGGATGGTGGCGAACCTGGCCCGTCGGGCAGGTATGCCGATGCCTCGCGTATACATCATTGATACCGACGCGCCGAATGCGTTTGCGACCGGGCGTAATCCTGAACATGCCGCCGTCGCGGTAACGGTTTCGCTGATGCGGGCCTTGACGCCGCAGGAATTGGAGGGGGTTATGGCGCACGAACTGGCTCATGTCAAGAATCGCGATACCCTGATCAGCACCTTGGTTGCATCGATGGCCGGCGCGATCAGCATGCTGGCGAATATGGCCCAGTGGGCGGCAATCTTTGGCGCGGGACGCAGCAATGAAGAAGAAGAGGGAGGCGGTTTGGTCGGCTCCCTGTTTATGATCATATTGGCACCGATGGCCGCAATGCTGATTCAAATGGGGATTTCGCGTTCGCGGGAATTCAATGCTGATGAAACGGGCGCAAGGCTGGCAGGCGATCCTCTGGCACTAGCTTCGGCGCTGCGAAAAATCGAACACTATGCAATGCACCGTACCATGCCGCAAGCAACCCCGGCCACTTCGCACATGTTTATCGTCAACCCGTTCGCGGGAACCGGAACTTGGCTGATCAGCCTGTTTAGCACTCATCCGCCGACCGATGCCCGCGTGCAAAAACTGCAGGCGCTGG
>CAZXCC010000160.1:0-6918 GCA_964638945.1 uncultured Veillonellaceae bacterium | reverse complement strand
ATCAGATCATCAACAACAATACCGTGCGCCATGGCGCCCTGTTCAATATTTTCAAACCGGGCCGCGACACAACCCAGGCATCCCATGCCAAAGTTGCGGAATACTTCGGCGGTTTGCGGGTATTTTTGCACCACATCGATAATGCTCATGCTTTTGTCAATTGCTGCCATAACAGAACCTCCTCTCATATATTACTCAGTATAACATAGCAATGAATATTCTGTCTTGCTGGATTTTTTGATTTTCACGCAGTAAAATTAGAACATTGATTCATCAGTTGGAATCGAAAACCGCTCCGGTAACAACCAAGGGGGAATATCATGACAGCGGCATTGGAACGAGTGAAGAAAGCAATAGCACCATATCCGGACCTCAAGATCATTTTGTTTGACGAGAGCACGCATACTTCTGAACTGGCAGCACAGGCGGTCGGTGTCGAAGTGGCCCAGATAGCCAAAACGCTCGTGTTTTTGGCCGACGGGAAAGCAGTGTTGGTAGTGGCTTGCGGCGGAAGAAAAATCGACACGAAAAAACTGGGCAGGGAATTGGGTGCAAAAAAAGTCAAGTTTGCCGACGCCGATACGGTGATGCAGGCAACGGGTTTTGCGCCGGGCGGAGTATGTCCTTTCGGCGTGGATGAATCCGTTATGCTCTGCGTCGACAAGGGGCTTTATGATTTTGATGTGGTATATGCGGCAGCCGGCACAGCCAACTCGGCTCTGCCTGTTGCACCCGAACGCCTGCGTGAAATCATCGGGGCCAGAGTTGTGGATGTGGCGATATAGGACTTAAGTCCTGAAATTAAATATTTTTTTTATCCTTCAATTATTTTGAAGGATTTTTTTTATATTTTGCGAATTATAATAGCGTAAAGTGGAACGATGTGGTGTAATGTGGTGGAAATTATCGGGTAAGGGGGTTGATAAATGTGTTTATGGGAGAATACCAGCATACCTTAGACAACAAGGGGCGGCTTATTCTTCCGGCTAAGATCAGGGAAGGTCTGGGCGACACATTTATTGCAACCAGAGGTTTGGATGATTGTATTTTCGTATATACCAGGGAAGAATGGAGTTTTTTGGAAACAAAACTCAAGCAACTTCCTCTGGTGAAGCCGGAAGCGCGTGCGTTTGTCCGGTATATTTTTTCTGGTGCGGCGGAGCTGGAAGCTGATAAACAGGGACGTGTGCTTTTGCCGCCCAATTTGCGCGAGTATGCAAAACTAGAAAAGGACGTTGTTGTAATGGGGGTATCCAGTCGCGTTGAAATCTGGAGTAAGGAAAACTGGCAGCAGTATTGTGAACGGATGGAACCCACTGTCGAGCAACTCTCAGAACATCTCACCGATTTCGGCATTTGATGATGCAGATTGATTTTCAGCACGAAACCGTGTTGCTGCGCGAGAGCGTAAACGCGATTCTGACGGATCCGGCAGGTATCTATGTTGACTGCACCTTGGGCGGCGGTGGTCATTCAGCCGAGCTTTTGTCCAAAATGGAGCCTGGCGGCATGCTGGTCGGCATTGACCGGGATTTGGCCGCTGTGGCGGCAGGTAAATCGCGACTGGTATCGGATACCGTACAGGTCCGGATAGTCAGGGGAAACTTTGCGGAACTGGAAATGGTTTTGGCGGAACTGGGCATCAATCGTGTTAACGGCTTTCTGTTCGATCTGGGAGTATCTTCCCATCAACTGGATTTGCCTGAACGTGGTTTTTCCTACATGAAGAGCGGGCCGTTGGATATGAGAATGGACCCGACACAGGGCATTTCTGCGCTTGAAGTTGTGAACGGGTATACGGAAGAGGAACTGGCACGAGTTATTTTTGAATACGGTGAGGAACGCTGGGCTCGCCGTATCGCCAAATTTATTGTGGAAGCGCGAAACCGCAAGCCATTGCAGACCACCACCGACCTGGTCGAAGTGATTGCGGCTGCCATTCCATCTGCTGCGCGGCGACAGGGACCCCATCCGGCAAAAAGAACATTTCAGGCTATTCGGATAGAAGTCAACGGGGAGCTGACATTGCTGGAAGGAGCGTTGCGTGCGGCAGTGGAGCATTTGCTGCCGGGCGGCAGAATCGGAGTAATCTCCTTCCACTCGCTTGAGGACCGTATTGTAAAAACGGTTTTTAACAGTCTGCTGGGGCGCTGCACCTGTCCATCCAAAATTCCCGTGTGCATATGCAATCCAAAGCCGGTTCTGAAGCTTCACGGCAAAGCGTTACTGCCGTCTGAAGCGGAAATCGAACACAATCCCCGTGCGCGAAGTGCCAAACTCAGAGTTGCTGAGAAAATTTGACGGGAGGCCCTCACGATGTCATTAACTCGCAAGCAGAAACCATTGTTGTTGTCTGAGAAGGTTGAACGCAACCAGAGCACCAAGCAACACCGCTGCCTACGAACGGAATGCGTTGTTTCGGCTCTGTTGGTGGGGGCATTAGCGATGTTCGTGACCTGGGGAAGTTCTTCAATCGTCAAGGCCGGCTACGAACTGGTCCAGGCCAGAGCCTGCCTGACCAAACTGGAAAAGCAGAACGAATTGCTGCGGCTGGAGATGGCAAGACTGAAATCTCCGCAACGCATACAGGATATTGCGGTAAAGCAGCTTGGCATGATAAAGCCTCAGACAGTCTACGTCGTAGCGAAGGATACAAAACCAGTCAAACCCAATAGGGAAGGTCTGAGCGAAACTGTGGCAACAAGCCGGACGGTCATTTTTGGAAACGCACGGGCGGAAGCTCGTCAGGCAAAGGCAGATGCAAGCAGGTGAAAGCCTGCTTTTCTTTTTTATTGGAGGTTCGTATAAAAAAGTGATAAAATAATGGCTATGAAATGTAACGGAGGCTTTCAGATGAACCATAATTTGCGTGAAATTGCTGACAGAATGCATCATAAAAAATGGATTTCCCAACGGGATATAAATCCAACCATCCGGACCCTGGCTCACGATTCGCGAAAAGTCGGACCAGGGACTCTGTTTTTTTGCATTCCCGGAGCGACCGTAGATGGTCATTCCTATGCGGCTGATGCTGTCAATAAGGGCGCTGTGGCGATTGTTGCCGAACACGCGCTGCCTATTTCATCCGTACCTGTCATCGTTGTTCCTGATGCGAGAAAAGCTACAGAGGAGGTCGCTGCCTGGTTTTATGGCGAACCGGCGAAGAAATTGCGCATGATTGGCGTAACCGGCACCAATGGGAAAACGACGACGACCCATATCATTCGCGAAATATTTAACAGGGCTGGCAGACCTGCCGGTGTGATCGGTACATTGCACATTCTGATCGGTGACCGAGAAATACCGGTGAAAAATACTACTCCCGATGTGCTGGACCTGCAGGCGACCTTGGCGGATATGGTGGAAAGCGGCATGAAGTATGCGGTGATGGAAGTATCTTCGCATGCTCTGGCGCTGGGGCGTGTACTGGGGTGCGAGTATGATGCGGCCATATTTACCAATATAACGCAGGATCATCTTGATTTTCACCATACGCTGGAAAATTATCGGGAAGCGAAGGCTTTACTTTTCCGGGAGCTGGGATTGCCTGGTTCTGCAAAGGGAAACAAAAGTGCCATTGCCAATATGGATGATGCGGCAGGTTCGTTTATGCTGGATCAATCCTCGGTGAGGAAAATCAGCTATGGAATTAATAGTCCGGCAACAGTCAGGGCAGAGGATGTACTGATCCGGCCGGATTCTGCAAGTTTCCGTATTGCCGGGGAATTGGGGACTTTTGCGGTCAAGGCAAAGATAACCGGACTGTTTAATGTATATAACATGCTGGCGGCAGCCAGTGTGGCTCTGGTTGAAGGAATCGAACCTGAAGTGGTGCGTGAGTCTTTGGAGCAGTTCTCGCACGTGCCCGGCAGATTTGAACGGGTGGAGATTGATAAACCTTTCAGTGTGATTGTCGACTATGCCCATACCCCTGACAGTCTGGAAAATGTATTGCGGACAGCGAAGCATTTTGTGACGGGACGCCTGATTGCGGTGTTCGGTTGCGGCGGCGACAGGGACAGGACCAAAAGACCGATTATGGGCGAGTTGGCGGCGCGTTATGCAGACAGGGTGATTGTAACATCAGACAATCCCCGTTCGGAAGATCCGCAGAGCATTGTCGATGAGATTCTGGAGGGTATTACAGCTCCTGGAACCCGGGAAAAAACCGAGGCAATCACTGACCGCTTTTCGGCAATCAAACATGCAATGGATATGGCTTTGCCTGGGGATGTACTGCTGATTGCCGGTAAAGGACATGAAACGTATCAAATTTTATCGGACCGCACCATCCATTTTGATGACCGTGAAGTGGTGCGGGATTTGGCGGGAGGTACGAAGTGACAGCTATGTTTTCACCTGCGGAAGTGGTCGCGGCTACGGATGCGCATTGGATTTCCCGCGGAGAAGTGATGGAATTTGCAAACGTTTCGACAGATACCCGGAAGATAAAAGCCGGTGATTTGTTTTTGGCGTTGTACGGAGAACATTTTGACGGCCACAATTTTGTCCCGGAAGCGATACGTAGAGGTGCAAGCGGGGTCATTATCAGTCGATCGCTGGATTTTGCCGCCGGTCAGGTTCATATATTCCAGGTTGCGGACACGCTCCAGGCTCTACAAGGTCTGGCTCGTTTCCATCGTTCGCGTTTTCAGGTTCCGGTCATTGCGGTAACCGGTTCGAACGGAAAAACATCTACAAAGGATATGATTGCCGCAGTGCTCGGCGAGGCCATGTCCGTATTGAAAACCGAAGCGAATTTCAACAATGAAATTGGATTGTCGCAGACGCTGCTTCGCTTACAGAGCGACCACAAAGCCGTTGTTGTGGAAATGGGTATGCGTGGTATGGGGGAAATTGCCGGATTGGCAGCTGTTGCCCTGCCAACGGTCGGTGTGGTGACAAATGTAGGTGAAACTCATGTCGAAAGACTGGGCTCGATTGAAAACATTGCGTCGGCCAAATCGGAACTCATTGAAGCGCTGAACGACAATGGAGTGGCCATACTGAACGGAGACGACATCCATGTCTGCGGTATGAGACGGAAAACTGCGGCACGTGCGGTAACATTCGGCCTACAACCGGAAGTCGACGTTCGGGCCCTACAGGTTGAATATGTCGGGGGAGGGGTAAAGTTTCGCTGCAAGGCCGGTGAAAGAGTTTTTGACGTTGTTTTGCCGATACCCGGCATCCATAATGTGTATAATGCTCTGGCAGCCATTGCTGTGGGGCTCGAGTTGGGCGTAACACCGGAAACAATAGCCAGAGGCCTTGCTTTGTATGAGCCGGGAAAAATGCGTCTGAATATCAGGGCGTATGGCGATATTATGGTGATCGATGACACGTACAATGCCAGTCCTCTTTCCATGGCGGCGGCCATAGACGTGCTTTCCACAGTTGCGAAAGGCAGAAAAATTGCCGCGATCGGCGACATGCTCGAACTTGGTTCTTCCGGTCCCGCAGCGCACCGCAAGGTGGGAGAACAACTTGCCGCCATTGGAACCGCTGCAGTAGTCACCGTCGGTGACCTGGCGGCTCTTGCCGGAGAAACGGCAATGGCTAATGGTGTTTCAGCCGTTATTACCTGCCGCGATCATGCAACTGCACAGAGAGAGCTTGAGAAGATTCTGCAACCCGGAGACACGTTGTTGTTGAAAGGATCGCGCGGTATGGCCATGGAAAAGCTGTTGACCGTATTTCCTCAGGCGGCAGGGAATTGAACCAATGGAAAAATTGTTTTATGGGGCAATAATCGCTTTTGCTGTTGTGGCGATGCTCGGACCTATCGCCATACCACTGTTGCATAGACTGAAGTTTGGGCAGGTTGTCCGGGAAGATGGGCCGGCAGCTCATAAAGCCAAGACCGGCACACCGACGATGGGCGGTTTGATAATGCTTGCCGGAGCTGTTTTGCCGGTTTTAATCATCTATCCGGCATCGCGGGTCGCCTGGGTGATGCTGCTGACAACCTTGGCCTGCGGTGGCGTCGGCTTTTTGGACGACTATATCAAGGTAGTGCTGAAACGCAACCTGGGTCTGCGCGCCAAAGAGAAGTTTCTCTGCCTCGTCTTGATTGCGATGGCCTTTTCCTGGTTTGTCACAACCCAGATGCAGCGCGGGACCGGTGTTTGGATTCCGGGACTGGGTTTGCATCTGGATATAGGCTGGTTGTTTCATGTTCTGGTGTTCTTTGTTATCGTCGGAACGACAAATGCCGTGAACCTGACGGACGGGTTGGACGGACTGGCGGCAGGTACTTCGGTTGCAGCCATGTCGGTTTATGCTGCAGCGGCCTGGATAATGGGCCAGCAGGAAGTGGCGGGTTTCTTTTTGATCATGGTGGGGGCTTCAGCCGGATTTTTGTTGTTTAACAGGCATCCTGCCAGAATATTCATGGGAGATACCGGGTCGCTTGCCCTCGGTGGTGCTCTGGCCGCAGGTTCGCTTATTACCCGTACTGAGCTGGTTTTGCCCATCATCGGCGGCGTATTCGTTTGTGAAGCATTATCGGTTATTATTCAGGTTATATCTTTTAAAACCACTGGACGTCGGGTATTCCGCATGAGTCCGCTGCACCATCATTTTGAACTGGGAGGCTGGCCGGAAACGAAAGTAGTCCGTGTATTCTGGACAGCAGGCATATTATTGGGACTTCTGGGGCTGTATATCATTGTCGGTTCGATGGGTGGAGGTTGAATCAGATGGAGCTGAACGGGTTGAAAGTTCTCGTGTTTGGTGCAGGAGTGAGCGGCATCGCAGCTTCGCTCGTTTTGCAGGAACAGGGAGCAATCGTGAGACTGGCGGACGGGCAGGGTCGCGATCATATTAAAGCAAAATCAGAGCTGGCGTCATTGGAGGGAAAAGTGGAGCTTGCACTGGGCCGGCAGGATGAAGCCTTGCTTGATGCAATGGATCTGC
>CAZXCC010000159.1:0-6977 GCA_964638945.1 uncultured Veillonellaceae bacterium | reverse complement strand
GCGGTCATCTTGCCCTTTTCCACGGCCTTGTCCAGGTTCTTGTTGATTCCGGCTATGCCCCTTTGCACGAACTCGTCCTTGATGTCACGGATTACGACTTCCAGTCCTCCCTGCGCCATTACCTGGGCAATTCCGCTTCCCATCTGACCCGCGCCGATCACCAGCACTCTTTTGATTTCCATAATTTTCGCAACCTCCATTTGTATATTTTCTACTGAATAATACAATTTGCGCTTGGCAGGCATTTTCCTGCAATGCGCCCGCAACTTCCCATTGTTTTTCTTCCTATTAATTTATTAGCAATTTTCATGCCAACTCAATAAAATCAGGCTTTTCCGAAAACGCATCTTCACAGAACGACGTGCAAGCAAAAGAAAGAGGGCAAAGTCGATGCATCTTCGCATCAGCTTTGCCCTCTTTCTTTATATGAATCCTGAATTATATACTGATTCCAGCCCAAGACGCAGCATCACTCTGATGCGTCGGCGCATCATCTTTCGGGATTTTATATTGCTGTATTTTGCGAACCACCGTTGATTGATTGATATCCAGCGCCTTTGCCACTTTTCTGGTTGACCCATGCTCAGCAAGAGCTTTCTCGAGCAAGCGCCTTTCCAGCTCTTCCAAAGCTTGCTTATAGGTAACGACGCGATTCAGGCTTACGGCATCCGCAAAATTTTTCGCGACTTTTCCGCCGGGTTGCAGCACCTCCGGCAGATGCATCACTTCAATAATCGGCGTATTAGATAAAACCACCACACGTTCCACGAGGTTTTCCACTTCCCTGACATTGCCCGGCCAGTCATAATTTAGCAAACACTCCGCCGCAGCAGGGGAAAAGCGTTTTTCCATTCCATACTTTTCATTGAAACGGCCCAGAATCGAATGCAACAGCGGGGGCAAATCTTCTCTCCGTTGCCTCAGCGGCGGAATTTGAATTCCAAAGACGTTCAGGCGGTAAAACAGATCGTCACGAAACGTTCCCTGACGCACCATCTCCGGCAAATCACGGTTTGTTGCCGCCATAACGCGCACATCCACAGAAATCGGTTTCGTCCCTCCCACCCTGACCAGCGTTTTTTCCTGCAACATGCGCAAAAGTTTCACTTGCAGACTCAGAGGCAGTTCACCAATTTCGTCCAGAAAAAGCGTTCCACCGGAAGCCAACTCGAACATGCCCGGCTTCCCTTCCTTCTTTGCGCCGGTAAATGCGCCTCCAGCATAACCGAACAACTCCGATTCCAGCAAATTTTCCGGAATGGCGCCACAGTTTATTTTTATAAAGGCCTGATCCTTACGCCTGCTTATCGAATGAATATTATTGGCAATCACCTCTTTGCCGACACCGGACTCTCCCATGATCAGCACCGTGGAATCCACCGTCGCAATCCTGGCTGCCATTTCCAGAACACGTTGCATGGCCGTGCTCTTTGCCACGATACCGCCAATACTGAGATTCTGAAGACGTATCTGTTCCAGTTCCGAAGCATAGCGGCGATTCAGTTCGACCGTCGAAGCCAGCTGTTGCCGCAATTCCTCCAGATCTGACATATCTCTGACATTGACAACCACCTGGGTCAGATTCCCTGACCCATCAAAAATCGGAGTGCCTGTTGCCATGACCTGGTTGCCCTTGCGGGGGCCCTCCAAAATATTGCAGAGGAATGTCACAGTCTTTTTTTGCTCCAGTGCCGCCACAGCTGCAGACTTGTCATAGCATCCCATCTTGACAAGTTCATAGGCTGTTTTGCCGATTACCTCCGTTCGGGAAAACCCGCAAAACTTCTCCCATGCGGAATTGACACGCGTAACGCGACCCTCATGATTCGCGATATAGAATCCGTCGTAGGACGACTCAAAAATGGCATCCAGTTCTTTTATCAACGACTTTGACACGCTAAGTTCGGCACAGGTGGATTCCAGGTCGGAAATGTCCTGAAAAACGCTCATGGCCCCCACACACTGTCCTTCGTACATTAGCGGACTGCGATTGGAAAGAATGCTATGCCCGTTGATTTTGACGTGAACGCCGGAAACAGAAACCGGATTTTCCAATAAGTCCAACAATCCCATGCTGGGATCGAGAAAGGAAATATGTTTGCCGATAACCTCTGTCTGACGCCGCCCCAGCATCCGTTCCGCCGCGGGGTTAAATAAAAACAGTTTCCCGTCTTTGTCAATTGCCATGATGCCGTTATACGAGGATTCCAGCAGTTTCCTGTCTTGTTCCGCCAATTCCCTGTAATATCGGCTGGTTCGCTGCAGAACCTGCTCTTTGGTTACGAACCCGAGTAAAATGTTTTCCTCGCTGACAAACGGAACAATGTCATGATGTCCCGGAGCTATGCGCTGTTCAACATGGTCCGTTTCCGCCAGCGGCTTAAGTGCGGACACCAACGGATCAATACTCGCATTGCGATCAGCCTCCACAACATTCAGCAGAATATCCCGGATATTGATGACTCCTTTGTAATACCTCTGATCGTCAGTCACAGGCAGTGTGGAATACGGAACAACTTCGAACACGCGCAATGCCTGCCCTATTGTCTGTCCCTGTAAGAGAAATGGGCCGTCTCTGACATCCAAGGTTTTTACCAGCATATGTTTCCCTCCATCAGCTCGAAACTTGTGAGAATATTTCGGGTATGCCCGAAAGTATTGTAATGCCGAAACCACAAGCGTAAAATAGTAATAGTTATTATTAGCTCATCGGTTTTCAAAGGAGTCTTTCCCATGGATACAGGGACAGTCATCGGTTCAATGATCATGTGCATCTTAATGGGTTCGTGCGCTATTCTGACCGAAGTTCTGGATTTCATGCCTGAGAATATTTCCGAATTCAGGTTATGCGCTTTTTTGATCGCGTGGGGCGTATTCATCGCCAGCGCATTCGGTGTTGCTGCCTCCGGAATACTGTAAGAATATTTCGTCGTTTGCACCTATATTGTCAACTATTCTCTCTATTTTTCGCAATTCCTGCTAGTCCGATTCTGAAATGCATCACCCTGCATAAAAAGAACGCGGTGCTCTTCCGTTCGAGCACCGCGTTCTTTTTATGCTATTTTTTGAAATACATCACTCCGGAGCCTAGCAAAATGGCACTTGCCACCAGGAATACAGATTCACTTTCCAGCATATTGCCGACAGCCATCAATAAAGCGGCTGCAACGATACCCAACAAAGGCAGCATCGCATCAATAGCCGAAAGCTTGACCGAGACGACGGTTATCCGCTGCACCATGCAGTGTACCGTCCGGCAGAATCATGACTCCCTGGGCTCCGCCAAAATACGCAGAGCGTTCTGGCCGAAGATTCAATTTATGTCCTTTCATTTCGAGTTCCCGAACGACCACATCCATGTATTCCTTGAATTGGTCCTCAATGACCGGCTTTTCCAATTGTGATACAGCCGAATTGGGATTGTGTGACCGTGCGTCAAGAATTGCCTTCTGAAGATCCATTTTGAAATCGATCACATTCATGACGATGCCTGCAATCGTTGTGATAATACGCGGTCCTCCCGGTGTTCCGAGCGTCATGAAGGGTTTCCCGTCTTTCAATACGATCATCGGCGTAATGCTGCTCAGGGGCCTTTTCCCCGGCGCCGGCGCATTGTTGTGTTCCGGGTTGTTCGCTACAAAATCATCCATTTCGTCATTCATGAGAATTCCGGTTCCCTCAACGATAACGCCTGCTCCAAAGAAATCATTGATTGTCTGCGTCACAGTAATCATGTTGCCGTCTTTATCAATGACAGAAAACGATGTGGTACTGCCGGCCGAATATTTTGCCGGATCGCCAAATTTGACCGCATTGTTGGCGCGATCCATATCAATCAGTTTGCGGCGTTCAGCAGCATAGGACTTGTCAATCATTCCAGCCATAGGGACTTTGACAAAATCGGAATCAGCCATGAATTTATTCCGATCGGAAAAAGCCAATTTTTGTGACTCAAGGAAAGCATGCATGTATTCAGTCGAGCTGCGCCCCATTTTTGCCACATCGAACCCTTCCATGATGTTCAACATGTTGACCACGGTCAACCCGCCAGAAGAAGGAGGCGGAGAGGTAATCAAAGTATAGCCGCGATAGTTGCCTTTTACAGGCTCCCGCATTTTTGCCTGATACTTCGCAAGGTCGGCTTTGGTGATCCAACCACCGGCATATTTCGCATAATACGCATCTATTTTATCTGCAATTTCTCCTTTATAAAACACATCCGCTCCACCTGCGGCAACTTTTTTCAGCGTTTCTGTCAAACCGGTATTTTTTACCACGTCGCCTTCCTGTGCAGGAAGTCCATCTTTATAAAAGATGCTCTTGAATGCGGCCATTGAGGGAGAAAATTTTTCGAACCGGTCAACATTATCCATGATAATGCCGTTTAAATTTTTTGTCACCGTCAAACCGGTTTCAGACTGCTTGATTGCCGGCGCAATCAGGTCAGCCCAGTTCATCGTGGCAAACTTGCCATGCAGCATTTCCATGCCACGCAGTTGCCCCGGAACCCCGCTGGCAAAAAATCCGACCGTCGTTGCCATATCTTTCACTTTACCGGCAGAGTCCAACGGATAAAAATCCGGCCTTGCCTGTGCAGGCGCCATTTCACGATAGTCGATAAAATATGTCTTTTTGTCTTTGGCTGTGTAAATGACCGCAAAGCCTCCGCCACCCATGCCGGAAGCATTTGGTTCCACCACATTCAGCATAAATGAAGTTGCAATCGCCGCATCAAAAGCGTTACCGCCTTTTTTCAGCACTTCCAGTCCGGCTTGAGCCGCCAACGGATGTGCTGCAGCCACAACACCGTTTTTCGCCAAAACATCCCGTTTTTCCGGCGGGTCATACGGCCCGGCCGCAGCGGTCGCCAGCACCGCAAACGTAAACAAGAACACCAGGGACAGGGATACCCAGGATTTCATTTGACGCATCATACTTTGCCTCCCTATTTCTTTTTTTACAGATAGGTTCCTATGCCTTTCTTCACCATGTCACTGTAAGACGGAACCTTTGTCAGCACTACTGCCTGCTGCGGTTTTTTCTTGGAGAATACCATCAAAAACTCGTTGATGGCAGTAACATGGCGGGCCACTCGCAGGTCAACCGGTTGCCCTTTTGCATCATACGGCACAAAAAGACGGTTCAGTTTGGCTGCCCGTTCGTACATCGGGTCCTTGCCTGTCAAAACCAGTTGCTCATTTGTTGCACCACGCAAACGCCCCTGCGCAGGGTTGGCTGTTTCCATCAGAATCGCCAGAGTATCTGTGGCATCGCCCAATTCTCGGTGTGAAAGGCCACGCAGGCTTTTGGGTGAAGGCTCCAGTCCAATCTTGATCCCGTCCATCTGCAACCCGATGGTCACTTCCGCTGCGTATTCCATTGCCCGCTCATGCGCTACGATGGCATTGATAACCGGATATTCGGGAGAAGCCTCATGCAGATCGATCGTCATATTCACTTTTTCCTGTCGAATCAGCTGCACGATGCCATAGGCGACTTTTTCCGTCAGCGTCCCGTCCGGTCGCCCCGGATAGGCCCGGTTGAGATTGCGTGTTTCCGATCCTGACAGTTTTTGTCCGGATGCCGCGTGCACGTAAATATCCGGGTCCGGCCATTGATCCGTGGGGTTTGTGGCACGGGAACCAAACCGGAACCACCGTTCTCCGGAAGCACCCTTCAGATGGAACCGCTGCGGCGCACCTTCCGTATAATCGGTATGGCTGAAACCGCTGTTATTTGCTCTGGGAATAATGATCATCCGGCCTTTGGAGGGTTTTGCGTTTTCAATCAGCAAAACTGCGCTGAGCAAACCGGAAGGCTCATTGGGATGGGTCCCCCCCAACAGCAGCACCGTTCCGCCCGAAGCCCCACTATCCAGCACATATACTGCCGTATCTCCGGCGGTCCCTTTTAGATCCGGGAAATAATCACTGAGCTGCTTTATGGCAGTGACACCGGCTCCCTTGCGAATCGGCTCTTCTTCATGCATACGCCGAAAATCGCCTGTCACGGCAGCTACCGCAAGCAGTGACAGCACCAGCAAAATGGCGGCTGTTTTCTTCGTCCCTTCAAACATTCACGCCACCCGCCCTCATGCCAGCATCAACACGCGCAAAATGAAGGGGATCAGCACCCATGCGGCGTTGGCCTGCAGTTTCAGGTCCTTTTGCCGGAACAATTCCAGGACAATGAGAACAATCGCCGCCAATAAAATCAATCGATATACTAAAGTCATCACGGCCTTACACTCCTCAAAGCACGATCCGTGCAATCTGGTTGGCATATTTGATCATCAGAACCCCAATGACAATTGCGATCAGGGATGGGATGATCAACGGTTTGACGATTTTCAGGTAATTCGGTTCCTCTACGACTTGTGCTGCAATCACGGCTGTCAGCGCAACCGGTGGCATAAAACTTCCCATGGCGGCGATCAGCGACATCGCCGAAGCAGTGATGATCAGGTTCTGGCTGAGCATGGTCAGAATAAAAGGCACGCCCAGCACACTCGCCGCACCGAACACAGAAATGCCGCCGAAAAGAGGAAGGGTCACGGCAATGCCTGCCAGAAGCAGATCGGGGGGAAGGCTCAGGCTGTTCACTGCAATGCTGCCCCGGATACCTGTCAGCGTCATAATCTGGATCAGCATTCCCACACCCATCAAAATCCCTACAACAGGCAGAATCTCCGATACCCCGCTACGCGCGGCTTCCAGCAAATTGAATTTACGCCCGGCCAATAGCGCCAAAGCAATCCCGATAACGAAAGTCAACGGGAGCCGTGGATCAGGAAACACTCCCGGTAGCGCTTTTGGCCCAATCATCAGAATGATTATCGCCAACAGCGGCAGATACAGCAAAAATCCTCCCGGAGCTCGCTCGCGACCGGCATACTCGGCTACCACCGCGGTCATATCTGCTTTCCGTGCATACCCATAACCAAGGTACATTGTCGTAAGTATCGCCAGCGGCAGCGT
>CAZXCC010000158.1:0-6997 GCA_964638945.1 uncultured Veillonellaceae bacterium | reverse complement strand
CCTTTTTTTGCACCTGTGAATGCGCCTTCGGCATAGCCGAAAAGTTCAGATTCCAGAAGTGTTTCCGGAATTGCAGCACAATTAATCTTGATAAAGGAATGGTCACGCCGCAAGCTGTTTTGATGGATGAAATTGGCCAAAACTTCTTTGCCGACTCCAGATTCACCCTGAATCAGGATAGGCGCATCCACAACGGCGACTCGAATCGCCAGATCATATACCCGTTGCATCTCCTCGCTGCGGAACAACTCGGTATTGGAGGCGACTTGCGTCCGAAGCTGGGAAAGTTCGGACAGGTACCGATCCTTGAGGCGGTTCACCTGTTCCAGCTTCTCGCGCAGGCACGATAACTCCGTGAGATCACGGACGTTACTGATAATCCGGACCAACTTTCCGTTTTCATCAAATACTGGATTTCCTGTCACGGCAAGAGTTTTTCCATTCAAATTGTAAGAGGTGGAATAGACTTTTCGGGTAGCCAGCACTTTTTTTACCACAATATCGCCTAAATGGTGCTCCTGCGCTACTTCTATTGCATTGCGGTGCAATACATAATCAGGGTCCATTCCCAAAAGTCTCCCGCATGCGGCATTCAGTTGGATAAGCTTTCCTTCACCGTCCGTGACAAAAATTCCATCGTAGGAGGATTCGATCACAACATCCAGCTCACTGTTCAACTGTTTCACCAGATTCAGTTCGTCCGCCATGGACTCATATTCGCTGATAGGCTGAATCGATGCAACTGCTCCAACAATTTCTGTTCCGTCGAAAATAGGCGCCGCATTGGCAACATAGGACAATCCATCGCGCATATGTTTTCGATTGCGGATTCGTTGGCCATGGATAAGCACTTCATCCTGAATTAGAACGCTTTCGGGAATCAACTCTTCGATGGGTCTTCCAACATCCTTTTCCGGATCAAACTTCAGCATTTTTTGTGCAGCGGGATTAATGAACACGATACGATGATTTTTATCAATGGAAATAATACCGCTTGGAGTCGATTCCAAAACAGCGGAGAGCTGCTGTGTGGCCCTGATGGACTGTGCCTTGAAACCGCGGATGATATCACTCTTTGTGAGCATGCCAACCAGTTCGCCCTCTGTATCCAAAACCGGCAGTCTTTTTCGAGGATACATGCAGGTTTCCTCAATCAGGGCGTCTTCGTCTATAAAGGTGACGTTCGGCTGCATCACCTTCTTAACAGGCATTTGCAGGTCAATTTTTTCCTCGACAATATACAGGAGGTTTTTTAGAGTGAACATACCGCACACCTTGCCGATATCATTCACAACAGGAAGACCTTTGACTTTTTGTTTTCGCAATATTTGAACCGCATCAGCAATTGTAGTTTCAGGGGTAATCGTAATTACGGATCGGGTCATAAAGTCTTTAACAGCCACAATCTCACCTCAAGCAGCAAAAGTTACGATTTTCACATTTGAAATTATAAATAATTCGAATTTTGACGCCAGTGTTTTCATCTTACCACACATTGCGTAAAAAAACATTCCCCTCGCATCTCCCGATACGAGGGGAATTTATACTATTATGTTTTTTCGCTGGAGAATCAGTACATGGTCTTATCCTGTTTATCCCGCCATTGGGCAAATACCGGCAGGCATCCTTCCCTTTCCATCGGGACCAATCGGAGAACATCCGACTGAGCGGACGGATTACCGATGAATTGATAAATCTTGTCATCATCAAATCCTATGTCTGCCGCATCTTTTTTGTTGCAACCATAATACACGACAGGAATACGGGACCAATAAATGGCGGATAGACACATTGGACAAGGCTCGCACGAAGTATACAGTTCACAGTCTGACAAATCGAACCGGCCCAGTTTCGCAGAGGCGCGCCGAATCGTGACCATCTCAGCATGCGCGGTGGGATCATTTGTTTTTATGACTTCATTGTGCCCTCTGGCGATGATTTGTCCATTTTTGCAGATTACAGCTCCAAATGGTCCCCCTTCATTGCATGAGGATCCGCTCACAGCTTCTGCAATCGCTTCTTTCATGAATTGATTCACTCGTACCCACCTCTCCGGTCATCCGCTTTATATTTTTTCTTTGTGAATTACCCTGCCTGTTGCCTGATGCGTTGGCGTGATGGTGACTTCACAGATCTGAACGTGTGCAGGAGCACTTGTCGCATACAGTATGACATCTGCAATGTCTTCAGGATCCAGGGGTTTTATGCCGGCATACACATTCGCCGCTTTTGTCTCATCTCCATGGAATCGAACCGTGCTGAAATTGGTTAACACCATCCCCGGTTGAATATTGGTGACCCGGATCGGAGTATCGACAACATCCATGCGCAACCCGTCACTGATGGTATGAACTGCCGCTTTTGTCGCGCAATACACCGCTCCGTCCGGATATGCGTGAATACCGGCAACAGACCCAATATTCACAACATGCCCGTTCAGTTGGTATTTCAGCATAAGTGGAACAATTTTTCGTGACAGGTACAAGAGCCCTTTGATGTTTGTATCAATCATTTCATCCCAGTCATCCGGATCGCCATGATGCAATTTTTCCAGTCCGAGGGCACCGCCTGCGTTATTGATCAGAATATCAATCTTCTTCCATTCTTCCGGCAGAGAATCAATCGCAGCGCTGACAGCTGCCTTATCGCTCACATCCAGCTTAAGTTCAAGACATTCGACAAGAAAACTATTCTTTAGTGCTGTCGACAGTTCCATAAGCTTGTCGAATTTTCTTGCGCACAAAATCAGCCTTGCGCCAGATTTGGCGTACGCTTCCGCGCAGGCCTTGCCGATACCGCTGCTGGCACCGCTGATAAACACTGTTTTCCCCTTTAATGAATGCATGATTGTCCCTCCCGATGTTGAAGATAGCGTCTTGACGGAGATAAAACCTGTCTGGTAAATTTTTTCGCCAAACGAGAAGATTTTCCTGCAATCTGCTATTTCAGATTCAACAGTTGTTTGGCAAGGGAAACGGCCAAAACGGCATCCGGTGCATAGACATCAGCGCCTGCTTTCTTTGCATAATCTGCAGTCAGCACAGCACCTCCGACCATGATTCCCGCCTTGATACCGGCCGATTTGAGTGCTTCGATGCTCCTGTCAATCTGCGGCAAAGTTGTTGTCATGAGAGCGCATAGGCCCACTATATCCGGCTGATGTTGCTGCGCAGCCGCAACAATCTTTGTTACAGGCACGTCTTTGCCCAGGTCGATGATTTCAAAGCCGTTGTTTTCCAAAAGGGCCGCAACAATGTTTTTTCCTAGATCGTGGATGTCCCCCGCAACCGTTGCCAACATCACCTTACCGAGTGTCCGGGTTCTTTCGGCAGGCAATGCTTCCCGTAGAACATGAAACCCTTTTTTCAGCGCCTCTGCTGCAAGCAGCACCTGCGGCAGGAAGCAGCGGCCTGTGCCGAAATCCTCACCCAGGCGATTCATTGCCGCTGTCAGACCGTTGTCGATGATATAGGCCGCATCACGCCCTTGAGCAACCGCAGCCGCAACCAATTTTTCCACGGCTTCTTTTTCACCCTGAATCACTGCCTGTTGCAACTGCTTTACCGGATCCGGCGCCGAAGCAGATTCCTCTTTGATGACTGGAGCAGTGGCCTGTATGGCGAAGCGACGGCTATATTCCAAGCCCTGACGGTCATGGCCAAGTAAGGCCTGAATCGCAGAAATCGCTTCATTCATCATTGGATCGAGCGGATTCAGAATTGGCACGTGTAACCCCTGTGCAGCAGCCATGGCAAAAAAACCGGCATTCATCAGATCCCGGCGCGGCAATCCGTGAGATACATTACTCAACCCCATCGATACCGGCAGTGCCAGTTCGGATGCATAAAGCCGCAAAGTTTCCAATACATCGGATGCAGCGGACGGGTTGGCAGCAAGTGTAGTCGTCAGTGCATCAAGCACCAGGTCCTGCCGTTTGAGTCCTGCCGCCATGGCGGCATCGATGATCCTCCTGATTGTTGCGACCCTCTCGATTGCATTTACAGGCAGGCCACCCGGTGCAAGAGGCAGGCAAAGAACTGCAGCGCCGTATTTTTTTGCAATCGGCAAAAACTTTTCCAGTCGTTCCGGTTCCGCAGATACGGAATTCACCAGCGCTCTTCCCGGATAAATCCGCAATCCGGCTTCCAGAGTCGCCTCATCTGTCGTATCGATGGAAAGAGGCAGCGTCACCAATTGAGATATTTCCTCCACAAGACGCATCATAAGAGCAGGCTGGTCGATGTCAGGAATACCGGCGTTGACGTCCAGAATGGATGCCCCGGCTTCCTGTTGGGCCAGTGCATCGCGTTTCACAGTGGTCAGGTTGCCTTCCCGGAGCTCTGCAGCCATCAGTTTACGCCCGGTCGGATTGATTCGCTCACCAATGATGCGTATCGGGAAACCTGCACCAAAATATACCGTTTGGGATCGACTGGTCAGGCAGTGCGCAGAACGCAACGAAGATTCAGTGACAACCGGAGTAAGTCCCTGCAGTGCATCCCGTACGGCAGCCATATGTTCCGGAGTTGTGCCGCAGCAGCCACCTATCGCAGCAACACCGGAAGCAACAATGCGGGGAACCCAGGCAGCGTATTGTTTCGGGCTGAGCGGAAAAACCGTACGACCATTTTGCAAAGTGGGCATACCGGCGTTGGCCCGAATCGCTACAGGAAGATTGGTCGCCGCAATCATCTTTTCCACCAAAGGAAGCAGTTGTTCGGGACCGAGCGAACAATTGGCGCCAATCATGTCCGCTCCGAGCGATGCCATCGTAATCGCAGCCGTTCCTGGATCCGTACCGGTCACGGTGCGTCCGGAAGTTTCAAAAGTCATCTGGCACACAACCGGTACCCTGCCGTATCGTTTGGCAGCCAGCAAAGCCGCGCGCATCTCTTGGATGTCAATCATGGTCTGGATGATAAAGTAATCCACGCCTGCATCCGTCAGTGCGATAACCTGTTCTGCATAGACATCGAATGCTTCTTCGAAGGATAGTTCCCCCAGGGGTTGGATCAGTTTTCCTGTCGGACCTAGATTTCCGCCGACCTTTGCGTTGTCACCCGCTGCCTGACGGGCGATTTTTACTGCAGCATGGTTCAGTGCAGCGACTTCTTTGGCAAGACCATAATGAGACAGTTTAATTCGATTGGCGCCAAACGTGCACGATGTCAGCATCTGTGCGCCTGCTTCGATATACTTGCGGTGCACTTCCAAAATAGCATCTGGATTCTTTATTGCCCAGGAATCCGGTGATTCCCCAGGCGTCAGCCCCATACCCTGGAGCATCGTACCCATTGCGCCATCAGCCAGAATTATTTTTTGCATCGCTTCACTTTCCTTTCTATTTCCTATAAGAAAACGGAGCCGGTAATTCCGGCCCCGCCATAAATTATCTCAATGTTATAAACCGGCTTCCTGCCTCAACAAAGCAGCTTTATCAGTCTTTTCCCAAGGCAGGTCGATATCTGTGCGTCCGAAATGTCCGTACGCAGCAGTCTGCTTGTAAATCGGTCGGCGCAGGTCCAGAGTCTTGATAATTCCGGCAGGTGTCAAATCAAAATGTTTCGAAATCAGCTTGGCGATGAGATCCTCATCCACCTTTGCGCTTCCGAATGTTTCGACAAGCACGGATACCGGCTGAGCAACACCGATGGCATAAGCAAGCTGGATTTCGCAACGGTCGGCAAGTCCGGCAGCCACGACATTTTTTGCGACATACCTCGCTGCATACGCCGCAGAGCGGTCCACTTTCGTTGGATCTTTGCCGGAGAAGCATCCGCCGCCATGACGCGCCATGCCTCCATATGTATCAACTATAATCTTGCGTCCCGTGAGGCCTGCATCGCCTTGTGGACCTCCAACGATGAAACTTCCTGTAGGATTGACGAAATACTTTGTCTTTTCATCGATAAATTCTTTCGGTACGACAGTCCCCACAATCTTGTCCAGGAAATCACGCACGATATCTGTCATCTTTCCGGGTTCGCGGTCACCATTATATGTAAGCTTGACATTCGGATGGTGTTGCGTGGAAATCACGATGGTATCGACACGCACTGGTTTGTCGCCATCATACTCAACCGTCACCTGTGTCTTTCCATCTGGTCGCAAATAATCCAGCTCGCAGTCTTTGCGGGCTTCCGAGAGACGCCGGGCCAGCTTGTGCGCCAATGCAATAGACAGAGGCATATACTCGGGAGTTTCATTTGTCGCATATCCGAACATCATCCCCTGATCACCGGCTCCGCCTACGTCAACCCCCTGAGCGATATCCGGAGACTGTTCGTCGATGGATGTCATGACTCCGCAGGTATCGCCATCAAACCCAAACTTGGCTCGTGTATAACCAATCTGTTTGATCGTGTCACGCACAATATGATTGATATCAACATAACATTTCGTGGTAATTTCTCCGACCACATGTACGAGTCCGGTGGTTACAACCGTTTCGCACGCAACTCGTCCGTTGGGGTCTTCTGCCATGATCGCATCCAATACCGCGTCGGATATTTGGTCCGCAATCTTATCGGGATGCCCCTCAGTCACTGATTCGGAAGTAAACAGTCTTTTGCGCATTCGTTTCTCATCCTCCTGAATTATTAGTTCGGATTGTTGTCTGGAGGCAATAAAAAAACCCCCACGTGGGAGGTCTATGCTCTCCCATCTTGCAGGTTTCCCTGCCGGAATTGGCACCGTTTTGACATAAAGTCAATGGTTGCCGAAGCTTCATCGGGCCAGTCCCTCAGCCTGCTCTGGATGGTCAGTAATCTATGAAGTTATCATTTGGCACGTGATTAATTTTACTGGATACTCTCCAGAAAATCAATCCCCACCATCAATATTTCTTAAATATTTTATGAGCCGGGTAAGAGCTTGAAAATGCGTTCCATTATAACGCCGCCCAACTCCGATTTGCTCATTTGCGGCAACTCTTCGACCGTACCGTCCGAAAAAAAGAGTTTGACAATATTCGTATCGGCATCAAACCCAGCACCAG
>CAZXCC010000157.1:0-7021 GCA_964638945.1 uncultured Veillonellaceae bacterium | reverse complement strand
TCCAGAGATATCAAAGAAATGATGCTGGTCAAGGTACCAACGGGCGATGGCTGCTATCGTTATGCTTTTCCATCGGAACAGAACGTGACGGTCTCTGCAGCCAGGCTGGAAAAAACCTTTCAGGACTCTGTGCTCTCTGTCAACAGCAGCGGAAATATCATCGTGCTGCGCACATTACCCGGTACGGCGCAGGCTGTGGCCTATGTGCTGGACAATATCCGGTGGCCGGAAATTATCGGAACTGTGGCCGGCGATGATACCATTTTTTTGGTGGTGAAACCGGAAAAAGCGGTGGAGAAAGTGATCGAACGTTTTGAATCCATTATGTAGAGGCGATTCATTTTGCTGCAGTTGTTGAAGGTTGCAAATTTTGCACTTATTGAACAGGCTGAAATAGAATTTTCCGGGGGATTCAATGTGTTGACCGGTGAGACCGGCGCCGGCAAATCGATTGTGGTCGATGCACTCAGCGTGGCGCTGGGGGGACGTGCTTCCGTCGATATGATACGTGCCGGCAGCGAACAGTTCCGTGTTGAGGTGGTTTTCGAACTTCCTCCTCAGGCACAGGCAATTGCTTTGTTGCAGGCGCAGGATCTATCTGCGGAAGAAGACGGTCGTCTGTTTATCAGCCGTTCTGTAACGCGACAGGGGAAAAACACCGTCCTTATGAACGGGAGCCATGTTCCGCTGTCGGTTTTGCGCAATATTGGCGATTTCCTGCTGGATATGCACGGACAACATGAAAATCAGGCGCTTTTGCGACCGGAATCCCATATGGAACTGTTGGATGGTTCGTCGGCAGCGGTGCGTGAAGCGGCAGCTCTTTATCGTGCATGTTTTGATACATGGCACCAGACAAAAGAGCGGCTGGCAGCAGTTGACCGGGATGCGAGGCAGAGGGTTCAGCGTTCGGATATGTTGCGTTGGCAGGCTGATGAGATTGAGGCGGCCAAACTCAAAGAATCCGAGGAGGAGGAACTGCCCAGGCAGATTTCTTTGCTGACGCACGCAGAAAAAATCAGCGCCTCCGTAGGGGCTGCATGGACAGCTATTGATGGCGGGGATGTTCATGGCAAGGGAGTATTGGACTCCTTGCAGGAAAGCCGGCGCCAACTGGATAATGCATCAAGATTCGATGCTTCTCTGGCTTCGATTTCTGAACGCCTGGCTGAAATACTGGCGCCGTTGCCGGATATTGCGGCGGATCTTCGCGATTATCTGGAACAAATCGAGTTTGATCCGGAAAAACTGGCGCGTTTGCAGAACCGAATGGATTTGGTCTATCGACTGAAGCAAAAATACGGTGCATCCGTATCGGAAGTTATTGCATATGGACGGAATGCACGCAGTGAACTGAACGAACTGGACCGCCACGATGAGATCATGCAGGAACTGCGGCAATTATTGTCGCATCAGGAAGCAGAACTAGCGCATCTGGCTGAATCACTGCATGAAAAAAGGGTGCAGGCGGCAGTGAACATGGAGCGTGAAGTGGAAGGGCAGCTGGCGGATTTGGGTATGCCTGGCGGCCGTTTTTCGGTGAAAGTATTGCTGCAGGAACAATTTTTTGCAACTGGGAGGGATTCTGTTCAACTGGAATTTTCAGCAAATCCGGGAGAAGAGCTGCGACCCTTGGCCAAAGTGGCATCAGGCGGTGAACTTTCCCGTGTGGCGCTCGCTTTGAAGACGATTTGCGCCAGAGACAAGGGTGCGGATGTGATGGTTTTTGACGAAATCGATACTGGCGTGGGGGGCAGCACCGCTCGGAAAGTGGCGGAAAAGATTGCTCAGGTGGCATTTATGAAACAGGTTCTCTGCATAACTCATCTGCCGCAGATCGCCTGTATGGCGGACCGTCACATTCATATTGAGAAACGGGTTGACGATGGTCGTACCCGTACACTGGTCCAGGTGCTGCACGAATCGGAGCGTTTGACTGAACTCGCTCGCATGACCGGTGGCGAACCGATTACACAGGCGGGCCTGAATAATGCCGCAGAGCTTATAAAAGCAGCAGTGGCAATAAAAAATATTTGGAGGAACAATGATGAGCAAACAATATAAGGTATTGGCCCTCAATCCGGGATCGACATCTACCAAGATTGCTTTGTATGAAGAAGAAAAATGTTTTTTTGAAGAAGTGATCCGTCACAGCAAAGAAGACCTTGCCGCATTCGCTACAATCTATGATCAGTATGAATACCGAAGGGATTTGATTGAGGCGGCGCTGGTACGCCATGGCTATAGCGTTGCCGACCTGGATGCCGTTGTAGGGCGCGGTGGTGCGCTGAAACCGATTCCCGGCGGGACCTATGCAGTCAACGACTTGATGCTGGACGATTTGCGCCACCGTGTACAGACCCAGCACGCATCGAACCTTGGAGGCCTGATTGCCCGAGGGATTGCAGACCACCATTCATTGCCCGCTTTTATTGTGGATCCCGTCTGCGTGGATGAAATGCAGCCACTGGCGAAAATCAGCGGGTGGCCCGAAATGCCCCGCCGTAGTCTTTTCCATGCACTCAATCTGAAGGCTACTGCACGCCGTGCGGCCAAAGATCTGGGAAAGAGTTTCGAAGAAGTGACATTGGTTATGGGACATTTGGGAGGCGGAATTTCTTTTGCCGTACAGAAAGAAGGCAATATGATCGATATACAGAACCCGATGGATGGCGGCGCGTTTTCCCCGGAACGGGCGGGATATCTGCCGCTCAGCCCGTTGATTGAACTTTGCTATTCGGGAAGGTACAGTTTTGATGAGATTATGAAGAAAATGATCGGCCAGGGAGGACTGTCCGCACATCTTGGCACGGTGGATGCCAGGGAAGTAGAGGCCCGGATCGCTGCCGGCGATACGAAAGCGGCATTGATATATGAAGCGATGGCTTACCAGATTGCGAAGGAAATCGGTTCCATGGCTACTGTGGTCGGCGGCAAGTTTGACGCGATGGTGCTGACTGGCGGGTTGGCGTATTCGAAACTTCTGGTCCAAATGGTCCGCGAACGCGTGGAGTTTATGGGAAAATTCATGGTTTACCCTGGGGAAGACGAATTGATTGCTTTGGCTGAAGGCGCGTTGCGCGTGCTGCATGGCGAAGAGCGGGAAAAAATATACGAATAGGGAGACTCAATGATGGCATTTGAACTGGCTGATTTTCGTGCTGTAGAAGAACAGGCTCCACGGATCAAGGTTTTGGTCGGCGAATTTGGCAGCGGAAAAACGGAACTGGCTGTGAACCTGGCTTTGTATGCACAGCGCTCCGGATTGAAAACAGCTGTTGTGGACATGGATCTGATAAAGCCGTTTTTTCGCACGCGGGAGCACAGGCAACAATTGGAAGCGGAAGGAGTGACGGTGGTATCGCCTGAGTCAGGCCTATCACACGCAGATTTACCGATCATGCCTCCAAACCTGACTCGCGTGATGTTTTCCCCGGAATATCACGTCATCATGGATGTCGGCGGGTCCAAATCCGCAGTGGTGCTGGGGCAGCTTCGTCACAGACTGCAGGAAAACGGTTGTGAAGTCCTTATGGTCGTGAATACCCGACGCCCTTTTTCCAGCGATGCGGAAGGTGTACTGAAAGCCATACGTGGCGTCGAATCGGTATCCGGACTGCGTGTTACCGGTCTGGTGAGCAATACCAACCTGGGCGGAGAAACAACTGCAGATCATGTGCAGGAAGGATTACGGGTAGTGAATTCCGTGGCGGAAAACACAGGCCTGCCGCTGAGATGGCTGATATTGCCGGAATGGCTTTATGGGAGTTTTACACCCCCGGTTCCCATACTGCCCTTGCAACCCAGGACACTTTACCCCTGGATGGAAGCGTAAATTATAGACGCGGTCTCTTGCTGGGGCCGTGTCTTTCTATTCATTGCATAAGAAAGGAACGAAATGGATGTCGGATCAGTTGACGGAAATTTTTTTGACAACAGAACGGATTTATGAAGGAAAAATCATCAATTTGCGGCGTGATATGGTGCGCTTGCCGAATGGGAAGGAAGCGTCGCGTGAAGTGGTGGAACATCCAGGTGCGGTGGCGGTTGTTCCGGTGCTGCCTGACGGAAGAATTCTGTTGGTGCGGCAGTTTCGCCATCCTGTGGGACAGATTCTACTGGAGATTCCCGCCGGTAAGCTGGATGCAGGAGAAGATCCGGATGTCTGCGCTGTGCGTGAATTGGAGGAAGAAACCGGTTACCGGGCTGGGAAAATTGAGCGAAGGTCTTCTGTTTTTACGGGCCCCGGTTTTACGGACGAAGTGATTCATATATATGTAGCCTGCGATTTGCGAAAGACCGCATTGAATCCTGACGAAGACGAGTTTTTGGAAGTGCAGGCGTACGAACAGTCCGAGGTGCGGCGACTGATCCGCGAAGGCAGTATCTGTGACGCCAAAACCATTGCCGGTCTGTATTTATTGCAGGACGAACGATGAACCGATATTTTGGCGATTTTCACATTCACGTCGGATTCAGTGAGTCCGGTCATTGGGTGAAAATACCCACTTCACGGCGATTGACCGTTCGAACTATCCTGGATACCGCCCTTCGGCAAAAAGGTATGCAAATCGTTGGGATTGTCGATGCGTTGTCGCCCTGGGTGCAGGAAGACATCCAGAGGCTGCTTGAAGAAGGGAGTTTGCTCCTGCAGGCAGGCGGAGGTTATCTGTATCATAATGGAGTGACCCTGTTGCTTGGTGCTGAAATCGAAACTTGCGAGAGCGGGGGAGGAATGTGCCATTCTTTGGCATATCTTCCTGATTTGCAGACCATGCAGCGATTTTCACTTGAAATGTCAAAGTATATACGCAATATCGGACTCAGCTCACAAAATGCGCATATGTCCTTGGAACGCCTGATTGATATTGCCGCGATATACGAGGCTTTGTTCGTCCCCGCGCATGTTTTTACCCCGCACAAGAGTCTTTATGGCGCCTGCGCAGACCGATTTTCCGCACTGCTGCCGGAAAACAAGCTGGAGAAAGTTACGGCAGTCGAACTGGGCTTGTCGGCAGATACGGAAATGGCCGACAGGATTCAGGAGTTATGGGGCTTTCAGTTCTTGACCAACTCCGATGCGCATTCGCCGGAAAAAATCGGCAGGGAATACAATCAGCTAGAGATGAACAGCCCGTCCTATTCGGAATGCGCGCTGGCATTCCGCCAGGAAAAGGGACGCGGTATTGTTGGCAATTATGGCATGGACCCGAGATTAGGAAAGTATCACCGCAGTTGCTGCGAGAAATGCGGGAGTATTTTTGAGGGGGATGCTGCAGCTATGACAAAATGTCCGGGTTGTGGCGGGAGTAAAATCACTACGGGTGTGGCAGAGCGAATCGAGAAAATTGCCGATATTCCAGCGGGAATACACCCGGAAGGAAGACCTGCATATCATTACCATGTGCCATTGCAGATGGCGCCGGGTCTCGGTAGAAAAACGATTGACAGATTGTTGGCTGAATTCGGTACGGAAATGAATTTACTGCATGAAGTTCCTGTGGAAGAAATTCGGCGTGTGGCAGGTAACCGTTCTGCCGAAACGATTTCGGCAATCCGTACCGGTGCGTCATTCATTCAAAGTGGCGGGGGAGGCGTGTATGGTCGGATTGTTCTTGACTGACCGAAGAAGTTTATGAAAGAGCTGATTCAGGAATTTCTGAACTATATTGCCGTGGAGCGGGGGCTGGCAAAGAACACGATTGAGGCGTATGCCCGTGACCTTCGACAGTTCGAGGCATATCTGAAGGAACTGGGAATCTGTAATGCGGAGCAAGTTTCTGCCGGAACGATTGTAAGCTACATGAAATCGCTGCAGCAGATTCATATGGGAGCGTCCAGTGTTTCCAGGAAGCTGGCCGCCATGAAAAGCTTTTTTCATTATGCGACAAGGGAAAGAAGACTTCGGGTCGATCCCTCGGTGACCATTGATTCGCCGAAACTGCCGCAACGTTTGCCGAAAGTGATGAGCGCACAGGAAATCGCCCGGCTCTTGGAGCAACCGGGTTTTGTTGATCCGGCGGGCCTGAGGGACCGGGCCATGCTGGAACTGCTTTATGCGACAGGTGTGCGTGTTTCGGAGCTTATATCCCTTACGTTGCAGGACCTGAACCTGGAAATGGGCTATATACGTTGTTTCGGCAAGGGATCCAAGGAGCGGATCGTACCTCTAGGCGGAACTGCACAGTCTGTTTTGAAGTTGTATTTGGATCGCGGACGCCCGCATATTGTAAAAAGAGCGACTGAGGAAACGCTGTTTCTCAATCATCATGGACATAAAATGACCAGGCAGGGTTTTTGGCTTATCATCCGTGCTGCGGCAAAGCGGGCAGGGATAGAAAAAACAGTGACACCGCACATGCTGCGCCATTCCTTTGCCACGCATCTTTTGGACAATGGAGCAGACCTGCGTGCCGTGCAGGAGATGCTGGGGCACGCTGATATCACAACGACACAGATATATACGCATGTGACGCGTACCAGGCTGAAGGAGGTATATAACAAAACTCATCCCCGAGCCTGATGAAATCCGCCATATTTCACAATGGAAAACACAGGAAAATTATTCATAATGTCGAAAAAGAAAAGCAGAGGCAAGTTTTGACAGGAAAGGGGCTGGAGACATGGTCCCGCGGGGTGATTTTTCGATACGTGCCCTTACAGAACAGGAAATGCAGATCATGGTCGCCTGGGCGGATGCAGAGGGCTGGAATCCAGGGTTGAGCGATGGAGCGATATTTCACGGCACCGATCCGCAGGGCTTTCTGGCAGGCTTTCTGGATGGAGCGCCGGTGGCTTCGGTTTCTGCTGTGAAATATGGTGATGGCTATGGTTTTATCGGATTTTATATCGTGAAGCCGGAAATGAGGGGACAGGGGTTTGGTATGCGGATTTGGCAGGCGGCCATGGAGCGTTTGACAGGGAGAAACATCGGATTGGACGGTGTAGTGGCGCAACAGGACAATTACAAAAAGTCGGGGTTTGTATTGGGATATCGAAATGTCCGTTATCAGGGGAGGGG
>CAZXCC010000156.1:0-7069 GCA_964638945.1 uncultured Veillonellaceae bacterium | reverse complement strand
TTCCATTGCCTGGAGAAACTTTTTCTATACGGAATTATAATGTCAAATTGGGGTAACAGGAAATATGCGAATATGGGATATGCTTTTTGGGAAAGAAAAAAATAAAAGACTTGAAAGACACGCGGAATCTTCTGCCCATCATCCTGATCCTGCAAGCACCAGGGCCAAAGAGATGCTGGGGAAGATTCGTCGCGGAAAATATGAGTTTTCAGCAACGGAAATCAGTGAAATCATAAAAGATAAACAATGGTTGGGCAGTTGGCAGTGTTATTTTGTTTCATTGCTGGCAAAAACGGAGAATCATGTTGAGATATATTTAGCCGTACCTTTGCTGGGAAATATCTGTATATTGGCAGAAATACTGGATTTGTGGCACGACCAACGAGTGTCGTCAATCGATTTTCAGGTTCTTAGGATATCTGTCGGCAAAATGCGGAACTCGATTTTGCGGAAACCTGTAGAATATACAGTCTCATATTTCCTGGTAACCTGGTTTCGCTGGAAAGGCATGTGTGAAAATGAATCAATGCGAATCGTACCGCGGACAAATAAGATAGCGCGACTTTATGTGGAATGGACCAGCAGACAATCCCCCTTGCTGAAAAACATCAGTGTGATTGGAACAAAAATCGAGAATAACTCTATTTTGTTTTATATTTTTCGAAAAACGAAAGAGAAAAATGTTCTTTCGGGTATTGAACTGCACGCTGACGAGGTTGCCTGCCCAAATTCCAGGATTATGTCCCAGTTGGCAGTGGTTTTTTCCTGGCTCCTGTTGGGGGCATATGCGTTTGTGCTCATCCATGTCACGTTTCCGGTACTGGGAGGGGCTTTTCGCATAATGCCCCAAAACGCAGACACATGGGATCACTTTTTGCTGATTCTGGTATATAACCTATGTGTCATGTTGCTTTCTTATTTTTTTCTGCGGATTACCATGTTGCCTCTCTATCTGAAGTGGAATAAATCCAAGAAAGAACTGGCGATCCTCATGTCGGTTGAAGAGCGTGACCACCAATACCTGCGTCTTCTGACGGATTTCGTGAAAAGAATGCAACAGGCAAGACTTCCATCCGGAGAGGACAAAGATTGCGCTGGCTCGCAGAACGCTCCGGTGGAAAATATTGACCAGATGATTGAACTGATGAGCCAGGTGCGCGAACAGTCTCGGCAGCGTTTGCTGGGAATGACCCGAATGCGACGGGGCTGGCTGCAGGATCTAATCATCGGGTATGTTGCCATTTTCTTTTTGGAATGGCTGTATTATCAGGGCCTGCTCACCCCTTTGCCCAAAAGTATCGAATGGGTAAACAAAGTGATGGCGAATTTGTTTTTGTGATTAGAAAAACCTGCAGGAATAATTCTGCAGGTTTTCTCTCTAACAAGTGTTGGGGAAAAGGGTCAGTTTTTTGCTGCCTCATAAGAACGGCGCAGCAAAGTCATCGGATGCAGTGCCGGGAACCCGGTTGCCTGGGAAAGCTGCATGCGGCAGCCACTGCAGTCTGATACAATTGCATCCGGCTTATATTCTTTGATTCGTTGAAAAACGGGTTCCCCGATGGCCATGGCGATGTCATGCTTGTCCACCTGGAAGCCATATGTGCCGGATTGGCCGCAGCAACCGGCGTCCGCATCCTCAATCTGAAACTGCGGGATGAGCGAAAGCATCTCCAGGCTGGGACGGCCGATTCCCTGAGCCCGCAGGTGACAGGGCGTGTGATAGATGTATCGTCCGGGCAACGGGGCAAATTGGGTGTTCAACCGGCCCTTGTCATGCAGTTCCAGCAGGAACTCTGAAGAATCGTAGTTGTTTTCGGCTAGTTTATCCATATCCTTCAGGTCCATCAATTCCTGGATTTCCATTTTTAGCATCAGCCCACAGCTGGTGCAGCAGGTAATGATAGGAATTTCCTGATCGATCCAGGGTTTGAGCACTTCTATGTTTTTCCGGGCCTTGTCCGTCGCTTCGTCCAGATAACCCTGAATTACCTGGGGTGATCCGCAACAGTCGAGTCCGTTCGGCACAACGACTTCAAACCGGTTGTGCTGCATGACGGCAACAAAATCCATCCCGATTGCAGGCTCATAATAATTGATATAACAGCCAGGAAAAAAAACCACCTTTTCCGGGAAGGGCTGTTGCTTCAATGCGTGGAATTGCTGGAGAAAGGTTTTGCTTGCATAGGAAGGCAACCGCATCGCATCAGTCATGCCGATCATCTTCAGGACTGCTTTGGTAATGGGGTTGGACATGCCAAAATTAGACAGGGACGAGACGGGGCTTGCCAATTTGGAGATGATGTCGGAATGGGCGAGTATCCACTCCAGAAGGCTATGGCGTTTTGTTTTGTAAAGTTTCGATTTGGCGAGCATATTCAGGGTGGAGATTGGCACTCCGGACGGACAGGAGATATCGCAATTTTTACAGTTTGAGCAGTATTCCAGAGAGAATTCCGTATTCGCATCCACGCCCCGGAATCTCTCCAAAGCCGGTCCCATCATTTTGGGGCCGGCATATTTTCGGGTTGCGGCAGAAACAGGACAGTAGGCGACACAGGAAGTGCACGCTATGCAACTGTCAGGATCATTGTGACTTTTTTTCATTTCATTTTCCTCCTATGCCTCGAGTCCCGCCCGATAGGCAGTCGCCAGAGCGACCCCGTTTCCTGATTTCTCAAAGCAATAATCGTATCCGGCAAGGGTTTTCCCTGCAATGAACACGTTTTCCAACAGGACATTCCCGTTCATATCCACGGGACGCAGTGTTTCATTCACCATCACGCCGTATTTTGCAAATGGCTGGCCCGGGGTGAAAAATAGGCTTTCATTGCTCCATTTGTCCGTTTGGGCGGGAACGTGAACAGGAAGATTGAAAATGTTCTCGGATACCTTGCCTGGACTTGCCTGCAACCCACCGCCAAAAAGCCCGCCGGAAGCAAGAATGAAAGAATCGGCTCTGTAGCTGCGTTCGCGATCCAGGTTTCCTGTCACGATTTCTCTGCAGCGCCCGTTTATAACCGATGCGCGGACCACATTGGACTGTTCGATCATACGCACATTCAGCTTTGTCATGCATTTGACGAGCAGTTTGCGAAGTCTGAACCCTGTAACTGCCGGCGGCAGCCCGACTGTTTCGATGACCCGGCATTGTGTGGCCTGTTCGATTTTCTGGAGCAATTCATAGTCCGGCCGGGTTCCCAATACAGGAGGCAATAAAATTACGCCATGCGGCCGAACGGCCCGAACAAGCTGCTCGCAGCAGGAAACCTGTCCTTTTTCCGTATCGAGCCATCGTGCGACATCCAGCGCTGTTAAATCTCTGCCATCCTCTATTCCTGTTTTCAGGGTTACTACGGCATAGTCCTTTCGATAACCGGGGCTTTGAGCCAGTCCTTCGGCAATCACTCTTCCACTGTAATCCTTCAGTCCATCGACCTCAACTACGGCAACTTTTTCCGCATTTTTGAGGTTGGATGCATTCATGGTGAGGGGGACAAAGCAACTCGGTTTCACCCTGCCCAGTGCAGTCGGAATCCATTCGTTTTTTTGCAGGGTTCCCATGTAAGGATAGCCCTCCTCTGCCAAAAGAGACAAAAAAACTTGCGTAGCTTGGTCCACTGTTTGACGACCGATCAACGAGAAGGGGTGAGTCGCTTCGAGATCCGCCATCGCTTCCCAGGGACTGCGAACCGGAATCCCCTTGGCGTCGTAACCAAGTATGTCGATTGTGCCGCCACCGATGGCGATGGCACCGACACCTTTGGTCACGAGCAGGACCTGTCTGCCCCGGCCGGCTGCGGTAATAGCGGCGAATATGCCGGAAAGACCCCCGCCGATCACAATTACATCATTCTTTTTCATCTGGCACCGCCCCGTCTATGTTCAATCCTGCTTCGTATATTCCCCGGGTCAGTTCGATTTCCCGCATCTGTTGACCCCACAGTATCGGCCGTATTCCATTCCAGCGTGTTTCCAGAAAATCACGCAATAGCTCCACCGGTGTGGAACCTTTCGTCAGGTCATTGTCCACCATCATTCCCACGCCGCGCAATCCGCAATATGTTCCCTGGCAGGTCCCCATTCCCATCCTCGTACGGCGTCGGATATCGCTCATGGAAAAGGTGGTTTCATCCGCAGCAACGGTTTCGACTTCTGCCAGAGTGACGAGCTCACATTCGCAAACCAGTTCTTTCTTTTTTGGATTTTTTCGAACCCGTTCCACTGCATCGGCAAAGTCCGGGCCGAGTCTTGATGCGGCGAGGTCCACTCCGAAAGAAGGGAAGAAATGTTTGGCGGTATTCATCAGCTCGGGCGGCGTGTCATCAACCAATGCCTCTTCGGCCGTTCGGCACGCAACATTTACGGAAAGCTGTTTGCAGACGAAATCGGTGATTTTCTCTGCCATGAGCCGATACGTTGTGAGTTTTCCGCCAACAATGCTGACGAATCCCCTCAACCCATCCTGGGAGTGATCGAGAATGACAAAATTGCGGGATATCTCCCTTCCATCCGCAGAGGGGTCTGCACAGAAAAGGGGCCTGGTTCCGGTGTAAGCCCGAAGGAGTCGATACTGCGGCAATTCTTCAAAAAGAGCTTTTCCTTCATTGATTAGCTCCAGGACTTCGTTTGTCGTGGGGGCGAAATCATCCGGTTTCAGCGCGGTGGAAGAGGTGGTTCCCAACAGTGTCACGGAGCCGTGGGGCACAAAAATATCTCCGTTTGACGGAGGACGAAGCCGATTGATGATTCTGTCCGTGAACCGGTGATTGAAAGCAATCAATGTTCCTTTGTCCGGGATGACATGGATTGAAATCCCTGCAAGTTCGGCGACTTTTCCCACCCATGAACCTGCTGCGTTTATGATATATTCGCATTGGATGAAATCCGTCTGACCTGTTATGGTGTTGCGGATTTGCACCCCGGTCACCTGGTTGTTTTCGTATTTGATCCCGATCACTTCGGTATATGTACGTACCCGGCCGCCATACTTTTTGGCCGAAAGCACATTCTGCCTGCATAGCCGAAACCCGTCAACAGCGGCGTCAGGAACCCGATAAACAGCTTCGACATTTGATGAAAGGTGCGACTCCAGTCGATGCGCTTCTGCCAATGACACTTGTGTCACGGGAATGCCTGCAGTATCACATGCAGTGACCCATTTGGTCTCATATGAGGAATCATCTTCCGGAAGGCGGACAAAATACCCTTCGGTTTCTTCGACGCAGTGCCGTCCGATTTTGCGCAGAATCTCATTTTCTTCGGCGCATTCCCGGGCTGCAGCAGGGTCTTTTACAGCATAGCGTCCGCCGCTATGTAAAAGACCATGAAAGCGGGAACTCGCACCAAAGGCCAAATCGCGCTGTTCAAGCAAAATAGCGTCTATTCCCCGCATCGAAAGGTCCCGCAAGATGCCGACCCCGGTAGCTCCACCGCCGATTACGACTGCAACAGACTTTTCCATCTTTATTCACTCCAGTTCTTGCCTATTGTTTATGATGGGGCAGCAATACGATACTCCATATCGGTTGCGAAAAAAAGAAAGCCAAATAACCTATAGGTTATTTGGCTCTCTTCGTTCTCTGCCAAAGCAAACTACTTAATATTTTACATGTTTGTGGCAAGCATGTCCATCCCTGCCGCCATTTTGCAGAAAGAAGAGAGGCAGAAGGAAAAGCGCCGACAACCGGCGAAGAGCATTTATAACAGAATTTCCGTTACGGACCTGGGAGGATGGATTATGAAACGTCTGACGGTGCGGATTTTTTTGCCTCTACTCCTGATAACGCTGTTTATGCCAATGGCGGCGCAGGCGGCAGAAAGCAAAGAATACCTGACGGAACAGTGTAGAAAACACAGTACGCAGTATGAATATCCGGAAGCAATAGAAAGTTGCAGCAAGGCCATAAAAATGGATGCGAAAAATACCGATGCGTATTTTTGGCGTGGTGTTGCACTCGTGGCAACCCGGCAATATGATAAGGCCATTGAAGATTTCAACCAGGTGCTGGCAATGAATCCAAAAGATGTCCAGGCGCTCAGCAACCGCGGTTTGGTTTTCAGGAGGCTGAAGCAGTATGATAAAGCTCTGGCGGACCTGAATGCCGCCATTGAAACCGACCCGTCCTATGCGGAGGGCTGGTTGAGCAGGGGGACGGTTTTTGCACAGATGGATCAATGGAATGACGCAGTATTGGACTATTCGGAAGGAATCAGGCTGAACCCGCAGAATTATACGGCCTATCACAATCGCGGCATTGCATATGAGCAGATGGGGAAAAAGGCGGAAGCTGTCAGTGATTTTCGTGTTTTTTTGCGATTGGCGCCACCGGGCGACCATTTGAGAGCTTCGGTAGAGCAACGCATCAAAACCCTGGAGGAAGGATTATGATGCTGTTTTGTCCTGGACAATCGGCTCAGGAGTTGAAAGAACGAATGAAATGGCGATATTTTGATTTTGTGGGGTAGAACGTGAATCAAACCAAAGTATATGGATTGTTGATACTCACCGCTTTTTTGTGGGGCGGGAACGCCATTGCCGTAAAAAAAGTCCTGACGGAAACCTCTCCTGTTGTTGCAACCTTGCTGCGTTTTGCTGTTTTCAGCAGTATTCTGATTATCATTGCTTGGTGCAAGGAGGGAAGCAAGGCCATTCCTGAACGGAGACACTTGCCGACGCTGTTGCTTATGGGTCTGTCGAGCACTGTTCTGAACAATGGACTGCAATTCACCGGCCTTGTTTATTCCACTGCTATCAACTGCGTCGTGATCACTGCCTTTGGTCCGGCGATCACAGGTGTGCTGGCATCGGTCATTCTCGATGAAAGGCTGAATAAACGCCAATGGACAGGTGTTGCGATATCCACGGCAGGAGTCATCGTGATTGCATCCGGAGGATCTTGGTCCAGATTGGTTGGATTGTCGTTGAACTGGGGCGACATCCTGTTCTTGCTTTCGTGTGTCGGTTGGTCCATGTACGCCATAGCAGGCCGCCGTATCATGCAGGAACTGTCGCCAATGGCTACGACGGCCTGGTCGGGCGGATTCGGCACAGTCATGATGCTTGGCATAG
>CAZXCC010000155.1:0-7175 GCA_964638945.1 uncultured Veillonellaceae bacterium | reverse complement strand
AGGTTCCCCGTCAGAGAATTGTCGCCGGCGATGGCTTCGATCCATTCCGGTTTGATAATCAGCCGGATGACCCCCACTGCAAATACCCCCGCAAGCAAAAGCGGAAAGATCTGTTTGACGAACTTCCACGATTCCCAGAGAAAACTGCAGACTTCATCTTCGGTAAATTTCGTTTTGAGCAGCATAAAAATCGCAGCCATCGACAAGGCCACCCCTATCAACTTTCCATTGACCAGAACGTCGAGGCCGCCGGCATGAGGCGCCATTCCCACCGCCGCGCAAAGAAAGGTAACCGCCACAAGCGCTAACGAAATCATCGTCCAGTGGTTCAACCCTTCAAAAACGTTTTCAAGCCCTCGCCAGGCCGTCCCCCCGATAAAAACCAATAGAACAATCAGAATCGCACCTTGCGCCGAGACGCCTTCCTCTCCTTTTGCAGGATCAAACGGAACCAGGCGCAGCAGCGTTTCCTGCAGGGTATCCATGCCGGCTATGGGCAAGGTAAGCGTTGCATAGGTGTTTGTCAGCAGTCCGATTTTCAGCGTGCCGGACAGCAGCAACGCAACCAGCAGCCCGATCAGAACAAACCCCGAACGATTCATTGCCTGACCTCCGGCAAACAGTGCATCGGAAGCAGCATCATGGACCGTATCGTCTCTGCTGAAAATAATCGCCATGATCATGCCGATACCGATACCGAATACCAGGGAAAGAAAAAATCTGGCAAAAGCCAGATCTGCGCCGATCAGTCCACCGGTGTATATTAACGCGAGTATATTGGCTGCCGGGGCAAAGAACAAAAAAGTGATGGCCGGGCCTATCCCCGCACCCTTCTTATAGATCCCGGCAAAGAGGGGAACAATCGTACAGGAGCATACGGCCAGCAACGAACCGGAGGCTGCAGCGGCAGGATAAGAAATATACTTGGGACTGTTTCGTCCCAGAAACCGGGTTACCGCTTCTTTGGGGATGAGCGCGGTCATGGCCCCGGCAATAAAGAACGCCGGCAACAGGCATAATAGGACATGCGCTGCAAGATAGGCCGCCAAATTCGCCAAGCCGCTGTTGATGAGGCTGACAACACTGTATGTGGCTTCCATGATGCACCTCCCGACGCTTGAAAAGAATATGCAGCATGTTCCCAATCTCATTGTACCACTTCAGTAAATTATATTCTTCCTGTTGCAAATCGTTTTTTTCTTTCTCGCGGTTCACGCTATCCACCGAGCATTCCCGTCTCTATCGCATATTTCAACAATTCTGAGCGTTTTGTCACATCCTGCTTCTCCATCACGCGAGCCTTGTACGTTTCGACAGTTTGGAGTATCCATGAGCGATGAGCTTGCATGGATTTTCACTGACCCACACCGACGAATGACAATCCCAAAAAATGCTCCGTACACTGTCCCCCCGGATGAAAGCTTTTTCGGCAGCCGCTACGAGATCTTTTGTCAGGGAAAACCCTGACAAAAAAAACCGCCCATCGGGCGGTACCGTGTAAACGAGATGAAAAGAAGTCTTATAAGCATTGCCCAATTGGCGCCAAAGGGCAGGCGAAATAGTCTTTGATATCAATGGACTCATCTTTTTGTACGCGTAGGATGTCCTCAACTTCCGCAAATCCGTATCCACATGCTGCCAGTTTCTGAATGAGCTCTTTGCCGGCTCCATCCCCTCTGCGTCGGCAGTCGTAGGAAAGCAAAACCGGGTTCTTTTCCGTCAGGTCCTTCAAAGTAAAGGACTTACAACCACAACTTGGCGCCAACTCCGATTCATCTGCATTTTGCCCCTGAAACTTCGTACGCTGGACATACTCCGCCACCTTCTGCGCATTTTGCTCAATCTCCGCTCGCGGCAAGTCAAAAATTTCGAAATATTTATCTCTGTCAAAATTGAGAAAGCGGCTGGATTCCACAATTTCAGGGTCAAAATCCGCAATCCGGGTTTTCATGATCTGTGTTCCGCAATGCATAAAGCATCCCTCAACCACGATGGTTTTCGGCGCCGTTTCCACCAGCTTTACAAACCCGGAATCGCCTGTAACGGCATCACCCATGCATATCCGGACTGAAGAATCCCGTTCCAGCTGATACGCCAGAATGTTCGCGGCAACACGGGCAACCTCGCCTTTCAGGCAACCGCCTTCGCAGGCCATGATCGCTATTCTGGGAGGTCCTGTCATCACCTTCTTCACATAACGGGCGCCTTCGGGACATATGCGGGTTCCACCACTCGTTTTCGCACAATCATTTGCCATTTATTTACCTCCATTATCCCAATTTCTTTTTCATCTCTTCGACTTCTCGGCGAAGTCCGGACACCTCAGCCGCCAAATCCGCTTCCCTGCGCCTGCCGCAACAACCGGCGAACCAGGTACTGCGACTCGATCTGCAAAAAAAGACCATCATCCCGAAGAAGAACAACGGCATGATCACCATAAACCAAGGAAAACCTGCATTTGTGCCCCAACATGGAAACCACCCCATACTGCTCACCTCTCTTTATCCGTTGTCGCTGTCAGATTAACCGCAACCGCAGCCGCAGCCCTTTTCTTTTACTTCAGGGGCACTTTCCGCCCCCTCCAGCAATTCTTCAACATAGCGGTTCATTCTGTTTATCGCGCCATTTCGCACAACCTTGCCGGCATTGACCGCATCCCGGATATCCTCTTCGTTCAATCCCAGCTCCCGGGCCTGAGCAACACAATACTGCAGGCATGGCTGGCAATTGACTCCGACCGACACTCCTATGGAAATCAGCGCCGTTTCTCTACTGGTTAAACTCATCTCGCATTCACCCCCTCTTCTATTTATTTAGACGAAACTGACGACAAAAAAGATACACTAAATAAAGAAAAAAAACCGTTGCCATCCTGTTTTCAGGCGCAACGGATTTTTGCAATACAATTCAGCATATTTCAGGTTTTTCTTTATCTAAGACCGCTTCTTTGGGGTCACAAGTAAATTCGTTCCTCTCATCCTGGGAAAACCGGCAGACATGCAACAATTCTTTTTTCAACCGCGGTTTGCCGCGATGAAGCCGGACCTTCACCACGTCGAGGCTTACTCCCAGTATTTCCGCAATTTCTTGATACGCAAGATAAACTTGTTCAAAATCATTTGCGCCGTCTCCTACGGGTCACCCTCCACCTCATATATATTTTCAGACCCTTTTTCCGAATGCTCCCCGAAAATGAAGCGCTACATTGACCAGGGCGATCATCACCGGCACCTCGATCAATGGACCGATAACCGCCGCAAACGCCTGACCGGAATTGATGCCGAAGATTGCCACAGCCACGGCAATGGCCAGTTCGAAATTATTGCTGGCCGCAGTGAAAGACAGGGTCGTTGTCTGTTCGTAGTTGATCCCCATCTTCCAGCTCATGAAAAATGAAACGGCAAACATAATGGCAAAATAAATGATCAGAGGAATCGCAATCCGCACGACATCCATCGGCAACTTCACAATATAACTGCCCTTGAGCGAAAACATCACCACGATGGTGAATAGAAGCGATAGCAGCGCCAGTGGACTGATTTTGGGAATGAATTTCTTTTCGTACCAATCACGCCCCTTTGCAGGCAAGAGAATTTTTCGGGTAAGAAATCCGGCCACAAAAGGAATCCCCAGATAAATCGCCACACTTGTAGCCACATCTCTCATGGATACCTGAATGCTCATACCCGCAAGTCCGATCCAACCGGGAAGCACCGAAATAAAAAAATAAGCGAAAACCGAGTAAAGTAAAAGCTGAAAAATGGAGTTGAGCGCCACAAGCGCCGCCGCATATTCATTGTCTCCATCCGCCAGAGAGTTCCAGATGATGACCATGGCGATACAACGAGCCAATCCGATGAGGATAAGCCCCACCATATACTCCGGCATGTCCGGCAGGAAAATAATGGCCAGGGCGAACATCAGCAGCGGGCCGATGATCCAGTTTTGTACGAGCGACAGCACCATGACCTTGCCGTTGCTGAAAACCTTGTCCAGTTCTTCGTATTTTACCTTGGCCAGAGGCGGATACATCATGACAATCAGGCCAATGGCGATCGGGATCGAAGTAGTCCCGATAGAAAACTTGTCCAACCACGCCGGTATACCGGGAAATAAATATCCGCCGCCGACGCCTATGGCCATGGCCACGAAAATCCATAAAGTCAGGAAACGGTCAAGAAAAGATAACTGTTTGGGTGCCGCTGCCATGATACTTTACCTCCATCATTCTATATTCTTGCTGTATCGTCAGCAATATGTTTAAATGCACATACACGCATTTATTGGCATTTTTTCAATCCTCATCGAGGTTGATGCTGCATCCGCAGCCGCCACCGTTGGCACGATACTTTTTCAGCCGGGCCAGGTCTTTTTGACAATCAGGCCGTTTGTCCAGTTCGTTATTCAGCAACTCTTTCACAAAGCCAACTTTCTCCAGCATTGTCTCATCCACGCGATAATAAACCCACTGAGCCTTTTTTTCTCCACGGATGAGACCGGCACGGCGCAATGCGGCAAGATGACGGGAAGCATTGGACTGGCTGACGCCAAGCACTTTTTCCAAATCGCAGACGCATAAGGCTTCTTTGTGCAGCAGCTGCAAAATACGGATTCTCGTTTCCTCCCCCATCGCTTTTAGTATCACCACGATATCCATAATCCACCTCCATAGAGTCTTCTATCCTTCACGGACACACGATCAGGTCGCGCGCCCACATACAATCCCCGCAGGAAGGCTTGTTCCCCCAGCAGTCTTGCTCGTTGGTTTGCGCCAGAATACAACCATCTGCCTGGCGGCAGTCCGTACACGAAGGGTACTGTGCATTGCGCGAAATCCAGCGAAATGTTGCATATTCGGGGTCAGCCCATATTTCCGCCAAATTCCGCGTTAGTACATTGCCAAAATTGTGGGCCGTCATGGACTTTTTTCGTCCGAGAATATAACAATCGTAGCTGTGCATAAAAGCGTAACAGGGGCAGACTTCCCCTCTCCAAGTTATGGCTGCAGCCTTGCCTTCGACAAAACGGCAGGTACGCTGCGTCTCCAGTTTCATCTTGGGAGCTGTTTTGACGGACAGCAGCGGCGACTCCCAGCCAAAGCCAAGCAAATCAATGCCCTGGTCATATAAGATTTCATCCTTCATGGATTCATGATAAGGCAACATATGAGTTACGATAAACCGGTCCGCTTTCAATTCGTCAACCACTTTTCTCATGAAAGGAAGCCGAGAAAAATTCGCCTTGGTCGCGACAAATTCGATGCCGATTCTGGGGAAAACGGTGCGCCGCTCATTTTTCAAGTGCTGCAAATGCATGATATTTCCGTAGACTTCTTCATAGTCGGCTCCCGGCCTGATATTTTCATAACTTCCGGAATCTGAGCCATCCAAGGAAACGAACAACCAGTCGAGCCCCGCATCGATCAATGCCGAAGCCATTTCCTCGGTTAGCAGCGAGCCATTTGTAATCATTTCCACTGCATATCCTGCAGACTTACACCTCGTGATCATAGAGAGTATGTCCGGATGTGTCATCGGTTCACCAAATCCGCCGAAATGAACCGTGCGCAAATCAGGCAGTCCGGGAAAATCTGCAACGAGACGGGCAAAAACGTCGGCGCTCATCTGTCCCATCACGTCGTTCCAGGAATGGCGGATGCAGGTGATGCAGGAAAAATTGCACTCCGTAGTCACTTCCAGGTAAATCTTGCGGAGATCCGGCGATAACGGCAGCAAAACAATCTCGTTGCCTGTGTTGAGACGGTGATATTGGATAATGTCGTCCACAATCAGCCTCCAGTTTCTGCAATCAAAAACAAACCTTATATTCTTATATTCATTTTTGCTCATATACCAAAGAGTTGTCAAGTACCATGAATTGTATGTTTCTGTTAACAGTCTTACGAAGTATACGCCCCTCGCGGTTGATACGAATAGGCAACAGTATCCGAAAGGAGCTTCTATCCCGAAAAGGGTACTGTCAAAAACAGTACCCTTTTCATGCGGCCCAGAACACGGTAATCCACGCCACCAGCATCAAAAGTCCTGCAGCCAGATGCAGTCGCCGTGAATGCTGGGCTTGCCAACATGACGGATTTTACCGGCGCTGTCTGGGCAAACCCTGGAGCTATCCAGGCAAGAACCAGAACTGCCATAATCATGACAGATACCCACTTTTTCAAGCCTCTCATCCTTTCTTCAAAAGCCCAAATAAAACATTACAATCTCATATTGCAATTTATATAAAAATATTTTAATGTATAGATGAATCCAGTTGAAAGGAACGTGAAAAAATGTCAAATGCAGCAAAAAAAAGGATGCTTTATGCTTGTTCCGGTGCGGCGGATGTCGGCCAAATTGCAGATATGACGGCCCGAAAACTTGCCAAAGACAAATTTGGCTCCATGAGTTGCCTTGCCGGAATCGGCGCTGGTTTGCCCGGTTTTCTGGATTCCGCGAAAGAAAGCGAGAATCTCATCATCGATGGGTGCCCAGTCAGCTGCGGTAAAAAAATGTTTGAAAATCACGGCCTTCCTTTTACAGAAATTATCCTGACTCAGCAGGGACTGGTCAAGGGGTCTACGCCCCCCTCCCAGGAAGTCGTGAACAATATGGCAGAAAAGATTCAATCTGCCGTGAGCGCCTCATAGGATGCCCTCCATGACAGATAAAGCAATAGCCAAAATTTTCAAAGCATTGGGTGACGAAACCCGACTGGAAATAGTGCGCATGCTCGCCGGCAAAGAACGTTGCGTTTGCGCCTTTCTTAATGCTTTCAACATGACCCAACCGGCAATTTCCAATCATTTGCGTGTACTGCGCGAAGCAGGTGTCGTTCTGGATGCACGCGACGGCCGCTGGATTTTTTACCGGCTGAATCCGGAAGCATTTCAGGCTATTGAGACGGTCTGTCAGATTGCATTAATGAGCAAGGAATTCGTTCGAATTGACCCGTTGACCGAACCATGCGCTTGTCCCAAACCAAAAGATGAATCTGCATAACTCCGTCCCTTTTTGAATATGAGAATATTTTATATTGAAATAATACAAAAAATGTCAAAAGCTCCAGGAATATATCCCGGAGCTTTTATTTACGCTTGGTGCCGAAGGCCGGACTCAAACCGGCACGCCATCGCTGACGGCAGATTTTGAGTTTATCCAGGCCGTTTTTTGACA
>CAZXCC010000154.1:0-7187 GCA_964638945.1 uncultured Veillonellaceae bacterium | reverse complement strand
CCGGGAAGACGGAATTCGCCTCCAAACCAAGGCGTCATGGATGAAATAAACGGATTGACCGGAAGGGAGAAATTTTGCGTCCACGCATCTCATAGACCGAGATGATAAATTCTATTGGCATTGCCAAAAAACACCTTGTCCTGCTGCTTTTCCGGAATCATGTGCGCAACGAACTCAATATAATTTGAAATATTGGCCAGGGGCCAGTCCGTGCCGTAAAGCAGGCGATCATAGTCGTCCAGATATTCCAGCCAGCCTTTCAGTAGATTGATATAGCCGGATTTTTTTGCAAGAAAATCCGGCATATTTTCGATCCGCCCTTCCAAAAGTCCCGAAAGATCGGCTGCAACGTTTTCATTTTTCATCATGATTGCTACAGAATCTACAAGCCACGGATTGCCAATATGGCACATGACAAACTGCACTTGCGGATAGCGCACCGCCGCCTCGTCCACCACCATCGGATGACTGTATTTCAACAGGGCATTGCTGGTTGCCGTCAATCCGGTATGAACGGACACGGGTTTTTTATACTGCATTGCCAGCTGATAAAACGGATCCATCATCGAATCGTAAATATAAAAGTGATTATAGCCCGGATATAGCTTTACCCCCACACAATTGTTTCTTTGCAGGTGTTTTTCCACCAAACAGGCTTGCGCCACTGTTTCTTCCGCTTTAAAACAGGTTCTGTCCAGCCCGATGCAATAACTTAAGTAGTCAGGATAATTGTGTTCGCTTGGCTGCAGACTCCGGTTCCCCATGACCACTGCATGGACAATATCGTGCGCCGCATATCGTTCGCGCAGATGAGCATCCGAATTGATATGGCCCGCGATCTCCGCCAGTTCATCAAAGCGGGGCTCAGGGCGAAAATGGATGTGAGCGTCAATAATTTTCATCGGTATCGAGACCTTTCCTCACGCGTTTGCCTGTTTATCTGGTTCAGTTCAGATCATTTTTGAAATACTTTGTCCCTTTTGCAGTGATTTCCGCCGCAAGCCCTTTATCCGTCATGGTATACATCCAGATTCCGGGAGCTACAATTGCAGCCCCTTGAAACGAATCGCCATTCACGCTATCCGTAGCTGTTGCATTCACTTCTCCGCCAAACTGCCAGCCATTTTCCGTAAAATCGTTCAGTGCCGCCTCCGTTGCAAAAACAAAAACCGTATTGTAGGTGGTGGCACCGAGTCCAAGCCCTACGGAAGCCTCCCGCATGTTCATGAAGGTTTCTTTCTTTGTTTTGTTGTTTACAGCCATTCCTTTCCCTTGTGCGCTGCCCAAAATACCCAGCTTTGCCCCCCAGCTGCCGAATGCGGCATACCCTGCAGCGTTTTCCACCTCTTGTTTGACTTCGGGATGGAGCCCGTAAAGTTTATTCATGGTCACCTGGGTGATATCCCGGATATGTTGGCGCTGTTCGTCTTTCGAAGCTGCGCAGGCAACCGAAATGGTCATAGCCGTCAGGATCATCATCACAATCAATATTTTGGCAATTGCTTTCCCTTTCATGGAACGCCCTCCTGTCACACTGTTATGTAGTGGTTGACTTTCTTTATTCTACCTCTTTTCCCTTCCATTGCATATGATTCGCAACCAGTCATATTCTCGTCTCTCTCAAGGAAAACAGAGCAGCCATGCAAATTGGGTTCGAATGCAGACCCTCCGCAATTCTGCTGAACCATTTCGTTATAGCAAAAGAAGCCTCGCTTTGGAGGCTTCTTTTTGCACTTCACATTGTCCACTTCCGCTTATTCCAGGAAATTGGTGTCCCCTCCCGCCGGGATCTGCGGCGTGAAAACGGAAATAAACTTCAGGTCGCTGCCTTCGCCCACCCTGGTGGCGTGAACGATGCCGCGGGGATTGACATGAACGTCGCCGGCCTTCACCGGCATCCATTCGCCATTGACCATTATTTCTCCACTACCGCCCAGCACAACGACAACTTCATCCGTGGTCGAATGGAAATGCTGCGCAATATTGGTTCCTTTTCCTGCATCACGAATCATGACGACAGCGCGGGGTGATGTAAAAATGGTTTTGCTGGCAATTTTCGCTTCGTTCGGTTTTGCCGAGGAAGCAAACCATTCGTCATAATTCACCAGTATCGATTGCTCTGGCGAGGCATCCAACAATCCTTGAGGTATATTGGGCGCTTGTCCGTCTTTGAGGAAATTGGCGTCACCGCCGGGTGGAGTCTGTGGAGTGAAAACGGAAACAAACTTCAGGTCGGTGGATTTTCCGACAGCAGTAGCATGAATGTTGCCGCGGGGATTGACATGGACATCGCCGGCTTTCACCGGTATCCAGGTTCCATTGACCAGCAGTTCGCCGCTGCCGCCCAGCACGATGACAACTTCATCAGTGACCGAATGAAAATGCGGTCCAGCGTTGGTCCCTTTTCCTGCATCGCGGATCATCACGACTGTCCGGGGTGAGCTAAAAATGGTCTGTCCGGCGATTTTGGCGACTTCCGGTTCCGCATTGTTGGCATACCAGACATCATAATGGGCCAGAACGGCTTTGTTCGGAGTGGAATCGACCAATCCGGCGGGAATGAACGCTTGTGCAGAACAGGTCATTGTGCCAAGCACCAATAGAATTCCCAGTAATAGTGCGCATTTCTTTTGTAACGTGTTCTCCAACTCCTCTACAAATTAGTGTTTTGTGACAGAGTACCCCCGGATGGAATTTGACTGGGCCTCACCTCCATACAATGTTTGGTATTTTGTATGGGTCCCGGTAAGAAGTTCCTTGCGAAGGTTCCTTCTTCCTGCCTACGCCGCAGGCGGAATTCCAGCGTGCTCAGGGAATCGAAATCTTCGCATCAAATTCCGCAAGCGCTTTTTTCATCCCGTCATTGATCACGCTGCGAAACGGATTGCCGAACAGGTCCGGTGCACCGGAACGTTTCGTGATGACTGTGTTGAAAGCATACTCATTTTTATTGACATCCACCAGAGCTGCCCGCAATCTGACATCGGCAAAATCAATCTTTCGCTCGTCATGCGTACTGATCCACGTCTTGTTGTCGGCATCGGTATGCTGCTCGATCTGTGTGCCAATATGGCTGGTGACTGATGCATCCCCAATCACTACCAACAAAAAATCAACCTGTTTGTTCTTTCCATAGTCGATAAACATCGGTAACTTCAGTTCTTTGAATAAACCGGAAGCATCCGGCTGAATGTCTTTTTTGGTGAGAAAAGTAATAAAATCTTCCGGAGGCAAAGCAGCACCACGCTGATAGAAGTCCGGGGATATTTTGCGTTCCACCGCACCCTGCAGCCATTCGCTCGGCTTGAGGTTCTTCTCCGCCCGCAAAATATCTGTCAGAACAACCACAACACCCAAAGTCGGTTTTCGGTCCGCTTCCGCCATAGCCGTTCCGCATGCCATTGCCAAGAGCGCTATCGTCATTGCAACAATCAAGCCTCTACGCATCTCTTGTAACCCTTCTTCCCTTGTTTTCCTCTCTGTTTTTATTCGGATGTTCCTGCCGGATTCCTGCCTGACAGGAACTGCAAATCATACAAAAAGTGCGCACCCCGATTTTGCTTTGTGAAAAAGCCAGTGCTATAATAAATGCAGCTATCTGAAAGGACACAAACACATCTATGCTGAATCCAATCTACTAATCCATTTTCAAACTTCATTTTCCGGCCGCAGCAATGGGGCTTGATTTGTTGTTCGTTTGAAAGCGGATAGTGGATTTGTATACGGGCATCACGGAAAATGATGACTTCTGCATGCAGACCACAATTTCTGCATGCAGATTTTTATTAGTCTGCCAGAAAGTATGTCTTCCGGGGACATAAGAAACCCACGACTTCTGCCGTCGCCAGAGGCTTGGCACAAGCAGGTTTTTCTTATATTTCAGAAAAGAGGATGTTTATGTTTGATATAAGGCAAATTCAAGAAAAAGTGATTTATGACAGCATAAAAAAACATAGCAATGTCCAAGTAGCAAAAGATGTAGTATTCGGCAACGATGACGCCACAGAGACAGACAATTCAGAGTGGGTAAAATCCACAATGAATCGACTGGAACAGCGTTTTAATCCAGCCGAAATAAAAAAAATCCGAATGGATTGTCAATGTGGCTATGGGATGAAGGAGAAGCTGGAAATGATCAAAGAATGGACCCTTTCCTCAACCAGCCTGGAAGACTTTGCGAATCACGAACACGCAAAAGAAGCCGGCTTGTTTGCGCAGGATGGAGATTTATACTTAAAATTCATGTTCTGTCCCTGCCCTATGCTCGCCCATGTTGACAAGTTAGAAACCGACACATGGTGCCAATGTACGACCGGATACAGCAAAGTGCTTTTTGAATCAGCATGGGGTTGTGCTGTTGACGTCGAATTATTGAAAAGCATAAAAATGGGACATGATATCTGTTTAATGAAAATACTTCCCCATGGCTCTATATGGAGTGAATAGAAAACAATTCATATAGAGCCATATCGAATCAGTCACAACAAGGGAAGAAAAGGGGGGCAAGGCGGTCGTGAAAACCCGCTTCGCACCCCTCTTTTTCTCTTTCAGGTGCAGTTTTGCAGGCATTTCATGGTCAATGTGGAAAAAATAAGAGAGTATCCTGAATGAGGAGGTCCCTTGCCATGATCTGGCAAAACGAGGATTATTTTATTTCCACTGACAAGTCCCTATTGGATTTCCCCCTCATCTTTCGCTTCATATCGGAGGAGTCGTATTGGGGCAAAGGAAGAACGGTAGTCGTCATGCGCAAGGCCATCGATAATTCCATCCTCTGCTTTGGCCTGTATCGCAAAACCGATGCGCTTCCTGTTCAAATCGGCTTTGCACGTGTAGTATCCGATCTTGCCTCGTTCGCATATCTTTCGGATGTTTTTGTCTTGTCCGGATATCGCGGCAAAGGACTGGGAAGATGGCTTGTCGGCACCATATGTGAGCATCCGGAAATACGGGAGTTGAAAAACGTGACTCTGATAACCCGAACGCCGGAATTTTATGAACCTCTCTCGTTTGTCGTGCATGACCAGTCCGATATCCGAAAATTCATGATGCGGATCAAGCCGTCCTCAAAGTGATATTTTAACGACTGCCTGGAGAAAATCGGTTACTGCAGCAGTGTCAGTTTTTTTAAGCCATATTCAGAACAGGAATGATTTTCAATCTCTCTGTCGAATTTTTTATAGGAACAATAATTTTAAAAGATTGGGAGGTAGCAACATGGTAAAAAAGACAGTATCGGTTCTTATGATTTTTGCCTTTGTCCTGTTTCTCGGAGCATCCTCTGCCTTTGCAGCAGAAAAACCGTCGGTAAAAATTCTCGCTACCGGTGGAACCATAGCCGGCAGCGCACAATCCAGCACTCAGGTCACCGTATACACTGCAGGCGCCATTGGCATTCAGACCCTCATTGATGCCGTTCCTCAAATTCAGGATTATGCCAATGTCAGCGGCGAACAGATTGTGAAAATATCCAGCAACAATATGAGTGATGCGGTTTTGCTGAAGCTGGCGAAGCGGTGCAACGAACTGCTCGCTGATCCAGCCGTTTCAGGAATCGTTATAACGCACGGCACGGACACGCTGGAAGAAACCGCATATTTTCTCAACCTTACGGTAAAGAGCAATAAGCCTGTCGTATTGGTTGGGGCAATGCGTCCGGCGACAGCAATGAGCGCAGATGGACCGCTCAACTTGCTGAACGCGGTTCGTCTGGCGGTTAACCCGCAAGCCATCGGGAAAGGTGTACTCGTTGTAATGAATGATCAAATCAGCGGCGCTCGGGATGTCACCAAAACCAATACATCGAATGTTGCAACATTCAAAGCGCCCGAACTTGGCTTCATGGGATATTTTACAGGCGGCAAGCCCTACTTCTACAACGTTTCAACGCGCAAAAACACAACAGATACCGAGTTTGACGTTTCCAGCTTAAGCGAATTGCCCAGAGTCGATATAGTCTATACCCATGCAAACGATGACCGGGTTCTTGTGGATGCAGCTGTTGCAGCCGGAGCAAAAGGCATTGTACATGCGGGAAGCGGTATGGGAAGCATTCATGAAAACACCGAACCAGGCTTGGTGGATGCGCAAAAACAAGGAGTCGTTATTGTGCGTAGTTCCCGGGTGGGTAATGGACTGGTCGTTGCAAATTTCCAACGGTATACAGATGAAAAATTCTTGAACGGCGACACTCTCAATCCGCAAAAAGCCCGTATCCTGTTGCAGCTTGCATTGACCAGAACAAAAAGCTTGGATGAGATTCAAAGAATGTTTGACGAGTATTAAGCGGATCCGACAAAGAGTGAACATCCTTATCCTCTACATAAAGCCGAAAAGCCTCGGATTGATCCGGGGCTTTCATATTTTTTCAACGCTCTTCCTCCCTCTGCATCATTTCCTTCCTCCCGGCTTAGGTGATCCTGCCGTTGCAGGTTTTTCAGACCCCATCCCGAATATTTCTCACCAAGACAACCAATAATTATACGGGAGGAGTGTTACTGTGAGAAAACTCGGGCTCTGCTTTGTTTTACTGTTGTTTCTGCTTGGAACCGGCGTCTGCTCTGCCTCGGAGAGCGTTCCAAATCTGGTCGGAACCTGGGCCGTAAAATCCGAAGCCGCGTTGTTGACCAAAGGAAATAGCCCAGGCGAATGGACTCACCACCAAACTCCCCTCAGCACACTGACAGCCGAAATCGTCTTCACCAAGCAACAGGGTCGTGTCTTTTATGCCACCTTCACTTCCAAATTGGCAACGGAAAACATGGCCGGCGTTATCGGTTGGGACAACAAGACCCTCTACCTGGTGGATATGGATGGATTCACCGATGCCACCATCGTCACCCCGGACAAGATCACCTGCATCTATCGTCATGTCGGCGCCAAGGATGCCGTCGTGGCAGCCGGAGTCTGGACCCGTGTGAAATAAATAGCTGTTTTCCTTCAAGGGTACTGCCAATGGCAGTACCCTTTTCAATTATTTTTGAGTCCGCCGGAACCAGGACTTCATGAAAATAACATCCCAGCCCTCCAGGCAGGAAACTTTATTTTTTTCTCATAGCTTGAAACAATCCGGATTTATGTGTCTATGAATCGTTGTTTTCGCGTTACAATAAAAAAGCCCCGGCCATCCATTGACCAGGGCTTCAATCCATTTTATACCGGAGCCTTTTCTTGCTTCAGGATATATG
>CAZXCC010000153.1:0-7189 GCA_964638945.1 uncultured Veillonellaceae bacterium | reverse complement strand
CCTTTTTCCACCACTTTCTTTTCGGCAGCCGGCGCATGCACCAGAAGCACGTCCGCTTCTCCCTTTTCGCCCATCGCCAGAGCCTGTCCGGTTCCCACTGCTATCGTCTTTACCTTATAGCCGGTTTTCTTTTCAAACACCGGCAGGAGCACGTCCAATAATCCGCTGTCTTGCGTGCTTGTGGTCGTAGCCAGGATAATGTTTGCATTCGCCGGAGCCTTGGGCGCCTCAGGCGTCGAGGTTCCCGGCTTTGTCGCCTGCCCGCCGCAGCCTGAAAAAATAGCCATCCCCAGTATCAGCAGAATCGCCAGAAATCGTTTATGCATGATAAATTACTCCCCTCGTTTCAGTTGGATCGTTTCAAACAGATTGTATTCCAGGTCAAAATAGAGCAATTGGCCGCTTAACGGCTGTCCCACGCCCGTGATGAGCTTGACGACCTCCTGCACCTGCAGTGCCGCCGCCAGGGCCGGCGTAGCAGCCGGATTGCCCAGACGCGTTTCAATGCCACGGTCGGAATCCGTGGATCGTGCAAACAAAGCCGGAATCCCTTTTTCCCCCGGAAGAACCGTTGCAACCTGACCGGTAAATCCGGCAATAGCAGCATGTACCAGGGGAATGCGCAATTCCTGGGCAACCTGCAGAAGCACCTGGCGGCTGCTGATTGAATCGAGCGCATCGACAATGACGTCCATTCCCGCCAGAACGGCCGCGGCATTCGCTGCGTCCAGCATCCGTGGAACAGCCGATACTTCCACATCCGGGTTGATTGCTGCCACACGGCTCGCAGCAACAGTGGCCTTGTTCATCCCCAGAGTCAGTTCCGTGGCCAGAATCTGCCTGTTCAGATTGTGACAGGCAAAGCTGTCCCCGTCCATCACCAGCAGATGCCCGATCCCTTGCCTGGAAAGCAGTTCGATCACATGGCCGCCCAACCCTCCGGCTCCTACGACAGCCACTTTCGAACGCAACAGACGCAGTTGTCCCGCGATGCCGATCGTACCCAAATTACGCAAATATCGCTCCGGCATTTTTCCGCTCATCAATTCGGAAAGCGAATCCATCTTTGCCATTTACCCTCCGCCCACCGGAGGAAAGAATCCCACCCGATCCTTGTCGTTCAGGATATGGTCATCGTCCACGCCAACTCCGTTCACCATCCGCATGTGAACTTTTTCGGCACCGATCCCGAGCGCGTTCAGCAAGTTTCCCACCGTACCGCCATCAGGCAACGTTGCCTCAAATACGCCGGCTTTTGCCTCCGGAGGGGCATAGTCCCGCAGTGTGGCATAAAGGTGAACATCAAGCAGCATGGCTATTCCCCTTCCCTCATTGCATCGTTCTTGAAGCCCAACAGTACCCGGTACGGTCCAGGAGTTCCCGGCGGCAGCAAAGCCACGCGGTTACCAGCCCGAATGACCGCATCTGCCGGAAGGGCAACATGCCCGTTGATCATCAGGGCTTCCACCCGTTCGACAGGAATGTCCAGCTTTTCCAGCAGCAAAAGTCCGGATATCTCGTCATCGATCTCCATCAGCATCGGATTGGTCCAACTTCGCTCCTTGCAAAGCTCCGCCAGAAACATAAAGAAACGGATCTCGATCTTCTCCCGCATAGCGTCTCCTCCTTTACGGTTCTATCAGAACCGCGCCTCCGCCGCCGACTGCAATGAGTTTGCCTGCCTGGCTCAGGTCATAGCCTCCAAGAGCCTCCACATCCGCCCGGAATTCGGGAGACTGAAGCACTTGGATAATCAGCGCCATCCGTTCGTCATGCGGCGCAAAATTCATCAACACATCATACTGCTCGGATGCCACAGGCAAAAATTCCAGGCCCAGCGCTTTTGCAGCCGCCAGAACCCCCAATCCCGCGTCAATGGTACCGGATGCTACCGAGGCTGCCACGGTCATGTGCGTTGCCACTTCTTTTTCATACCCTTCGATCTGCGCGCCGGCAATCCCCCATTTCTTCAGTTCAAAATCCAGCAGCATACGGGTACCGGAACCTCTCTGCCGGTTGATGAAAGTAATTCCGGGACGCGCCAGACAAGCAAGGCCCTGAATTCCTTTGGGGTTCCCCGGCGCCACCATGATTCCCTGCTGGCGCATGGCCAAATGAACGAGCCGCCAGGCTACCTTGGGCAAATATTTCTCAGCCAGCGGAACATTATATTGGCCGGTGGCTTCGTCCAGCATATGTATGCCAGCCATATGGGCTTCGTTGCTGCGAATCGCCATGATGCCGCCCATGCTTCCCACATTGGTACAGGACAGAGAAACGTCGCCGCGCCGCCGGCGGAGATGCACGCCGAGCAGCTCCAGAGCCAGGTCATGGCTTCCGACAGCCAGAATATTTCTTTCCGGCCGTGACTCACGCAAAAGCCTGACAGAGGTCAGTGCTCCTGCACTCAGTCCCAGTCCGGCTTCTTCGATGCTGATGATCCCCTGTGCTTTCGTAAGCGAAGAGATCATTCCCGCGCCTCGCCCGAGGGGCGCCGCCACCATTTTCCCCTGAACATTCCCCACCGACACTCTTACGTATTCTTCGACACCGACGGTGGAAGGCACCTGCCTGACCACAGTCGCACTGATTTGCCTGGTTTCCGCCGGAGGCAGCTTTTGCCTTTCCCGTACGACATCCCTGACAAAAAGTTCAGCTGTCAACATTGCCGAAACCGGATATCCAGGCAGACCGACCACGGGAGTTCCCTGACAAATCGCCAGCACCACCGGTTTTCCTGGCTTAATCGATACCCCATGGACCAGAACCCTGCCGAGTTTCGCAAGCACATCGAAAGTATAGTCTTCCGTTCCTGCCGACGTGCCGGCATTGATCAGCACCACGTCACTTTTTTTCAGTTCTTCCAACAGCGCCTGTTCCAGTGCAGAAGGATTATCTTTGACAATCGCATGCCGATGCGCTATTCCGCCCCATTCGCTGATTGCAGCCGCCAGCATGTGCGAGTTGATGTCCAGAATCGTACCCGGTTTCAGCTCCTGCCGGGTCGCCACAATTTCGTCTCCGGTAGGAATGATTCCCACGCGCGGCTTGGCAAGTACCTCGATAGTTTCGATCCCTCCCGCCATCAGCGCGGCGATATCCACGGGTGAAACCGCCTGATGTTCCGGGATGATCAATTCGTTGGCCACAATGTCTTCGCCGATGATGCGCACATGCTGCCAGGGCGATGCGGCCGCGATGATTTCCGCCGCCTGGCCATTGCGTTGCACGTCTTCAATCATGATTACCGCATTGGTCCCCGGCGGCATCACGTCGCCCGTGTCCACTATATAACAGTAACCTGCGGCAAAGGGTGTCCCGTTCGGCTTGATTTCGAGGATCAGAGGCGCTGTTTCTTGTGCGCCGAACGTATCCGCTGCCCTGACGGCGATCCCATCCATGGCGGCGCTGTTATAATGAGGCGCCGATTGAACCGCATATACCGAGCCGGCTGCAACCCGCCCCAAAGATTCATCAACGTCAATCGTTTCAATCGGCGGCTGAGCGAAAAAACCGGCTGCGTCAAGCTCTTTTTGCCACAAATCCTGGGCTTGCCGCCTTGTTTGACAATGAAGATAGGCTTTATTTTTCGCCAAGACCCTCCACTCCCCTTTCCATTCCGTCAGATGTTTTGTATACGAATACCTGTTCGCCTTCATACAGGCCGCTTTTTGCCGCAGGTATGCGAATGATTCCATCTGCTTGCGCCATAATGCTGATCAGTCCCGATTTGCCGAAAACAGGTTCGGCCACGAGTCCCTCAGTGCTTTTTTTCAGCCGGACCTGGACAAAATCATCCCGGCCTGGCGCCGATGCGATATTTCTGCCCAATACAGCAGGCACTCCCCCTGCGGTGCTTGTTCTCTGCAATCCTGTCATTTGGTGAACAGCGGCGGCAACCAGCTGTCCGCACACCGTCAAAGCCGCAACCGGGTGACCCGGCAGTCCGAAAACAGGAACCCTGCCAACCATGCCAAAAATTGTCGGTTTTCCAGGCTTGATCGCCAACCCGTGGATGAGGATGCCCGGCCCTCCCAGCGCCTGCATGGCAGGAACCGTGAAGTCCTTGGTTCCCACGGAACTCCCGCCAGAAATCAACACCATCTGAAAATTGGCGACAGCATCAGAAAGACTGGACAGAAAATGCCCGTAACTGTCCTTCACAATGCCGACCCGCTCCACTTCACAGCCCATCTCCGTCAGCATGGCCGCCAGCGAATAGGAGTTTACGTCCCGGATCTGTCCGAATGCAGGAGTATCATGAATGTCAACGAGCTCATCCCCGCTGGAAATCAAAGCGACTTTGATTTTCTCCCGCACCTTCAGATGATGGCAACCGCATGCGGCAAGCAAGCCAATATGCTGCGGCGTAATTCTCACACCCTGCCTGACAATGCATGCACCGGCCGTGATATCTTCACCCCGGGTCATGACATTTTCATTCGGAGCAACCATTCTTTGAATCAGAAGAGTCTGTTCATCCGGACGTTCCGTGTATTCCAACATGACGACCGCGTCGGCGCCACCCGGAAGCATTCCGCCCGTGGGAACAGTCACTGCCTCACCCGGGCCGAGTTCCAGCTTCGTTTCCTTTCCCATAGATACTTCGCCGATGATTGTAAACAGCGCTCCTGCCGACTCACTGGCGCCGAAGGTGTCCTCGCTGCGCACGGCGTACCCGTCCACGGTGGAACGGGCAAAAGGTGGCAAATCTTCTGTTGCCCGGATATCTTCCGACGTAATGCGCCCAAAAGCTTCGGGCAACTCCACGAGTTCCTCGCCGACAAGGCTTTCGGTCAGGTTCTCTTCCATCAGGCGCTGTGCTTCGTTCAGTTCCATGCAATGCAAAAAGTCCATGCTTCCCTCCAGCCAAATAAAGTAAAAAAAGCCCGGCCTTCGCCGAACTGCCAACGACAACGAAAACCCTACCCGAGCATATTTCGCCGTGAGATAGCTTATTCCTCCCAAGAAAAGACAATCTGGTCCAGTTTCGCATTGGCGGTGAAGGAAAAACAAAAAAAGACCTGGCCGGAGGCATCCGGCCAGGTCTGTCTGAGTACAAATCACAGGCTTAGAAATTGAAGAGTTTGTCCAGCTCTTTCTTCGGTACATCGAACACCACTTCATGCGGAGGCAGTTTTTCCGTCCGGAAAAACTCAGGCAGGTCATCGGAGCTGGATTCAATGCCGGCCTTCTTATTGAAGGAACGTTCATCGCGCAATGTTTGCTTGCCCATCTCCAAATAATCTTCCACACTCTTGTTCCAGCCGAACCTGGCATTGCACATTTCCACAATGCCTTCCAAAGCTTCCGGAATATCCAGAACCGCAAAGGCCACAAACAGACACAATCCGGTACTGTCGACAAACGCAGTGGCAATTTGCAGATTCCGGGACAAATCCACTTGACCTTCCGGTTTCAGCGGATCGACTTTGCCGCCGACGCTGAGAATGTTGGCGGTAACGGCATAACCGGCTGTGTGGTCGGCGCCCATCGGAGTCGTGGCATACGTCACGCCCTGCCCTTTGACTGCCCGCGGATCATAGGCCGGAATTGCCTGCCCCTTGACTGCGGGTACACGGCGCATACCGAACACCTTGCCGGTAATTGCAGCTCCTGCACCGAGAATCCGCCCCATCGGCGTAGCTTTGCCAATTTCCTTGAGCAGCGCGATGGCTCCCTTGCTGTCGCCGAACTTCAGGACGCCGGCTTCCATAGCCACGGCCAGCGCCACGCCGACGTCGATCGTATCCAGACCGTAATCGTCGCACAAACGGTTCATCATGGCAATATCATCGAGATCGTTGATGCCGCAGTTCGCTCCCATCGACCAGATACTCTCGTATTCGAATCCGCCTGTGAGCACATCGCCCTTTTTGTCTTTATAAATCTGGGAGCAGCGAATCAGGCATCCCGGCGAACATCCGTGCCCGACTTTGCCGCCGCGTTCCTTGATGACGCCCGACATCGTTTCGCCGCCAATGTCATTGGCGCCTTCAAAGCGTCCGGAGCTGAAATTGCGTGTGGGCAATCCGCCCGCTTCGCTCAGAATATTGACAAGCACGTCCGTACCGTAAGCAGGCAGCGCCTGGCTTGTCACCGGATGGGTCATCAGAGCGTTGGCCAGTTTTTTGGCGCCGGCTCTGTAAGCAGCCTCATCGGCGAACGTAATTTTATTGACACCGGTGTCATCGGCCACAACGGCTTTGATCCCCTTGCTTCCCATAACGGCGCCCAGTCCGCCCCGGCCGGCCTGGCGTGTCGGAGCCCCTTCCATATCCGTAAACCCGACGCAAGCTGCCGCCATCTTGTTTTCGCCTGCTGTGCCGATACAGCCGATGGCAACCTTTTCGCCAAATTTTTCATGCAGCTTGGCGACGGTTGCGTAAATATCCAGCCCCTTCAATTCGGGCATTTCTTCAAGAACAACGCCGGAAGCCGATACCTTGATCACATAGGAAGCTTCCGCTTTCGGCAGACCTTCTACGATGATGCCGCGGATACCCATTTTCCCCAGCTTCACCCCCATACCTCCGCCGACATTGCTTTCCTTGATGCCGCCGGTCAGAGGACTCTTTGCGCCGAGCGACATGCGTCCGCCGTTGGGAGCGCCGGTTCCCGACAACAGGCTGGTTACAAAGACAAGTTTGTTGTTTTCGCCAAGCGGATGCGCTGCCGGATCCACTTCCATTTCAACAATGCGTGAACTCAGCGCACGGCCTCCCAGGCCTTGATACTGATCTCCCGGTTCCTGTTTCACAGAAAGGTCTGTCATGTTGATACGATAAAACATTGACTCTCCACCACCTTATTGATGTCTTTCGGAATTATTCTGGCACCAAACACTTGCCGCGTCCGGCGGGCGATGCTTACGTCCTCCAGGTTGGCTGAACAGGGCTCTTTCACCCCCCTGTGTAATTGATCAATTTTTCAGTTTCCATTGTCGGGGGCATTGGTTCAGTAATACGAAAACCGCCTCCCGCCATTTGAATCGCTTGACTATTGACGCAATTACTCCTTACAGTTCTTAATTATAGCAGTTACCATAATTTATACAACAATTTTCGTTGTGTTTTGTTTGATTTCGCATGACTTCGTTGTAAAATTTTCAACCAAACCATACAACAAATTTTTTCGCAGCCTTTTCCGAAAAATAAGAAAACCCGGCTTGCGCCGAGCCTCTGGCGAC
>CAZXCC010000152.1:0-7242 GCA_964638945.1 uncultured Veillonellaceae bacterium | reverse complement strand
TAGTCGCCGGTTCAAAACAGAAACCCTTCCGATTTTTCGGAAGGGTTTCTGTTTTTGCGATTCATCCATCATCAGTTTTTCGTGCCATGCTCCTTCGAGGGTATTCGCCTCAGTTTGACGGCGCACACTTTATATTCATAGGTATGGGTAACATTATCGGCTGCATCGTTGGTCAATTGGTTGGTTGGGCAATCCGGAAAATGAAAGGACATCCAGACGAGACCCGGCAAGACTCTTTTCGTTATCCAGGCTTCGGCTTTTACTGAACCGCGTCGCGAAGTGACTTCCATCATTTCTCCATTATGTAATCCCAGGGATTCGGCATCTTCTGGATGGATCATCGCTCTTTCTGCCGGATGTTGCGCGGATAAGACAGGAGAATAACCATATGTAGTCACGTTGTAATGATAAAGAGACCGCCCTGTGGTGAGAGTGAACGGGTATTCCTCGTCCGGCAGCTCTGCGGGCTGCCTGTAAATGACAGGGGTAAACCAGCCCAGTCCACAGGTAAAGTGCCCATTTTCATGCAGATAAGGCGTCCCAGGATGATCCAGGGAAGGAACCGGCCACTGCAGCCCGGATTTTTCCAGTCTCTCGTAATTTACACCACGATATATCGCACTGACAGAAGCAATTTCACACATGATTTCCGCAGGGTTCGCATAGTTCATAGAATATCCCATGCGTGCGGATAAATCGGCAATGATATCCAGGTCTGTGCGACTGTCGCCGACAGGCGGTATCGCCTGCCTGACCCTCTGAATCCTGCGTTCTGTGTTGGTGAATGTTCCGTTTTTCTCGGCAAAGCTTGCTCCTGGCAATACAACATCAGCCAACTCCGCCGTTTCTGTCAGGAAGAGTTCCTGAACAACCAGAAAATCAAGGGTTTCCAGTGCTTTTCTGACGTGATGTGCGTTGGCGTCAGTCATTATCGGATTCTCTCCGATAATATACATGGCTTTCAGTTCACCTGCGATGGCGGCAGCAAACATTTCCGGAATCATGAGGCCTTTTTGCGTTGGAAGGGATGCATTCCATGCTTTTTCAAAACGTTGTCTTTCATCCGCATCAGTGACTTTGCGGTAACCGGGGAAAACATCAGGCAAGGCTCCCATGTCGCAGGCTCCCTGCACATTATTCTGTCCGCGCAGGGGGTTTACGCCGGACGAAGGTTTGCCGACGTTTCCGGTAAGCAAAGCGAGGTTGGCGATGGAAAGGACATTGTCCGTACCGCAGGAATGTTCTGTGATACCGAGCGTATAAAATATCTGTGCCCTGTCTGCAGCGGCATAGAGGCGCGCAGCTTTTACGAGCAAGCTCGAAGGGACACCCGTAATGGATTCTGTGTAATTTGGCGTATACGCACGTACGACATCGGCAACAGCAGAATATCCGCTGGTGCAGTGAGCAATAAATTCCGATTTTTGAAGGTTTTCTGCAATGATGATATGCATCAAACCATTGAGCAGGGCGACGTCGGTGCCAGGACGCAACCGAAGCCAGATGTCCGCCTTTTCCGCCAGTTCGGTGCGACGGGGATCCGCTACGATAAGGGTTGCTCCACGACGGAGCGCCTGGCGCATTTTTGCGCCTATTACCGGATGAGCTTCCGGAGGATTCGCTCCAATGACAAATAACAGGGAGCTGTCAGGGATTTCGTTAATGGAGTTTGTCATGGCTCCGGATCCAAATGCTGTGGCCAGACCGGCCACTGTGGGACTGTGTCAGGTACGTGCGCAGTGATCGATGTTGTTGGTGCCGATCACCGCGCGCATAAATTTTTGCAGCAGGTAGTTCTCTTCATTGGTGCAACGGGCGGAACTTAGAGCGGCAAAAGCACTCGGCCCGTCTTTATCCTTGATTTCAGAGAACCTGTTGGTGACAAGCGCAAGCGCTTCCTCCCAGGTTGCCGGTTCAAGGTGTCCGTCGCGGCGAACTAGCGGGGTAGTCAGACGCCGGGGACTATGCACGAAATCTGTTCCAAAGCGGCCTTTGACACAGAGCAGCCGACCATTGACAGGACTGTCAGACGTAGAAGTCACTCCAATGACCTTATTATCTTTTATGTTGAGATCAAAATTGCATCCCACACCACAAAATGGGCAAGTTGTATGAACTTTTTTGTCCGGTTTGCCAGATTCCCAAAAGTTTTTTTCGACCAAAGCTCCTACAGGGCAGGCAGAAACGCAGGCGCCACAAAAAACACAGTCGGATTCGCCAGTGGCGGTGTCAAAGGCAGGGGCAACCTTGGTGTCGAATCCGCGATTGTTAAAGTCTAAAACATTGCAGCACTGCAGTTCCTGGCAGACTCGCACGCAGCGACCGCAAAGAATGCATTTTTCATTATCGCGGATTATAAAATTGTTTTTGTCATCCATTGGATAATTTCGGGTAATTCCTTTGAAACGTTGTGATTTTACCCCAAGTTCGGATGCCAGGGACTGCAACTCGCAGTCCAGATTGCGTGTACAGTACAAACAGTCTGCCGGATGGTTTGCAAGCAATAGTTCAATCATCTGCTTTCTTGCAGCTAAAATTTCTTCCGTATGCGTGTGAATGGTCATCCCGTCACTCACCGGCTGGACGCAGGAGGCCGTGAGCGTTCGGACTCCCTCTATTTTTACCAGGCACATGCGGCAGGCTCCCGTGGGGGATAAATCTGCCAGATGACATAAGGTGGGGATTCTAATGTTCGCCTGACGCGCTGCGTCCAATACAGAAATCCCTTCTGGAACCAGCAGCGACATGCCATCGATAATTATCTGCACAGAAGACACATGGCACCTCCATCATTTCGATATGAAAAAATATTCGGCGAAAAGGAACCGCATTCCTGTCAAAATATATTTTTTCTGCGCACCAAGGCAGGAATAGTCGGCATAATATGTCGAATAAAACGAAAGAAATAAATCTTTGCGAAAAGAAAGGGGTAGCCATGAGCCGAAATATCAGCCGGACCCATGAACTATCCGGGAAAATGGATGAAATCGTTCGCCGCATGAACCGCGGTGAATTAACTGCTGAAGATGTGGTCAGGCGCTTGTTCCCGATAGCAATGGAAAGTTTTGTGCAGGCAAGTCAGGAATGCGAAGAGATAAGCCAGAGCCTGGACGAAATTGAAGGGCGTCTTGTGGAGGCACGTTTGATGACGACCTATCTGTTTGAATTTTTGGGAAGAAATAAACTGCTGGAGGAATTTCAGCAGTTTATGGAACAGAAACGGCAAGAACAGGTGAATTAAAATAAACCGGCGCATTGCGCCGGTTTATTTTAATTAGAGGGCAGGTTCAGAAATGTAGCTGGTAATTCGGGGCCAATATCCTCCGCCATCAACCACTTTCCATTGTTGACGCATGCGTTGCGAAGAAAACTTCCCGTCTTTTGCCAATGTCTGCCACTGAACGATGAGGTCGATCCGATAGTCACTCTTGGCAGGAATTGAGACGGAGAGTTTTTCTATGATATGAAGATTTGACTGGTATTTGGCTCCTATAGTCGCGTACCATTTTTCAAGATCCATCTGGGATGTGATCCTGGTATCGGGAACTTTCATATCCAGATCGTCATCTGCAAACAAAACGGATACCTGTGCGAATTCAGGATGACGGTCAAACACGGAAAACACCTGATATGCAAAGGCTTTCATGTCGTTTTCGTTATATTTGTTGTTTCGCATATTATTGATTGCCTGCAAAAAATCGGCAGGCGGTGTACCTGGAGACACAGTTGCTGTCGCCGACGAGGGGGGAGGGTTGATGGGATTGGCGGCGGCAAATGCCGTGGAAGCCATTACGCTAATAACAAGTAAAAAAATAGCTATACTGAAACTGAATTTTTTCATGAGACCCCTTCTTTCCTTTGATCTTGTCCCAATGTATTCGTTGTAACGCCTGACGTTTCCTGCATAAAAGTGCCGGACAGTTCCACAAAGGATCTGTCCGGCACTTGCATACCTTGCTGGAGAATGGGTTAACGGGCTTTTGCTATTGCATCGAGCACTTCTTTGTAGGTTGCCGCATACTTGTCAATAACGGGTTTGACAGCTGCCTGCCAAGGTTTCACGTCTTTCACTTCGGTAACGGTGCAGCCGGCGGCTTTCACTTTTTCTTCGGCTTCTTTTTCGAATTTGGTCCAAAGTTCACGTTGTGTTTTTACAGAGTCCATAGCAGCTTGTTTCACGATCTTTTGATCTTCCGGCGAAAGTTTGTCCCAGATTACTTTGCTCATGATCAGAACTTCGGGAACCATTTGATGTCCATCACGCAGATAGTATTTGGCTACCTGGAAATGGTTGGCGGTCAGGTAACTCGGGAAATTGTTTTCTGCACCATCGATAACGCCGGTCTGTAGTGCGCTGAAAACCTGGCCATAAGGCATCGGAGTGGCGCTGGCGCCAATGGCGGACATCATTTCCATGTTGATGGTGTTTTGCTGAACCCGAATTTTGAGACCTTTCAGGTCAGGCAGATCTTTAATCGGCTTTGTGGAGTAGAAGCTGCGCGCACCGGGATCATAGTAACAGAGTCCGACAAATTTGGAGGCTTGCAGCCCATCCAACAATTTGGCTCCATCGGCGCTTTCAAGGAATTTCCACATGTGGGCGGAAGAATCGAAAATGTAAGGCAGGGAGAACACTCCGAGCGGTTTGTTGAATTCAGCCAAAGGAGCAGAACTGACGCGTGTGAACGCCAAGGCGCCAAGTTGAACCTGTTCGATGGCGGCTTTTTCTTCACCGAGCTGAGAAGAAGGATATACTTCGACTTTGATGCGGCCTTTGGTACGTTCGGTGACGAGTTCGGCAAATTTTTTGTCGCCCATGGTGGTTGGGTAATCTGGCGGATGGGTTTCGGCAAGTTTCAAGACCATCGCAGGTGCCGCAGGTGCATCCTTTTTGGCTTCCGGTTTCTTGTCGCCGCCACCGCAACCGGCCAGGGCCAGCGACAAAATGAACAGAGACACGATGAAAAGGGTTTGGATACGGGTTTTACTCATGAATAAACCTCCTTCTTATATTGACCTAATATTCGCATCTTATAATATTCCGCTCACGAGGATAAACTCCCTGCAAAAAGAGGACTATTTCATAAGAGTGGGCAACCACATGGTGAACGCAGGAACATAAGTGATCAACAACAGGACAACAATCATGGCATAAAAGAAAGGAAGCATCGCTTTGGTGCCATCTGCCACGGATACCTTGCCGATGGCGCAGCCCACAAACAGTACTGTTCCCACAGGCGGTGTGAGAAGCCCCATGCCGGCGTTGAAAATCATGATGATTCCAAACTGAATGGGGTCCATTCCCAACTTTACACAAACAGGCAATAACACCGGTGTCAGGATCAAAATCATGGGAGCCATGTCCATCGGTCCGCCCAAAAGAAGCAATAAGATGTTGATCATCAGGAAGATTACCCAGGGCTTGTCAGAAACGGCTAAAAACCAGTCCGTGATAAGATCGGGCAGATTGAGATACGCCATAATCCAGCCGAAAGCATTGGATGCGGCGATGAGGAAGAAGACCATCAGCACGGTGCGGAAAGTGCGCTTGAGAACATTCCACATGTTGGAGATGGGAGATCCCCTGTAAACAAGGAAAGCTAAAATAAATGCGTACATCGCAGCCAGAGCGCCGGCTTCCGTGGCAGTGGCCCAACCGGAGATAATCGCGCTCACGATGATGACCGCGGGAGTGAAGGACAGTAGCCCGTGTACGAGAATCATAGGAATTTTGGATCTTTCAATGGCTTCTCCAATGCCGAATCCGCGTTTAATCGCGATGATGTAGGCTGTAATCATCAAGGAAGCCAAAAGGAGAAGGCCGGGAATCATTCCTGCGAGAAATAGTCCGCTGACGGATACTCCGCCCGCAACGATGGAATAAAGGACCATGTTGTGGCTTGGAGGAACCACGACTCCCTGAATGGCTGAAGAAATCGTTACTCCTACTGCGTAATCGGCAGCATAGCCCCGTTTGGTCATCATGGGAATCATGACCGAACCCACAGCAGAAGCATCAGCCACTGCAGAGCCCGACATACCGCCGAAGATCATGCAGGCCACGCTGTTGGCCATCGCGAGTCCGCCGCGAATACGTCCGACAAAGACATTGGCCATGGCGACGATGTTGTGGGCGAGGCCGCCTTCCTGCAGGATCTGTCCTGTCAGAATGAAGAAGGGAATGGCCAATAACGAGTAATTGATGATTCCCTGAACCATTTGCTGTGCTGCGACGATAAGCGGAATATCAAGATACCACATGGTCAGCAGGGTTGAAATAACCAGAGTCATGGCGACGGAAAAACGCAAAAGCAGTAATCCGCAGAAACTTGAGCAAAGAATCCATATGGCGACATTGTTGTCAGGCATCAGTCGGAGCCCTCCCCACCGAGATTTTTATGTCGTTTGGTGTCGATGCCCATCAACTGAGCTGCAGAATATGCACAGCACATGACTCCTGTAATCGGCATTACAACATAAAGCGCGCTATTGGGGAGCTTCGTTGCGGGCAGAGTCGATTCCGCCATCAGGGAAGTAAAACTCCATCCGTATATAAGCAGATAAAGACCGAAAAGAAAAGTGGTAACCTGAATCATCTTGTCGAGATAAAATATGGTTTTTGGCGAAACAAAAGATTCAATCAGGTCCATGGCCATATGCAGATTTTCTCTGAAGCCGATCGCGATACCCATGAAAGAAAACCAGGCCAGCAGCAATAAGGTGACTTCTTCCGACCAAAAAAAGACAAAATTAAACCATTTGCGTGTAAAAACCTGAATGGTTACGATGAGTACCATGGTTAAAATGCTGAGCAGAGCGAAGGATTCGGCGAACGAATCCACTGCAAGTAAAAATTTCTTTACAGCAGGCAAGTTTTTTGTTCCTCCATTCATAAATTCGCTTTACGAGAGACTTTGTTAAACGCTTTAATTAATTCTTCGAAATCTTAATTAAACATGACAAGTGAAAAATCCTGCCTGAAAAAAAGTATTTTTGCAAAAATATTGAATTCGCAGGTTAATAAAATATAAGATAGAATAAATTCCATCATGAACATGGAACATGGCAAAAATAGGAGGAGAAAAAATGCGGGAAATCATCTTGAAAATGATTAAGAACAACTTCGATGCAGCGAAGGTAAGCCTTGACCTTGCGGATTATGGGACGGCAGGTGAGACTATCTATCCTGCATCTTTGCATCTTGCCGAGGGGTGTGCAGTGTTCCTTGCCCGGATCAACGGG
>CAZXCC010000151.1:0-7270 GCA_964638945.1 uncultured Veillonellaceae bacterium | reverse complement strand
ACCCGGTCGTAAACCCGGAACCAACCTTTGTTTTTCGGCATTTACTCGCCTTCTCTCATGGATGCGGCAGTTTTCCTGATCCGACTGAAAACACAGTGAACATCCACTCCATATACTTCTGCGATTTCCCGGTACGTCATCGTTTGCCGCATTCGCAGCATTTCAGCCGTGTCTTCTTCCGTCAGGTGATGGGTTTTGCGGCTGTTGCGGTGCGGGACCCGACAACCGGACTTCAAATACTCAAACGCCTTCTCCGGCGTAAGATAGACCGGGGAGAAGAGTGCAAGCAAAAACGCATATAAATTTTCCTTTTCCGCAATTCGGTCGCTCCGCCCATGCAATAGTTTCATTTTATTACCCTTCTTTCTTGCATTTGTCGTTTCGTTTTGACTATTCGTTTCATTTTGAAACCTTTCTGTTCAAAAAAAAACAATTTCGTCTCTATATTAAAATCAATCTGCAAATTCGCCTTTCTTTTATGTATCATATTGTAACGTATCATATTGATACTGTCAACCTCTTCGTATCCGCCTGTTACGCTTGTTGAATTGTTACGATTTGTAACGTACAATAATACAAACGGGAGGTGTTCTATTTTGTTTGCGCAGAGGTTGGTACAACTTCGGAAGCAAAAAGGGTTAACTCAGGAACAACTTGCACAGCGCCTTGGCGTCACCCGCGTTGCCGTATCTCTTTGGGAAAGCGCCAAACGGGAACCGGATTTGGAGATGTTCAGAAAGATGGCAAATGTTTTTGACGTTTCCATCGACGACCTGTCAGGCTCCTCAGTCACCAGGAACGTCGCCGCTTCCAGTGAGATGGCGAAGATTATCCGAGACCACATCGATGATGTGGATAAAAAAATGACGCCGGAACGCGACGCCATGGTGGAAAAGATTACGAAGTTTTTTGCCAACCCCGACTCACCCGAGGCGGTGGCCAAGGTTGAAAGACTAATCGCTGCTGGTTTTACAAAGGAAAACATTGAGCTCTACATCAAAATGGCCGAAGCCCAGGAAAAGATCAGGCCGCCTAAGTAACATTAGGCGGCCCTTTTGCATTTATACGGAGTTGAAAATATCTAAAAAGAATAAGTATTCTTCCAAATCGAAGGCTTCTTCCTTTTTACGTTTTTCACTGGAATCTTCTAAAATCATTTCGGACTTCGCATTTTTTTGTTCAAATGCAACTTCCAATCTCACCGCCTCCAATAAAATTCAAAAGAATATCATGCTTAAAATTATACGCCCCTCGTTCCATATTTCAACAATAATTTGACTGTGAAATAAAACCGGATACTCCATTTTCAATCTCTTCGCATCAGCAAAGGAATTATCCGGCGAATCGCGAAAAGGATACGCTGCGAGGTGATTTCCAGATGATTTTTCATACAGCCACGCCATCAGATTTTGCCGTAGTCAAACATATCGTCCACGCGACGATTCAAGCCATCTATCCACACTACTATCCCATGGGGGTAGTTGATTTTTTTCTGAATCATCATTCCGACAAGAACATTCTTCGGGGACTCGACACAGAAACTGTTCTGTTGTTATGTGTGCAAGGAACTTTTGTTGGCACAGGGACTGCCAAAGAAAACGAAATATGTCGGATGTTTGTGTTGCCCGAATTTCAGGGCTTAGGGTATGGAACTGCAATCATCACCGAGCTGGAAAAGATAATCGGAAGAACCCATTCCCAAATCAGGCTGGATTCCTCCCTGCCCGCATTCCAGATGTATTTGTCTCGCGGATATTGCTCTGCGAAATATGAGAAAATCGTCACCCCCAACAAAGATGTGCTATGTTTTCATGTAATGGAAAAATCGGTTGGTGATGTTGAGTGAAATAAATCAAAAACCTCTCCCGACGGTCACCGGAAGAGGTTAGATTCGGTTATTTCAGCGAAAAATCCACAGCAGCGGAAGCATGTATTTTCGTGGTGTCAAACACCGGTATTGCACTGTCATTTTGGCCGATCAACAGCGGAATTTCTGTGCAGCCCAACACAACCCCTTCCGCGCCACGAATCTTCACGTGTTCAATAATTTTTACAAAAGTCTCTCGTGACGATTTCAAGATTTTACCCAATACCAGTTCACTGTAAATCACGGAATGGATCGCTTCGCGCTCGTCTTGGTCCGGAATAATCACTTCGATACCGTGTTTTCCAATCAAACGTTCTTTGTAAAAATCCTGTTCCATGGTAAATTTTGTTCCCAGAAGTGCAACTTTTCGCAGTCCCATTTTCTTGATTTCCGTTGCTGCAGCGTCCGCGATGTGCAACAAAGGAATCCCCGTATGGCTTTCCACCGCATCTGCCGTTTTATGCATGGTGTTGGTGCAAATGACAACGAACTCTGCACCGCCGTTTTTCAGTCTCATCCCGGCATCGATCATCATCTCGGTAAGTTTGTCCCAGTTCCCCTGATGCTGGAGTTGTTCAAATTCAGAGAAATCGACGGAAACCATTATGATTTTTGCCGAATGCGTGCCGCCCAGTTTATCCCGGACTAACTCGTTAATGATTCGATAATACTCCACGGAGGATTCCCAGCTTAATCCCCCAATCAGCCCGATAGTTTTCATACTGACACTCCTTCATCAAAACAGTCTTTTAACGCTATAGTTCGGCGTTTGCCCGCCACGCCGACATTCCAGAGGTTCCTCCGTGCTATCGGACCATATGAAAAACTTTTGCAAGCTGTGCATTGAATAGAATCGACCGGACAAATGTCGGCAGAAGCATGCCCCACACCCCTCCAATCAAAAATGAAAAAGCAAGGTTTTTGTAATTCAGCAGTCCTTTCCTGCCCCACTTTACAAGGAAATATACTCCCCCGGGGATGTATAAAATCACTGCCGTCACTACTCCGGGCGAGTATTCGCCGCCCAGGATGGTTGCTGAAATATGGATGAACGAATTGCTCAGGACCCACATGGAACCTGCCATTCCCAGCCACAAATATTTAGAGGGATTTTTGTAGTAAAAATAGCATGCTACAGTCAACAATAACAGGAACATTGAATTTCCAATCAAATTCTGCGTCCAGTCGAAGTTGCCGAAATACCGGTCTCCCCATTCAACAAACCCCATGGTAAATTCCTCCACCATGTGAAGAACATAAATAAAGCATAGCAAAAAAATGGAGCCGGGTTTTTCATCATGAACAGTTTTGCAGTCCAATTTCCATCCCTGCCTTATTGTTTGATAGGAGCAACCCCGCAAGTCCTCTTTTCTGCTACATTTCTATGAGTTTGCCATTATTCCTGCTCGGCAGCCGTCTGCTTGTCCGCAACGCCATGGACACCCGTTGAAGGGTGTCTTTTATCCTTGCGACGTCTGCCGCCGGCCGGCCACCATGGCCCAAGCCGCCCCCGACCCCAGCATGCCTGTCATGCCCACGAACATGAAGCCCCAGAACATACCGGCCCAGCCGCTTATCGCCCCAACAACCAGCGGCCCCACGAACATGCCCATGCTGTAAATTGTCTGGAAAAAGCCCATCGCTGTCGCCTGGCGGTTGCCGGCGATATCGCTGATGCCCAGGCCCATGAGAATAGGGAAAACCAGTCCCCGGGCGAAGCCGGCTATCGCCTGTGTCATGAACAAGGTCATGATATCTGGGACGAAGGGAATAACAAAGCAGCCGGCGGCCATCATCAGAAATCCGCCCGTCACCATAAAACGCTCACTGAAAATACGTCGGAAGAAAGTAGCACTGAGGAGCGACGCAATTATCCCAGGCAGCAGGTAGATTGTCGGCAACAGGCCGATCTCGGCGTAGCTGGCGCCAAGATTTTTGGCCACCAGCGGCACAAAGCCGAACACCGTGCCATAGGCAATGACCTGGATCGCCAGGCCCAACAGCGACGGCAGCACCAGCGACCAATCACGGGTCATGGCTGCGATCTCGCTCAGGCCGACCGGCTCCCGCGCCGCCTTCGCGGGCACCTCGCGGATGACCGTGTTGCATGCCAGGGCCGGCACTGCGACCAGCGCCGCCAGTAGGAAAGACTGTTCCTGACCGTAATACTGGGCGACCAAACCACCGATAAACATCGCCGTCATCTCGCCGAAATTGACGACAGCCGTCACCAGTCCCATGGCCTTGCCACCTTCGGCCTGCGGATAGCAGCGGGCGAACAACACCGTCTGCAGCACCCAGGCGGTTGCGGCAAAACCGGAAAGAAGTCGAAAAAAAAGCAGCGAGTATATGTCGCGGAACAACCACATTCCCAGACTGCTGGCCAGGCCGAGGATGGTGCCAGCCACCAGAAACAGCTTTCGACGCTCCAGCCGGTCGGAGATTATCCCCAGCGGCAGCCGCAGCAGCACCTGGGTCAGGCCGAAGGACCCCAGAATGACGCCGATCATTTGGTATCCAGCTCCGAGGTCCCTGGAATAGGTCGGCAAAATGGGGATGTATGTAGAAAGGGAAAACCAATATAGCCAGATTGAAAGCCCGGCGATTACTCTTTGTCGCACCATATGCATTGTATCTCCTCTGGAGTTCTCAATTCTTGCGTCTCGCTCTTAGGGGCATTATCTTTGTCGGCAATACGCGCCGAAATGCCGCCATATGGAACGATAAAACCTTGAACGCAAGAACCCAAGCTGCTGAATTTGCTTGGGTTCTTGCGCATGTAAATGATTGAATGTCGCAAAAGGCTTGCGGATCCCACATGCAAACCGTTTATTTCATTTTCGCCTGATTCATCTCTGTACCTTGTATTGTTTGGAACAGGAGTTGCCGTATAAAAACCTTAGATGCTTATTGATTGGCAAGGCAAAATGCCTGCTTATCCGCATCATATATGAATACCTCACCGGTTTCGATAATATAATGCCATCCGCCAATATGCAATTTGCCCGAAATCACTTTTTCCTTGATATACGGATAGCCAATCAGATGTTTCAATTGTTCCACAACATTCGCCTGCTCCATCATCCACTCCCTTACTTCCGGTTCCTCTTTCGGAACCTCCTGCAGAATCCGATCACGCACTGAACGCGCCAGTTTCAGCCATTTTTTGGTGTGGGGCATCTGCGACAATAATGCTGGAGGTTTCAGGCAAGCGGCGCACCCTCCGCAGTTGGAATGCCCGCATACTATGATATTTTCTACCTCCAAATACATTACTGCATATTCAATGGCAGACGTTGTCGCAGCATATTCTGTGGTTTCACGATAAGGAGGCACTAGATTTGCTATATTACGGATGATGAACAACTCTCCCGGCAGGGAACCCGTTATCAGGTTGGGGTCCACCCTTGAATCGGAGCAAGCAATAAAGAGTGTATGCGGTTTTTGTTCCGCTTTCAATGTTTTAAAAAGATCGCGGTGAGCCTCAAAATCCTTGCTTCTAAATTTCACAATGCCGTCAAGCAATTTTTCCATAATATATGGCTATGTTTTCCGAAGAATGCTTAGCCGTTCTCCAACTCCTTCCGTATCGTTTTCTTATCGTTTCAATCATTCTTTCTTCAGTCATGTGTAAATTCCTGCCACTCATTTTTCTCAGCTATGCAGGGAACGATTCCGCTACAGTTTTGTTTTCGCCAATTCTATACTCAGCCAGCCCACAATCTCATGCGCTTCTTTTCCAGAGATTCCATTCCAATATAATGCATTGGGTTTGTCAGAAGCCGGCCTATAGCATGAAAGAAATTTGGCGAAAGAATCTATCCGATTGCAAGAACTGAAATAAAGAAAAGGACATTTCTCCCCAGATAAGGAATGTAGCAGGAAAAGAATCTATTACATGGCAGAGTAAGGAGGAGCGGTCGATTATGAATTTTGATTTCAGTCAGATCCTGTGGATGTTGTTCATCGTGTTTACTGTCTGGCCTATGCTGAAGATGAAAGCACTGGAACGCTCCAGATATAATATACTGCGGGGAATTGAAAAAGAACGCGGGTCCCGGCTCATCACCATGATTCACCGCCAGGAATCCGTTATGATCATCGGCTTACCCATCAGTCGGTATATCAACATCGAAGATTCGGAGCAAGTATTGCGGGCAATTCGTATGACGCCTGACGATATGCCGATCGATCTCGTTCTTCATACCCCGGGAGGCCTGGTTTTGGCGGCGGAGCAAATTGCACACGCATTGTTGCGTCATCCTGCAAAAGTGACGGTATTCGTTCCGCATTACGCCATGAGCGGAGGCACGATGATCGCGCTTGCAGCGGATGAAATCAATATGGACTGCAATGCTGTCCTTGGACCAGTCGATCCCCAGTTGGGCCAATATCCTGCGGCTTCAATCCTGAAGGCCGTCAACCGGAAAAGAATAGACCGGGTCGATGACAACACGCTCATCCTTGCCGATATGGCAGAAAAAGCGATTCAGCAGGTAGAGGACTTCATCACCGGCTTGCTGGCGGAAAAACGCTCCCCCGAGAAGGCCCGCGAACTCGCCCACATGCTGAGTGAAGGGAAATGGACGCATGATTACCCGATAACCTGCGACAAACTTGTTGAGATGGGCTTGCCGGTCAACAAGGATTTCCCTTCCGCCATTTACGATCTCATGGACCTGTATCCGCAGCCCCCGCAAGGCCGCCCGTCCGTGCAATATATACCGATTCCCTACAGCAAGGAAACTTTTAAAAAGCCACTATAAAATCGGCAATCTACTTGCTATGAATAAAAATACTTTTTCGACCCGTTGCCAGCTTTTTTGACCATAAGTGAATAACCAATTCTTCCATTGCAGAAATACTGGCAACTGCACAAATCAACTCCATCAGATAATCAGCCCTGCTGAAAGAAAGAGACAATGGATATGTGAACAATAGCATTCCCGTAATTTTGTTTCCGTATGTATGAAGGATTTCAAATGTTCTAAACTTCAAAAACACTACCACAAGTGACGTTGCCCTGATGATTGCTATGAACAGTATCCATAAAACAATAGGAGCAGGCAGGTCAATAACCGGATATAGTAGCATAACCAGTACCGCCACCATCACCAGATCGGCTAACGAATCCAGTTTCGCACCCAGGCGGCTTTCCGTACGGGTTTTTCTGGCAATATAACCATCGAGCACATCACTGATTCCGCACGCGACATAAATCAAATTAAACCAAAGACCCAGTGGCTTCACCAAAGTCAATGATAAGGCGAGCAGTATCCGTGTAATCGACACCCAATTAGCAAGTGATTTTACCATGCGGCAGCACCCTTTGTCCTTTTCACAGAATCCCAAGGACCGATCCCTTGCTTATATACTGCACGAAATGCCTCATTCTTTCAACAT
>CAZXCC010000150.1:0-7289 GCA_964638945.1 uncultured Veillonellaceae bacterium | reverse complement strand
TATGATGTAATAAGCTGAATTGCGTAGACCTTATGCGGGGCGAACAGTTGCGATACAAGTGGTGTGCAGGGTGAACCATCATGGCATATTACATATAATTTCAGATGGATTAAATATTTTAATTAATTTGTAAATGAATCGGTTGTTGCTGCGGTTGCCGCCGATAATTCTGGAAAAGGAAAGCTGTGCTCGAAAGAGAGAAGGCACAACATGTGGGGAAAGGAGTCGAAAGAACCTCTTTGGAGCTTTGATCAAATGAAGTGGACCCGGCGAGGAAATCTGGAATTCATAAATAGGGGGATGCGAAATGAAAAAAATGTTGACCGTAGTTTCTCTGCTGCTGGTAGCGCTACTGGCGGGTATGCTCTTGGGCGGGTGCGGTGAAAAACCAAAACAAGCTGCGGCACCCGAACAGAAATCGAATGTCATCAAGCTCAATATCAGCCATCAACCCTACAGCCACGGTTTGCCCAGCTATGTCGCCCAGAAGGAAGGCTGGTTCAAGAATGCCGGCATCGATGCAAACATTATGTTTTTCACCTCAGGTCCTGCGCAAAATGAAGCTTTGGGCGCAAACCAATGGGAAGTTGGAGCCATGGGTTCGCCGCCTGCCATTTTGGGAGGAATCGGCTACAATTCGCACATCATCGCTTTTGCTGTCGATGATACGGTGTCGGTCGACTACTGGGTAAGACCCGACAGTCCGATTGCCAAAGTAAAAGGGCAGATTCCGGGACGTCCGGAAATCTACGGAACACCTGAACTTTGGAAAGGCAAGACCATTCTCTGCCCGACAGCTACCAGCGCCCACTTTATGCTCATCGCAACACTGAATGCCATGGGCTTGACAGTGAACGATGTAAAAATCGTGCATATGGAAGTTCCGCAGGCTTTTGCGGCGTTTAAAGCCGGCCAGGCCGACATCGTGGCGCTCTGGGCCCCGATCAATGACAATGCGCCCAAAGAGGGCTGGGTCAAGGTGTCTTCCGGCATCGCCACAGGGGAAATGATGCCGACCGTCATCGTCGCCAGCGACAAAGCGATCAAGGAACGGCCTGACGCAGTGAAAAAATGGCTGGAAGAGTATTTCAAAGCCTGCGACAAACTGCGTGCAGACGAAGCGACCCAAGCCAAATTCCTGCTGCAGATGCAGAACGAAAACGGCATCAAAAACAATGAAGCAGGCGCTCTGAAATTCGTCAAGGACCGTCCGCTGCCGACACTGGAATATGAGGCAAAGATGTTTGCCGGCGAACCGGGCAAACGGCAGGCTGATATCGTGATGGGCAAGATTATCGACTTTTTTGTTCAACAGGGCACGATCAAGGCAGCCGACAAAGAAAAATTAATTAAGAACGGTTTTATCGACGGACAGTTTATCCAGGCTTTGACGAAGAAATAGGGTGTGCTGCACCGGCTGCGGGCGTAGGCGCCTGCAGCCGGTGTATTGAATCTGGAAGGAGTTGCGACTTTGCAGACCAAAAAGATTGACTTAGGCGATATCCTGCTGACCCTTGCCGGGCTGTCCACCTTTTTCCTCATCTGGCAGTTTTCGATTACGACCGGCTTGGTGTCCGACCGGACGATGGCGACTCCGTTGACGGTAGTTCAGACTTTTGCCGCAAAACTGAAGGAAGTCAACCCGGACGGCGCTACCTTGCAGGACCATTTCTTGACCAGTTTTCAACTTTCGCTTTATGGATTCATTGCTGCCATCGCGTTTGGAACTCCGCTGGGGCTCCTGATGGGTTGGTATAAGTCCGTCGAATACTTCGCAAATCCCATTTTTGAAATTGTTCGCCCCATACCGCCGATAGCGTGGATTCCTCTGATCATTCTTCTGCTTGGAATCGGTATGCCTGCCAAGGCATTCATCATATTTGTGGCGGCTTTTGTGCCGTGCGTGATCAATTCCTATGTCGGAGTAAAACTGACGAATCCGGTGCTTATCAATGTGGCGCGAACCTTTGGCGCCACGAACTGGCAAATTTTCCGCAAAGTATGTATTCCTTCGGCGATTCCGATGGTGTTCGCCGGTTTCCGGATCTCGCTGGGAGCGGCTTGGTCCACCCTGGTCGCGGCGGAACTTCTGGCATCGACGAGCGGGTTGGGCTACATGATCCAGATGGGCCGGACCCTGATCCGACCGGACATCATCCTGGTCGGCATGCTGACCATCGGGTTTACCGGTGCATTCATGGCCTTTATTCTCGGACGTTTCGAAAATAGGCTGGCTCCATGGAGGGCAAAGAAATGAATCAGAAATGGATGCAGGAAAAAGCGTATTACCTGTTGCCTGTTGCCTCGATTCTTCTGTTTCTCGGAGCATGGACCTATGTTTCCGGCAGTAACGGCGGACTCATCCCCACTCCCAAAGAAACTTTTGTGCGGTTTATTGAGCTGCTGTACAAGCCGGTGGCAAACGGCACGATTTTCGTTCATACCTATGTCAGCCTGCAACGCGTGCTGGCCGCATTTTTTCTTGCCAGCCTGTTTGGAGTGACTCTTGGTATCTTGCTCGGTTGGAACCGGCGGTTCGATGCTTTTTTCGGGCCGATTTTCGAGATTCTGCGTCCGATTCCGCCGATTGCCTGGATTCCTTTGGTGATCCTCTGGTTCGGTATCGGAGAGACCCCCAAAATCGTCATCGTGTTTATCGGTTCCTTTGTTCCGGTGGTGCTGAACACGTATTCCGGAATCAAGATGATCGACCCCTTGCTCATCAGCGCCGGCAGGGTGCTTGGCGCCAGCGACAGGCAACTGCTCTGGGACGTGGCTATGCCGGCCAGTCTGCCTGCGATTCTGGCGGGGATGAAAACTGCTTTGGGCAGTGGCTGGATGTGCGTGCTGGCGGCGGAAATGGTCGTGGCCAAGCAGGGAGTGGGCTTTTTGATCGTGCGGGGCATGGAATCCGGGGATTCGACCCTGATTATCGTTTGCATGATGGTCATCGGCATCGTCAGCGCCCTGATCTCGTACTCCCTGAGCAAGTTTGAAAGGGTGATGTGCCCGTGGCGGAGTTAGTGGCGGCAGAGAAAATCAAAATAAAAAATCTGAGCAAAACATTCTTCGAAAAAACCGGCGATACCAAAGTGCTGGAAGATATATCGCTTTCCGTGCGGGAAAATGAGTTTTTGGTTCTCCTGGGGCCGGGCCAGTGCGGCAAGACGGTGCTGCTCAACATATTGGCCGGACTGGACCATCCCACGGCTGGAACCATCAATATCGCCGGCAAAGACGCAATCAAGCCGGGCGACGTGGGGCTTGTGTTTCAGAAGTATGCCCTGTTTCCCTGGAAAACCGTCATCGAAAATGTGGAAATGAGCCAGAAATTGCGGGGCACGGACAAAGAGCAACGCCGGAAAAGCGCCCGGCATTATATCAAGCTTGTGGGTCTGGAGAAGTTCGAAACCTCCTACCCCAAACAACTTTCCGGCGGCATGAAGCAGCGGGTCGGAATCGCCCGGGCCTATGCGAGCGAATCGGATATTTTATTGATGGATGAGCCTTTCGGCGCGCTCGACGCCCAGACCCGCTACCAAATGGGGGAAGAGATTCTCAAAACGTGGCGCAAAGACAGGCGAACCGTCATCTTTGTCACAAACAACATCGAAGAAGCCATCTACCTGGGAGACCGGATCATACTTCTCAGCGGCTGTCCGGCGCGGGTGAAGGCCGAGTACATCCCTCCCATGGAGCGTCCCCGTGATTATATGAACCCTGACTTCCTCCGGTTGAGGAATGAAATTACCGCCAATATGGATCTGGCATTATAACCGAGCGACGTTGGAGGAAGCAGAGATGACAAGTGAAAATCAAGCAAAGGTTCAGGTGCGAAACCTGACCAAGAGTTTTGGCGACTTGCTCGTGCTGGACGACGTGTCTTTTGATATCAAAAAAGGGGATTTCATTTGTATCGTCGGCCCCACCGGCTGCGGCAAGACCACATTCCTTAACCTTCTGGTCAAGCTGATCGAGCCGACGGCAGGCCAGATTCTGATCGACGGCGAGCCGGCAGATCCCCGGAAGCACAATTTGTCGTTTGTTTTCCAGGAGCCTTCGGCCTTTCCCTGGCTGACGGTCGAGGAAAACCTGCGGTTTGGCCTGGAAGTCAAACATGTGCCGGAATCCATCATCAAGGAACGGACGGAAGAAATCATCACCCTCCTGGGCCTGGAGAAATTCCGCAAGTCCTTTCCGCACCAGCTTTCGGCAAGCACGGAGCAGCGCATCGTCATCGGACGGTCTTTCGCCATGCATCCGGACCTGTTATTGATGGATGAACCCTATGGCCAGATGGATATCAAGCTGCGGTACTATCTGGAGGACGAAGTCGTAAAACTTTGGAAGGCGACTGGCAGTACGGTCATTTTTATCACGCACAACATTGAAGAAGCGGTGTATCTGGCGGAAAAATGCCTGGTGCTGTCGCAGAAGCCCACGACGGTCAAATGCGAGATGGAGATTGACTTGCCGAGACCCAGAGATATTGCCGACCCCAAATTTATCGAATATCGGCAGAAAGTGACCGATATGATCAAGTGGTGGTAAGGAATTACAGGAAGAGGTGCAGCCATGAAAGCGGTCTATATTGAAAAACCTTTGAGCATCGAGATCAGGGATATGGCGCCGCCGGTCAGAAGGGCCGGGGAAGCCCTGATCCAAACGCGGTCCTTGGGGATCTGCGGGTCCGATGTCACCGCATACAAAGGAACAAATCCGACGATGACGTATCCGCGGATTATCGGGCATGAGCTTGCGGGCGAAGTGCTGGACATAGAAGAAAATTCACAGGGGATCCGCGTTGGCGACAGGGTGGTGCTGGAGCCGTACTTCTCCTGCGGCAAGTGCTATCCCTGCAGTATCGGCATGGTCAATAACTGCGAATCCATGAATGTACTGGGTGTGCGCATGGAAGGCGGCATGACCGAACAAATTTCCCATCCTGTGAAATATCTCCATAAAATGCCTGATGGAATGAGCTGGGAAAAAGCGGCCATGGTCGAGCCGTTGTCCATTTCCCTGCATGTGGTTCACCGGGCTTCTGTGAAGGCCGGTGAACATGTGGCAATCTCCGGGGCGGGAACCATCGGGTTGCTGGCTGCAAAAGTCTGTCTGGCTTATGGCGCCATACCGATCCTGATGGATCCGGTCGATGAGAGGCTTGAAATGGCCAGAGCGCAGGGTGTGGCCTGCACCATCAATCCGGCAAAGGAAAATGCGACAGAGAAGATACGGGAACTGACCGGCGGCAGAATGGCTGAGGCGGTGCTGGAGTGTTCCGGCGCCGAAGCAGCAATCAAAAACCTGGTCCATATTGCAGCCAACTCGGCCCGTATCGTATTCGTCGGTTGGCCCAAGGCCGATATTTCGCTTCCGGTGGCTCTCTTTATCCGCAAGGAACTCAACCTGTTCGGCTCCCGCAACAGTGTCGACGAATTTCCCGAGAGCATCGACATGATTGCCACTGGCAAAGTAGATGTCGATTCGGTGATTACCCAATGCATTTCGCTGGGAGAGATTCCGGACACGATCAAGGATCTGTCCCAGTACCCGGAACGCTACCTGAAAGTCGTGGCCTTGGTCTAAAGACCGGTGAACTGCAGAAATGTGCAGAGTTTGTAGTGAAATGTAATGAAAGATAGATGGGGGACTGGCGATGAATCGCGAAGAAGTGCTTTTTCTTGAAGATAAATCCCGGCGCATCCGCGCCTTGACGATGGATTCCATAGGCAAGCTCGGCGTCGGGCATGTGGGAGGATGTTTGTCGGTGGTCGACGCCCTGGTGGTTCTGTACTACAGGGAAATGAAGATCGACCCGGCAAAGCCGGATATGGAGGGGCGCGACCGTCTGGTGCTGTCGAAAGGCCATGCCGGACCGGCGCTGTATGCCGTTCTGGCGGATAAGGGGTATTTTGACGTTTCCCAGCTGGATACGCTGAACCGTCCGGGTACGCTCTTGCCCAGCCATTGCGACATGCTGAGGACGCGGGGTATCGATATGACGGCGGGATCGCTGGGGCAGGGATTCTCCTGCGCTGCGGGAATGGCCAAGGGTTCAAAGATAAAAAAAGATCAGGCCCGGATATTTACGATCATTGGCGACGGCGAGAGCCAGGAAGGACAAATCTGGGAAGCGGCGATGTTTGCGGCGCATCAGAAACTGGGCAACCTGATCGCTTTTACCGACTATAACAAATTCCAGATTGACGGCAGTACAGCGGACATTATGGGGCTGGATCCGCTTGATGCGAAATGGCGGGCGTTCGGCTGGAACGTCCTGGTCGTAGCGGACGGGCATGATGTGCAGGCGATTGCCGACGCTGTGGCCGAAGCGGGCAAGTCACCGGACAAGCCGACGATGATCATCCTTCACACCATCAAGGGCAAAGGCGTCAAATTCGCCGAAGAGGCGGGTGCAGCCAATCACAATATGCCGGTGACCGAGGCGCAGAGGATTCAGGCGCTCCGGGATCTTGGGCAGGAGGCTTGAACATGTACGAAAATATGGAAATGAGGCAAGTGTTCAGCAGTGAGCTGGAAAAAATTATGCATGCGGACGAGCGGGTCGTTTGCATCGATGCCGACCTGGCCCGAGCCAACGGCACGTTGGGGTTGCGCGGCAAATTTCCGGACCGGGCGTTTGACGTGGGCGTGGCCGAGCAAAACATGGCTTCAGTTGCGGCGGGGCTGGCAGCCTATGGCTTTATCCCCTTTATTGGTTCCTTTACCGCGTTTGCCACGCGCAGGATATGCGACCAGGTGACGATTTCCATCTCGTATGCCAAACGAAACGTCAAGATTGTCGGCAGCGATCCGGGCATTGCCGCTGAACTGAACGGCGGCACGCACATGAGTTTCGAAGATATCGGGGTGATGCGGAGCATCCCCGGCATGGTGATTTTCGAGCCGGTCGACGGCATGCAGCTCGCGAAGGCGATGCCGGCGATCGTGAAATATGAAGGACCGGTCTATATTCGTCTGTTCCGCAAACCGGCTCCGGAGATTTTCGGCGAAGATTATCAGTTTGACCTGTTTCGGGCAGACCGCCTGCAGGCAGGGAACGATGTGTCCATTTTCGCTTCCGGCATCATGGTGGCCCATGCGGTCCGGGCCTGTGCCATATTGAAAGAACAGGGAGTCATGGCTGACTTGATCAATATTCATACGATAAAACCGGTCGATCGCGAGTCCATCCTGGAATCTGTAAGCAAAACCGGTGCGGTCGTGACCTGTGAGAACCATAACATCATCGGCGGGCTGAACTCGGCTGTGTGCGAGGTCTTGTC